>NZ_JBQCDN010000283.1:0-25863 GCF_051961175.1 Trinickia sp. | reverse complement strand
TTGTTTCTATGGGCAAGTCGGCTTTGTTTTTTTTGACGATGCTGTTTTGTTATGCGGTTTCGAGGGGCGGCGCGGGTTTCTACCGGGGGCCGCTTCCCTTCGTTCGCGATTGCATCCCTATCGACTTCCCCTCCCATGACAGAACTCACGAGCCGGGACCGCCTGCAGCCCGCGCTGCTCGATCGTTTGTCCGACGATGCGCCGCACGAGCGGGCCGAGCCGCGCGATCGGCGTGTGATGTCGACGGCGCAGTTGCGCGCGAGTGTCTTGCGCGACCTGTCGAATTTATTGAACGCGCACGCCTTGTATGGTTGCGCTTCGCTCGCCTCCCACCCGCTCGCCGCGGCGTCGGTCGTCAATTACGGGCTGCGCGACGTGACCGGTTTGGCGCGTTCGAGCCTGGACCTGGCCGCGCTCGCGCGGGAAATCGAATGTGCGATCACTCGCTTCGAGCCGCGCGTCGTGGCGGGAACACTGCGTGTCAAGCCGATCGATGCCAATCAAGCGGGCGGCCGTGCCGCGGTTGCGTTTCTCGTCGAGGGCGACCTCTGGGCGCAGCCTTATCCCGAACGGCTCTACTTCAGGACGGAACTCGATTTGGAGTGCGGGCAAGCGAGGATCATCGAGGCCGCGGATTCGACGTCCGGAGAGGGTAGGCAATGAACGAGTCGCTGCTGGCCTATTACGAGGAGGAGCTGCGGCATCTTCGCGAGGTGGGCGGAGAGTTCTCGCGTGCCTATCCGAAAGTGGCTTCGCGCTTGGGGCTGGATGCATTCGAATGCGCCGATCCATACGTCGAAAGGCTGCTCGAGGGATTCAGTTTTCTCGCGGCCCGCGTGCGTATGCAAATCGATGCGCAGTTTCCGCGTTTTACGCATCATCTTGCGGAGGCGATCTACCCTGGGCTACTCGGGCCGACGCCGTCGATGGCCGTTGTGCGAATCGAGCCAGACCGGACACACCCGGCGCTCGCGCGCGGTGTTGCGGTCCCGCGCGGCACCACGCTGTCGAGTCAGCTCGATCGCGACGGTGCGACGCGCTGTGAATACCGGACCGCGCATGCGGTCACGCTGCTGCCGTTGCGCCTGACACACGCCGGTTACCGCGCGTTCGATTGTTTGCCACCGGGGTGGGCAGCATCGGTCGAGCGTGCGCCAAAGGCCGTGTTGACACTTCGATTCGAATGGGGACCCACCGAGCGAGCAGCGATTCGTTTGCTCGACCGGCTGCCGCTTTACCTGCGAGGCAGCGAGGGGCTGGACGAACTGCTTCAGATGCGAATGAGGGGGCATTGTTTGGCCGCTTGTATTCGTGTCGGCGCCGCGCAGGAAGCGCGCTATGTACCGCTGCCCGCGCGCTGCGTCGAAGCGAAGGGATTCGCTGACGGCGAGGCCCTGCTTCCCACGACGAGCGCCACGTATCGCGGCGTGCGCTTGCTGCGCGAATATTTCGCATTTCCAGAGCGGTATTCGTTCGTCGAGGTGGCTGGACTGCATGAGGCCGCGGCCAGTCTGCTCGACGTCGGCAAAACGACCTTCGAACTCGTATTTTTGCTCGATGTTTACGATGCGACGCTGCGCACGGGCGTTGATGCATCGAGCTTCGCTCTCCATTGCACGCCGGTCATCAATCTGTTCCATCGCCGCGCCGATCGCATTGCGCTCGACGACCGCCGCTTCGAGCACCACGTGGTCGTCGATCGCACCCGGCCGCTCGACTTTGAAGTGTTCGCGATCGACGGCATCGATGGCTATACGGCGGTGGACGCAACACCGCAGCGTTTCGCGCCGTTTTATCGCGCCCGGGATCCGGGCGAGGGCGAGACGGAACAGGGCTACTTTCAGATGCGGCGCTCGCCGCGTCTGCTCTCGGCGCGCGAGCGTGTCCGCGGGCCTCGCTCACGCTACACGGGCACCGAAGTGTTCGTGGCGCTCGTGGCACCGGATGAGGCACCGTACTCGGGCGATTTGCGGCAGCTCGGCGCTGACGTCCTTTGCACGAATCGGGATCTGCCGTTGTCGATGCCGGTCGGAGCCGGAGCGACGGACTTTACCGGGGGGGCGCAATTGCAAGCTGTCGATCATATTCGCGTGCTCGCGGGGCCGACGGCGCCGAGGCCCGCTCACGCCGAGCAAGCAAATGTGTGGCGCTTGATCGACATGCTCTCGACCAGCCGGCTGCCGCTTGTGACGTGCGGTTTCGACGAAGCCGGGCGTCGGGTGGGCGCGGTTGGCGACGATGCTCGGGCATTGCGTCAGTGGTTGTCGGCGTTGTGTCCCGCCGACGACTCGGCGGGTCGGCACCAGATCTCGCTATTGCGACAGGCGAGCGCGAGGGCGATCACGCGCCGGTTGCCGTTGCCAGGGCCGGTTTGTTTCGGCCGCGGGTTGGAGATCTCGTTGACGTTCGACGACACGGCCTTCGGAGGCGCACGCGCTGCGCGCTTCGGCGCAGTGCTGGCCGCAGCGCTTGCCGATTACATGCCGATCAATCAATTCGCCGAAACGGTCCTATGTACGCCTACGCGCGGCATCGTGACACGCTATCCGGCAAGGGCGGGGCGATGCGGGATCCTGTGACGCTGGCCCTGCAATTGGGCGCCCGCGGGAAGCAATTCGATGCGTTCCAAGCATTGCGGCTGATCGAATCGACGCATCCGCACCATGCACACATCGGCACGGCGGCGCGCGCGGCGCACGAGCCCATTCGCCTTGGCCATGACGCGGATCTGCGTTTCTCGGCTGCGCAGGTGACGTCCTACGAGCCGGCGACCGAGACTGGACCCGCTCGACTCGCGCTCGATTTCGGGCTGCTCGGTCCCGATGGAGCGATGCCGCTGCACGTGACGGAGTACGTGCGGGCACGTTCGCGACATCAGGGCGATCGCACGATCGAGCGCTTTCTCGATGTCTTTCATCATCGGATGGCGAGTTTGCTGTATCGCGCCTGGGCGGACAGCCAGCCGGTTGTCGGAATGGACCGGCCCGGAGAAGACCGTTTCGCCGCGTATGCCGGCAGCGTCTGCGGTCTTGCGCATGAGGCCGCGCATGCACAGGCGCCGCTCGGCCGTTACGCGAGACTGGGGGCGGCCGCGGCGCTGGGAGACCGCCGCCGCCACGCCAGAGGGCTCGCCGCGCTGCTGTCGCACGAGTTGGCCCTACCGGCGCGGATCGAGCCGTTCGTCGGCCAATGGTTGCTCTTACCCGAAACGGCGAGCGTCCGACTCGGCAAGCGCAATCGCACAGCGCTCGGCGAAGGCTACGTACTAGGCCGTCGCAAGTGGGACCGGCAGCACAAATTTCGGATCGTCATCGGTCCGATGAACGCGGCCCAAAGCGAGCGGCTACAACCCGGCACGAGGGGCTTCGACCGTATCGCGGCATGGGTGCACCTCTATGCGGGCGCAACGCTCGACTTCGAAGTTGTACTGCGGCTTGAGCACGACGCGGCACCCGCCATGCGCCTCGGCGCGAGAACGCGGCTCGCACGGAACACGTGGATCGGATCGACGAGGAAGGCGACGACTGCGGAACCCGTCCTACGCTTTCGAGGCGCCCATCAAATCATTCGCACAACTGAATAAGGACGAAACGTCATGGCAGAACTGAGTCGGGCCGCGCTGTTCGGCAGGTTAGGAGGGATTGCCTACCGGGCGGTGGAAAGCGGCACCACGCTTGGCAAGGTGCGTGGGCACGCGTGCATCGGGTTAGCCCACTGGTTGCTCCAGATTCTGCAATACGACGACTCGGATCTGCATCGGATCGCGGCGCATGTCGGATTCGATGCCGCGGCGATTGCACGCGAACTCGCGTCGTCGCTCGAACGATTGCCTGGCCGTCAGGGGCAGACGCTCGATTTGTCGTCCGACGTACTCGATGCCGCAGAGCGCGGCTGGATGTACGCATCGTTGATGTACGGCGCCGAGCAGGTCCGTACGGGGCATGTGCTGATCGGTGTCATGGCCAGCCCTTCATTGCGGCGGGCACTGGCCGCCTGCTCGCCGACGCTGGGACGTCTCGATGAACGGGCATGCGTTCGCGCCTTCGACGCGATCGACGGACAGTCGCCGGAAGCGCACTCGGGCGCGGCGCGTGGTGCGCCCGATGCCGCCGTGGGCGATACGTATCCGGGCCAGTCGGCCGGGGCGCTCGGATCCGCCGCGCCGGCGCCGGACGCGCTGGCACGCTATACGGTGGATCTGACTGCCCGTGCAAGAGCAGGCCAGCTCGATGCGGTTGTGGGCCGGCATCAGGAGATTCGGCAAGTCATCGACATCCTGCTGCGCCGGCGGCAGAACAATCCACTCTTGACGGGCGAAGCCGGCGTTGGAAAGACGGCTGTTGTCGAAGGGCTGGCGCAACGCATCGTCGCCGGCGAGGTGCCGGCGGCGCTGCGGGACGTGTCGCTACGGTCTCTCGATATCGGGTTGCTGCAGGCGGGTGCCGGCGCGAAAGGCGAGTTCGAGGCGCGCTTGCGGCAAGTGGTCGAACAAGTGCAGGCGGCACAGCCGCCGATCATCCTGTTCATCGACGAAGCGCACACCTTGGTCGGTGCGGGCGGCGCGGCCGGAACGGGGGACGCGGCGAATCTCCTGAAGCCCGCTTTGGCGCGTGGTTCGCTGCGCACGATCGCCGCGACGACGTGGGCCGAATACAAGCGGCACATCGAAGGCGATCCCGCACTCGTGCGGCGATTCCAGACTGTTGCGATCGCAGAACCTGACGAAGCGCAGGCGCTGGCGATGTTGCGCGCCGTCGCGCCGGCGATGGAAGCGCATCACGGCGTGCAAGTGCTCGAAGAGGCGTTGCACGCGGCGGTCTCGCTGAGTCATCGGTACATCTCCGATCGGCAGTTGCCGGACAAGGCCGTGAGCCTGCTCGACACCGTCTGTGCGCGCGTTTGCGCGAGTCGCGATGCCGTGCCGCCGCCGTTGGAGCGCGTGCGCGAGCGAATCGCATCCCTTGCGGCCGAACACGCCAGCGCGGCACGCGAGCAAGTGCTGGGGCGCTGCGCGCCGGAGCAAGTGCAGCAACTCGCGCAGGCCCTGGCTCGGGCGCGCGAGGAGGCGAGTGCGCTGGAGCGGCGCTGGCGCGAGCAAGCGCGCAGCGTCGGGGAAGTGCTCTCGCTGCGCGCAGCGCTGTGGCGCGAGGCGCAGGGCGAAGCCGCCCCACAGTCGGTAGACGAGCAGGCCGACACGCACGAGGCTGGGCCGGACCATCTTGCACGCCTTGAAGGCGAACTGCGCGAACACCAAGGCGAAGCGCCGCTCGTCGTCGCGAACATCGATCGGCAGGCCGTTGCGTCGGTCGTGCAGGATTGGACCGGTATCCCCGTGCGCCGCATGGTGCGCGACGAACTCCATAGCGTCCTTGGCCTGGCGCAGCGGCTCGACACGCGCATCGTCGGGCAAGGTCATGCGACGCGGCGTATCGCTCGCCGCATCCGCGTCGCCCGGGCGGGCCTGCAACGCCCAGGGCGGCCGCTAGGCGTCTTTTTGCTGGCGGGCCCTTCGGGCGTGGGCAAAACAGAAACGGCGCAGGTGCTCGCCGAAGCGCTGTACGGCGGCGAGCGCAATTTGATCACGTTCAACATGAGCGAGTACCAGGAACCGCATACGGTGTCGACGCTGAAAGGCGCGCCGCCTGGCTATGTCGGCTACGGCGAAGGGGGGGCGTTGACCGAGGCGGTGCGCCGCAAACCTTACTGCGTCGTACTGCTCGATGAGATCGAAAAGGCCCATCGCGATGTGCATGCGCTGTTCTATCAGGTCTTCGACAAGGGTTGGATGGAAGACGGCCAAGGGCGCATCGTCGATTTCCGCAACACGCTGATCTTGTTGACGACGAACCTTGGCGACGACGACATCCTGCAAACGTGGCAGCGCTGCGACGGCGAGTGTGCGGCGACGCTCGATGCACTGCGTGCGCCGTTGCGTGAGGCGCTCTCGACGGTGTTTCCGGCGGCATTGCTGGCTCGGATGACGACGATTCCGTATCTGCCTTTGTCGGACGAATCGATGCGCTCGATCGTGCGCGTTCAGCTCGATCAGGTTCGAGAGCAAGTGCTGGCTCAGCAGGCGGTGACGCTCGGCTACGACGATACGGTGGTAGCCGCGATCGTCGATCGATGCGGTGAACGCGCGAGCGGCGCGCGGCTTGTGGACGCGGTCATCGCCGACGCCATCTTGCCGGAGATCGGCCAGGCTCTGCTTGGCGAGCGCGAATGCATGGAGCACGCGCGCGCGACGGGCATTGAGTTGCGCGTGGTCAATGGTGGCTTCGGCTGCGACGTGCAGCGGTCATTCCAAACTGGAGCAAGGAGCGTTCTATGCCTCAACCCGTCGTTGCCGGCGCACAGTTGACGTGCTCGTTCGGGGCGGCGCCGTCCGCGCTCGTGGTTCTGCCGGAAGCGCGCGTGCTCATTGAAGGGCGGCCGGCGGCCAACATCATGGATCATGAGCCGCTCGTCAATATCCCGACCTTCGGCATGTGCACGTCGGCGGCGAACCCCGCTGTCGCGGCGGCGACCGCCGCGGCGATGGGCGTGCTCACACCGGCGCCGTGTATTCCGCAGACCGAGGCGCCATGGGTGCCCGGCGCACCGACCGTGCTCGTCGGCAATATGCCCGCGTTGAATAACGGCAGCGTCTGCCTGTGCATCTTTGGGGGCAGCGTCACGATCGGGGTGGCGGGCGCAGTTCGGACGATGGTGCCGTAAGGCGGCGAGAGAACGCGAAAACGCGAAAACGCGAGAACGAGATTCGACATGACCCCTCTCCTGCAGGCCAACCGCGCAGCCCGTGTGGCGACCGTGCTGCCCGACTACACACTGGCGCTGTCGTGGATGGACGGCAACGAAGCGATGTCGCGCCCGTTCGAGATGCGCGCGGTGCTGCTCAGCGCGCGCTCCGATTTGACGGCCAAAGCCTTGCTTGGGACGCGCCTGTCGATTTCGCTCGATACGGGCTCGCGCGTGCGTCAATTCAACGGCATTGTCGCGCGCTTCGCGACCGCCGAGTACCCGGTCGCTCACGACGCGCGCGGCGCTGTGTTCCGCTACGAGGCTGTAGTCCGCCCGAGCCTGTGGCTGCTCACGCGCGCGACGCATTGCCGCTTCTTCCACGGACGCACCGTACCCCAGATCGTCGCGGCCGTGCTGGCCGACTATGACGTCGATTACAGCAACGCTTGTACTGCGAGCTATCCGGCGCTCGAGCATTGCGCGCAGTACGACGAGACCGATTTCGACTTTGTGAGCCGGTTGCTCGAGCGCGAGGGGATCTATTACTCCTTCGAACATGAAGGCGGCAAGGACCGGCTGGTGCTGGCCGATGCGCCCGCTACGCCGGGCAGCACGGGTTCGATCGCCTTTGCCGATGCACTGCTGGATGGGCACACGCTCGCCGAATCGATTTACGGGTGGCGTTTCGAGGAAGAACTGACAGCGGGGATGGCGGAGTTGACGGCGTTCGACTTCGCCAACGCAAAGGCGAGCGCCCAGCAGCAGGCGCTGGTGGCGCGGGCGTCGGGCGATGCCGGGGAGCGGCGCTATCGCTCAGCCGAGTTCGGCACGCACTACGTGGCGCAAGGCGATGGGCGCCGCTTGGCGCAAGCGCGTATCGACGCTCTGCAGGCAACCGGCGCTCGCGCATCCGGCACTTCGACGGCGCGCGCGCTGCAGCCGGGCAAGCTGTTCACGCTGACCGGGCATCCCCGGGCCGATCAGAACGGAGACTACCTGGTGACGCAGGCGTGTTACCGGCTGCGTGTCGGCGACTACACGCCGCGCGCCGATGCCAGTGCGCGCAGCGAGCCCGTCTTCGCCTGCACCTTCGAGGCGCTGCCCCGCAACCGGACGTTCCGTCCGGCGCGCGTGACGCATCGGCCGCATGCGGGCATGCAGACGGCGCTCGTCGTCGCGCCGGCGGGCGATGAGATGGCAACCGACAAACACGGCTGCGTCAAAGTGCAGTTTCACTGGGAGCAATTCGAGCCGCCCGCTTCGAGCGAGGTCATGAACCGCTGCTGGGTTCGGGTGGCGCAAGGATGGGCCGGCCGCAACTGGGGCATGGTTTTCATGCCGCGCGTGGGGCAGGAGGTGGTCGTTTCGTTTGTCGATGGCGATCCCGATCGTCCGCTCGTGGTCGGCGCGCTCTACAACAGTGCGAACCCGCCGCCGTATGCGTTGCCTGCTCACGAGGCGATTTCGGCGATTCGTACCGCATCGCTATCGGGCGACGGCAAGCACAGCGAGTTGCGTTTCGACGATAAGAATCTGCAGCTTTTGCTCTACACCGACGGGCGTGCCGACAGCTACGTCAAAGGTAATGCGTTGGCCTGGGTGGGGGACGATTCGCACGCCATCGTCGAGGGCAAGCAGCTCATCAAGGTGGGCGGGCACGATTTGACGATCGACGGCGCCCAGCGCGTGAAAGTCGGGGAGAGCGCTTCGCTGTCGGCCGGGATGGACGTCTTGCACAAGGCGGGGGTGAACTACTCGATTCAAGGCGAGATCGTCCACCTCAAAGGCGGCGCGAGCGTCGTGATCGAGGCGTCCGCGATGCTGACGCTCAAATGCGGCGGCAGCTTTGTCACGATCTCGCCCGCCGGGGTGCAAGTCAGCGGCCCGATGGTCGGTCTGAACAGCGGCGGTAGCGCGGGCTCGGCACCCGGTGGTTCGCCGCAATCGCCGAGCGCCCCGAAGAAGGCCGACGATGGGTCGGGAGCGAAATGACGCGCGCGCGCCTCGCCTCGACGATCGTGAGCGCGCTGTTGGTTGCGTCTTGCGCGTCTGCGCCGCCTGTGCCTGCTCCACCGCAGGCGCGGTGGACGCTGGCGGCCGCCTCGTCCATCAATGCGGACGAACACGGACGTCCCGCACCGCTCGTCGTGCGCCTTTATGCGTTGAGCGCGCGCGACGCGTTCGATCGCGCGACCTTCTTCGAACTGTACGACCACGATCGGACGGTGCTCGGGCAAGCAGCCCTCGAGCGCAGCGTGCTGGTGCTGAAGCCGGGCGAGCACGTTCGATTCGTGCGGCCGCTCCCGGCTGACACGCGGGCGTTCGCCGTCGTTGCGGCGTATCAGCGGATCGACTCGACGAAGTGGCGTGCGGTGGTCGACGTCGCCCCCACTGTGCCGCCGCACGACGTGAACATCGCCGCGTCCTTCGGTTCATCGGCCGCGACACTCACGCTGACGCCGGAGTGCGCGGCGGGCGATGCCGGAAACGCGGTATGGAAATGGATCAAACCGATCTGGAAAAAAATGGCGGGCTTGATCGGCGCGACTGGATGAAAGCGCTCGCAGGAGGAATTATGGTTTGCAACGATAGGGTGGTTTGGTCGGAGGGAATGCTGCTGCAGCAACAGCACTTGCAGCAGCACGACAGATACCTGCATTGGCTGATCGGCGCGTGCGGCACGTCGCGCGGGCGGCATGGCTGGGGGTTCTCGGCGCTGACGATCGACTCCGCGCAGTTGGCACTCGGCAAGCTGGCTTTGCGCGCATGCGCAGGCGTGATGCCGGACGGCACGCCGTTTTCGTTGCCCGAGCACGGCGATCTGCCGTTGCCGATCGACGTCCCGGAAACCCGCCGCGACGCAATCGTCGTACTGGCGTTGGCACTCGCCCGGCCCGGGGTGCCCGAAGTCGAAGACGATACCGCCGGGGCCGATACCGATGGCCATACAGATACCGATGCGGAGCCCGCCGGTCAGTCGTACGCGAGGTATCGACGTCTCGAATACGTTGTCGACGATTGCCACACGCGGGCGGGGGACAGCGCGCTCGTGCAGGTCGCGAGGGTGCGAATGCACCTGGCCTTCGCGGACAACGTGGGCGATGCGTTCAGTTGCGTCGGGGTGGCACGTATCGTCGAGCGCCGCGCGGATCATCGGCTCGTCCTCGATCCCGCCTATATGCCGTCGTGCCTCGACTATCGCGTCGCGCCGCGGCTCTCGGCATTCCTCGATGAACTCGTCGGCTTGTTGCGCCAGCGTGCGCAAGTGCTGGCGACGCGTCTTGCTCAACCCGGCATTGGCGCCGTCGCGGAACTGGCCGATTTTCTCTTGCTGCAGCTCGTCAATCGTAGTGAGCCGCTGCTTTCGCACTGGGCGCGCAGTGAGGGCGTGCATCCTGAAACGCTCTATTGCGCTTTACTTCAATTGGCGGGCGAGCTGGCGGGACTCACACGGGGGGCGGCGCGGCAACGGGAGCATGGGCCCTATCGGCACGAAGCCCTCGCATCGTCGTTCGAGCCGCTGATTGCGAACGTACGCGAGGCGCTCAGCTATGCGATGAGCCCACAGGCGGTCGCGATCGGACTCGATGCCCGCCCGTTCGGCGTCCACGTCGCACGCGTGGCCGATTCGTCCCTGTTCTCCAGTGCCGGCTTTGTGTTGACGGCGCGTGCCGATATGGCGGCCGATCAGCTCGCCGCGGCATTGCCGCAACAATTGAAAGTCGGACCGCTCGAAACGATCGACGATCTCGTGAATCTGCAACTGCCGGGCATCGGGCTGCGTCTGCTGCCGGCAGCGCCGCGTCAATTGCCGTTTCATGCGCAGCGGTGCTATTTTGCCCTCGACGCGAACGATTCGTTGTGGCCGCAACTGGCGTCCTCCGGCGCGCTCGCGATGCATGTCGCGGGCACGCTGCCCGGTTTGGAACTCCAACTTTGGGCGATCCGGCAATGAACGCCGTATGGTTCGATCCGGCTGGGGCCACGCCCGCACGGGAGCCGCGCGAGCGCAACCGGTTGCTCGAGGCGGCCCGCCCACTGCTCGAACTCGCTTGCAGGCTGCGCACGCGCGAATTCGAGGAGGCGCTGGAGCCGTTGCGCGATCGGCTGCGCACGATGGTCGACGCCTTCGACGCCGCTGCGCGGCATGCTGGGGTCGGCGGGACGGCCGCCACCTCGGCGCGCTATTGCCTGTGCACCTTCGTCGATGAAATCGTCGCCGCGACACCCTCTGGAGGCGCCGGTGCGTGGGCGAGCCATAGCCTGCTGGTCCTCTTTCACGGCGAGACGTCGGGTGGTGAACGGTTCTTTTCGCTTTTGCAAGACCTGGCTCGCGACGCCGGGGCGCATCTCGAAGCGTTGGAGCTGATTGACGTGATGCTCGCGCTCGGTATGGAGGGGCGCTATCGGTTGTTGAACGGAGGACCGTCGCAGCTCGAGTCGGTTCGCACGGAGCTACGACGGCTCATCGTTGCCGAACGCGGGACGCCGCCTGTCTGGCCCGACGCGATGCGAGGGAGCGAACACCTGTGGCGGCGGGGCGGGCGATGGAAGCTCAGCGGCGCTATCGTCGCCGGTTCGCTATGTGCGTTCGTCTCCTTGCTGGTCATGCTGGAGGCCAACCTGCATGCCCAAGCCAGACCGGTTATCGAAACCTTGGCGCAGGTTCGGGTCGCACCGGTATCTCAGGCGACGGTGCCCGCGGTTTCGACGAGTGCGCTGGCCGATAGGCTGGCTCAGCGGTTGGCGGCCGATCTATCGGCCGGGCGGCTTGCGCTTGAGCGCGCGCCGGATCGCGCCGTGCTGACGCTCGGCAGCGATGCGCTGTTTGCTTCGGGCAGCGCGGTGGTGTTGCCCGGCCGTCTCGCGTTGCTCCAGCGTGTAGGCCTGGCGCTGCGCGAGCTCGATGCGCGCATCGTTGTGGTCGGGCACACCGACGATGCACTGCCGTCGCCCGGCAAGCGTTCGAACTGGCAGCTATCGCTTGCGCGCGCCAGTGAAGTCGCGAACCTGCTGCGCAAAGAGGCGGGCGCCCCGGAACGCTTTCTCGCGCAAGGCGCCGGTGCATCGGCACCCGTGGCACCGAACGATTCGCCCGGGAATCGTGCCCGCAACCGCCGTGTCGTCATTACGATCGTTGCCCGCGGGGCGTCCCTGTAATGGCGCGTCCGTCCGTGGGGCGCCGATCTGAGCGAGAACGCGATATATGTTAGTAATCCTAAGGAAAGCACTCCGCCTGCGCATGCTGGCGGCGTGGGTGCTCGCGGTTGCCGTGGCGGCGCTGATCTGGTTCAAGGCGCCGCATCTCGGGTTCGACGAGCAGCGGCCATTCGCGTCTGCGTCGGCGCGCCTGTGGCTGATCGCAGCCTGTGCGCTCGGCGTGATGCTCTCGTTCGCGTTGCGAGGGCTCGTCCGTGCGTTGCGCGATCTACGCATCGTTCGGCGTAGCGGCGGAAATCGAGCGGCGGCACCCGCCGACGATCGCGTAGACGAATCGCCTGCTGCATCGACTGCTGAATCGCCGGCTACCACCCCGTCGCGCCGGAGGCAGCAGCGCATCGCGGTCAACGACCTGATCGCGGCGGCGCTGCGTTGGACGCGCTCGGGCGGCCCCGCGTGGCGTTTCGGGCGGCACAGCGTGCATCGGCTGCCATGGTATCTCGTGATCGGCGAACCAGGCGCCGGGAAATCGGCGATGCTGGCGGCGCTGGGGCGCCGTGTCGAGGAGCAGACGTTGCGCGCCGCGGCAGTATCAGCCGATGGGTCCGTGTGCGGATGGTTCGGTAAACAGGCCATCCTGCTCGAAGCTTGCGTGGGCGACCCCGCGCAGGAGACGACGTGGCGAGCCCTGATTCAGCGTTTGCGCTGCGCGCGTAGCCACGGTCCCGTCAACGGGATCGTCGTGGCGGTCTCGGCACGGCGGCTTTTGGACGGGGACGCCGCATGGCTCGCTTGTCATGCCGAAATGCTGCGCGCGCGCATCGATGAAGCTTATCGGCTATGGAGGCGGCGCGTTCCCGTTTATGTCGTCGTAACGCAATGCGACAGCATCACCGGCTTCGACTGTTTCGTCGGTGCTTCGACCGATGAACGGCTTGTCGGCCCGTTGGGAATTGTGCTTCCGATGAGCCGGGCGGCGCACCTGGACGCCTGGGGCACCCACTGGGCGCAAGCATTCGCCAGCTTGGCACGCGACGCGCATGCGCAGGTGACGGCACGCATGCCGTTGCGCCCCGATGCATGGCGCGCCACGATGACGTTTCGATTTCCGTCAGCGTTGGCGGCCTTGACGGCGCCGCTGACCGGCCTGTTGCACGAGGCATTCGGCGCCTTGCCAGAGCGACCGGAGCCTCCCTTGTTGCGTGGCGTGCATTTTGCAGCGGCCCCGAGGAATGCGCCGCCGTCGGAGCCACATATGCCGGCGTCGTTGTGTTTGGCGGCGGGCGGCGAGCGGGCCTGCTTCATCGATGGCTTGTTTCGGGATGTCGTCTTTCGCGAGCGTGGGCTGGTGTATTCGCGCGATGCGCTGCCGCATCGGCGCGTCGTGCTCACACGTATCGCCGCTGCGTCATGCGCCGTGTTGATCGCATGCGCTTGTGCAGGCCTCCTGACGGCCTTCCACCGCGGGACCGCCGCTGTCGCCGCCACGGAGCCCGCCGCCGTGGCGCTCGTGCAGGCGGCGCGAAACAGCGTCGATACACAGTCGCCCCGCGCGATGCTGGCGTTGCTCGATCGGGCGCATGCGCTACCTTGCGGTCAAGCCTGGCAAGATTCCGGCGGGTCTTGGCTCGTCGGCCTCGGGATCGTGCGGGAGATGCACCTCGAAGCCGCCTGCCGGCAGGCGTATCGCACGGTGTTACGCGAAACGGTGGAGCGGTATGTCGTCGCGCGCATGACGCAAACGCTGCTCGATCCGAACGCCGCACCTTCGATGCAGTTCGACACGCTGCGTGCCTATTTGATGCTCGGTCAGAAGGCGCATGCCCAACAAGCCGTCGTCATGGCATGGATCACAGGCGATGCCGCGCGGGCCGATCTTTCCGCCGTCGAGCGGGCGGCATGGCTCGCGCATTGCGCCGCGTGGGCCAATCCGGTCCTGTTCGCATCGAACGTGCCGCTCGATGCGAAGCTGATCGCCGATACCCGCGCGCGGCTGCTCGCACAACCGCTGGCACGGTATGCCTTCGATACCGTCATGGGATCCCTGCGTGCATCGATGCCGGAGCCGTTGTCGGTGGCGGAGATGGCGGGCCGCGCGACCGCGCTCGTGCTCTACCGCAAAAGCGGGGCGCGGTTCAGCGAGGGGGTGCCCGGCGCATACACGTTGGTCGGTCTACACCGTTACGTCGCACTGCGCGATGCGGCACTGGCTCAGCTTCGTCAGGACAACTGGGTGCTCGATCGGAAGGATGCCGGCCCGCAGCAGGCGCGCGAACTGGCCGATGAGGTGGACCGCCTCTATCTGAACGGCTACGTGTCGGCATGGGATGCCTTGATCGGCGATGTCGCGTTGCGGCCGCTGCCGAGTTCGGACGACGGCGCTTCCCTCGTCACGTTGCTTGCCGGTCCAGACTCGCCGTTGCGTGCGTTTTTGCAGCGGGCAGCCAAGGAAACGACGATCGCAGGCGCGGACGCCGTCCCGGCGCCGGGGCGCGGCGCGTCGGGCGTGTTGCGTGTCGTCAAACATAAGGTCAGCCAGTGGTTCAACCCTGATGGGCCGAGGACCGCCACGCACTTCGCGCTCCGCCCGGAGATTGCGGCGCTCGTCGATCGACATTTCGAAGCGCTGCATCGCTTCGTGCAGGGAACGGGCGCGGGTGGGGCAAGTCCGCTCGATGCGGTCCAAGCGCAATTGAAAGAGGTGGCCGTCTATTTGCATGCGGCCGATGTCGCGCGCGAGAGCGGCTTGCCGGTGCCGCCCGACGACGCGCTCGAGCAACTGGCGCAGAACGCCGCCACGATGCCGGAGCCGCTTGGCGACATGCTCGGCGCGCTCGCGCAGGACGGGACGGCCAGGGCGCGGTCCGCACAGCGTGAGCGCATCAACGAACGCTGGCGCGCCGACGCCGATGCGTTCTGTCACGCCGCCATCGACGGGCGCTATCCCTTCGCCCAAGGCGGCGTCAACGAAGTGACCCCCGACGATTTCACGCGGCTGTTCGCGGCCGGTGGGCTGTTCGACACGTTCTTTCAAACGTATTTGAAGCCGTACGTCGACACGACGACAGTCCCATGGAGCTGGCGTGCATCGGTCGCTCCGTCCGGGATGTCGAGCGCTGCGCTGCGGCAGTTCGAGCGCGCCGCGAGTATTCGCGAAGCGTTCTTCCCCGGAACAAACAAAACGATGGATGTGCGCTTCACGCTGACGCCGCGCAGTATGGACGCGGGTTTGACGCGCTTCGTCCTGACCGCAGATGGCACGACGCTCGACTACGCGCATGATCCGGTGCGCGCGACGACGTTCGATTGGCCCGATCGTACGGGCGAGCACGCGGCGCGCATCGATGTTGCGCCCGCGAGTGCGGACGGCCGCCACGGATTCGAGGCACGCGGCGCATGGTCATTGCTTCGTCTGCTCGATCGGGGCCGTCTCGACGCGCAGGCGGCCGATCGATTCGTCCTGACGTTTAGTCTCGACGGCCGGAACGTCGCGCTCGACCTCATGGCATCGAGTGTAGCGAATCCCTTTGCGTTGGCCGCATTGCATGCGTTCAGTTGCCCATCGGAGTTCTAGTGCCCTGTCCCGCAAGTTCCTTTGATATGAAATCGCCCATTTGGCCGCCAGGCGGCGTCGCTCGTCAATGCCATAGCGACGGCTATGGCGCCTCCTCGCTCCTTGCCTGACAACCAAATGGACAATTTCATTTATCAAAGAACTTACGGGACAGGACACTGATCATTGAACACGCCGCTACGTGTGCGGAACCGTCTCCGAGCCGTTCGTTACTCAATCATTCTTTCGTTTCCGGCCGGCCTATGAAGGGATTTTCGTCAGTGACGTCATCCGCGCCGTTTCGGCGGCTACGCGACGTATGGAGCGGGCGCCCCGCGCGGTGGATTGCATGGCTCGGCGGGCGGGGCGATGCGGTGGCGGCAGTTTTGATCGCGCTCGTCATGGCGATGATGATCTTGCCGCTGCCGACAGTCGTCATCGACACGCTGATCGCGTTCAATATCGCCGCGGCGGTGTTGCTGATCGCGCTGGCACTGTACCTGCCGAGCGCCGTTTCCTTTTCGAGTTTTCCTGTCTTGCTGCTGCTGACGACGCTCGTGAGGCTCGGCATCGAAGTCAGCACGAGCCGGTCCATCTTGTTGCATGCGGATGCGGGCGGCATCGTCGATACGTTCGGCCGGTTCGTGGCGGGCGACGATCTGGTCGTCGGGCTGATCGTCTTTTCGATCATCGCGATCGTTCAGTTTCTCGTCGTGACGAAAGGGGCTGAACGTGTGGCGGAGGTCGCCGCGCGCTTCACGCTCGATGCGATTCCGGGGCGCCAAATGGCGATCGACGCCGATCTGCGCGCGGGCTTCACGCGTCCAGAGACGGCGCAATACCTGCGCGAAGAACTTGCCAGGGAGAGCCGGATGCATGGCGCGATGGATGGCGCGATGCGGTTCGTCAAGGGCGATGCGATCGCAGGCCTCGCGATCGTGGTGGTCAACTTGACTGCCGGTATCGCGATTGGCGTCGCCGGGCGCGGGTTGTCGTTCGACGAAGCCCTGGAACGCTATTCGATTCTGACGATCGGCAATGCGCTCATCGCGCAAATCCCGGCGTTGCTGATCGCCATCGCGGCGGCGGTATTGATCACGCGGGGCGGCGACGATTCGAACGCGTCGAATTCGACAGTGGGTGGCCAGATCGCGCGACAACTGATTGCGGCGCCGGCCGCTTGGCTGATGACGGGCTTCGTGATGCTGGTGTTCGCGCTCGTGCCCGGGATGCCTTGGCCGGTCTTCCTGCTGCTGGCCGCCGGGCTGTTTTCGATCGGCATGGCGCGACGGCGGCGCGACACGCAAGCCCGAGCGCACGCGCAATCGCCGGCGAAGCCACCCGATCCGCGCGTGGTACCCGACGATGTCGATGTGCGGCAGATCGTGCCGATCCGTCCGATCGTCGTCACGCTGTCGTCGCGCGCCACCGGTGCAGGTGAACACACGTCAGCCGAACGCGAAGGCGCGCTCACGCGTGCGATTCGCCGCGTACGAAACGAACTCGTCTTGCGCTACGGCATGACGGTGCCTGTGATCGAAGTCGATCGTGCCGGCCGCTTGGACGTCGACGCCTATGAGATTGCCATTCATGAAGTCGTGGTGGCGTCGGGGTGCCTGCATTGGGACCGCGTATGCGTGCCATTCAGCGACGAGATCGGCGCCGTCGTGCGCACGCACGGCGTGGCACAGTCGTTTCCGTTACTCGAGGACGCGGTATGGATCGAGCCGTCGCGATTGACGCAGCCGCACGCACCGGGGCGAGTGGCGCTCGATGCGATCGGCTATTTCTCGCTGATGTTGCGCCGGTTGCTGCATCGTTATGCGGGACGGTTCGTCGGTATTCACGAAGCGCAATTGGTGTTCAATTGGCTGCAGCGTGAGATGCCGGCCACCGCGAAAGAGCTCGCACAGGCGTTGACGCTGCCGCGGTTCGCGGAAGTCATGAAGCTGCTGATCGTGGAGCGGGTGTCGTTGCGCAATGTCAGAGAGATCGCTGAAACGCTCGTTGTCTGGGCGCCGCGCGAGAAAGACGCGGCTGGGCTCGCGGAACACGTGCGCATGGCGCTTGGCGCGCAGATTTGCGACGAGTTCGCTCATGAAGGCGTGGTGTATGCGTGCCTGCTCGAACGCGCGCTCGAGACGCGGTTGAACGACGCGCTGCAGCAGACACCGCTCGGCACCGCGTTGAGCATCGACCACGATTTGATGCAGGCGCTGGTTGCTCAAATCCGCGCGCTGAGCGCGACGCGGCCGGATCTTCCCGTCGCGCCGGTCGTCCTGACCACGCAGCCGTTGCGTCGTCCCTTGCGTCAATGGCTTACCGATGAACTGTTCGAGACGCACGTACTCTCGTATGCCGAGGTGGGATCGACGCAGCGCGTTCAGGTGCTCGGCAGCCTGTCGTTGAGCGCCGCCGCGCAAGCGGCGTCCATACATGATGTCTAGCGAGGGGCGAACGCAGGCTCGCGCGCGGGCCTTTACAGTGCGGCAAGTCTCGAACAACTGCGTTCGGCCGATGAGATCCGGGGCTTTCCGGACGATCGCCGGAACGATGACCGTCGGCTAGGCATCGAACGCGATGTCGTCGATTTCGATCGGTATGTTTGGCCGCTCGCCGAGCGTTTCGATCTCTTCGACGATGCGATAGAGGACAGCGGCCGCTCGGTAGCAATCGGCCGGGATGCCTGCCTCTAATTCGCCATGACGATAGAGATGGCGCGCGAGCCGGCGGAAGCGGAAGACGAGGACTCGGTCGAGCAATGCGTCGTTCGTCATCTGCATGGCCTGATCGTCCAGCGCTTTGGCGATGACGAGCGGCGGATTGGAATCGTCGCCGCTGTAATCCAGGAGGACGGCAATATGATCCGGATTCGTGACGAGGGCGCGTTTGCTCCGTCCACGGTCCACCGGTGGCACCGTCAGCGCGGCTTCGGCAAACGACGCGCGTTGGCGGGCGCGCATGCTCGGATCGCCCGCGGTTTGCTTGAGTTCGTCCGTGAGCTCGCGGTGCGTCATGCGTAACGCGCGACGATGCTGACGTTTAGCGATGACGACCGACAACAGGGCGGGCAGGAAAAGAACCGCGAACAGGCTTCGAATGAAGCGGTGCAAGCTTGCGATGCCTGCGTTGACATCGAAGGCGAGCGTTTGCCATTCGAGCATCGCATCGACTAATGCAAGCCGCCCGCGCAATAAGACATAGGCGGTGCTGCCAACGATGATCGCGCTTGTCAGCGCGAGTGCGATGGCGGTGAGATTCTTCGTGCTGAGGAGTGCCTTGAAGTGTCGGACTGCATCGAGCCGCTTGAACGACGGTTTGATCGCCTTAGGTGAGACGGAGAGGCCGCCGCAGGCCCAAGCGCTGAAAGCCGTGGCGATGACGGCGATGCAAGCGACGATGCCTACGATGGCAATGATCGAGGCGGCGTAAAACGGAATCAGATGCAAGCATGCCTCGATATGATCCCCTTGCGCCAGGTGAACGAAAGTCGCCGCTTGAAGCGCGAGCCACCGGTCGATGCTCGTATCGATCAAGGCGAATAGCGCCTCGCTCGCCAGTAACGCGGCGACGAAGCCGGTCAGGAATTCGCTGCGCGCCACATTGCCCTCGGCACGTGCGTCACGCAAACGCTTATCGGTTGGCGGTAGCGGTTTGTCGCTCATCGAGTGAGTGCAGGCGCGGGTCTCGCTACCTGGCTGGCTGACGTGTCGTGGTTCATCGGGGCAGGGTGGCGATCTCTTCCATCGTGCGCCGCACCTCGAGGCTGTGCTGATCGACGATATCGCCCGTGGCCGTCAACAGACGAGGCAACGTCAGGGCAATGAGCAGCATCAACAGCACACTCTTGAACGGCAAGGCGGCGACGTAGGCCGGAAACTTGGGGCTGACGCGCGAGAGCAAGGCGAAGCAAGCTTCGATGCAGCCCAGCGCAAGCAGATACGGGGCGGCGAGCGTGAGCGCGAATTGCATCGATGCCGCGAGCAACGCACCGAATAGCGCCCAAGCCTGGGGCCCGAGCGTTGGAAGATCGGCGAGCACGGGCCAGAGGACGTAGCTCGTCGTCACGATGTCGAACAGCGCGTGCAAGCCGCCACTGTGAAGGAGGAAGACGATCAGCGCCTGTTGCAGCAGGATCGCCAGCACGGAGGTATCCACCGACATCGCGGGGTCGAGCGCTTGCGGGTTGCCGCCGCGTTGATAGTCGAGGTACGTGCTGGCGGCCTCCAGGGCCCAAAACGGCACGCCGACGAGTCCCGCAAGGAGCATGCCGAGCACCGCTTCCTTGGCCATTAGCGCGAACCATTCCCCGAGCGCGAGCGGCGCATGGGCGAGTGCCGCGGCAACGCCGGGCGCGGCGGGCAAGGCAAGGGCGAGCATGACCACGGCTCGCGCGATGCCCGCCAATGCGCGTCCCGCAAAAATCGGCGCGAGCACGAGGGTGGGAAGCCATCGCACTCCGCACAATGCCAGCGCGGAGACGAACGGCAAGGCGGATTCCAGCGTGCCGGTCACAGCTGGCCGCTCATGCGCGTCGAGCGCTCGCGAGTTCGAAGGCGTGGTCGATCAAGCGCATGAGTTCGGCACCCACCGAATGTGCGGTGACAGCGATGGCCGCGCCTACGACAATGAGCTTGACGGCGAACGGTAGCGTTTGATCCTGAATTTGAAATACGGACAAGACGAGCGAAATCGCAATGCCGGCGCAGGCCGCGGCGAGCGAGAACACGACCGACACTTTGAAGGCGAAAAGCAGGGCATGCTGAAGCAGCATCAGGGAGTCGGGCATGGACGTCATCGTTTTCGCTTTCATCCCTGATACGAGAGGACGAGCGCGTATAGCAGTTTGCCCCAGCCGTCGGCGATCACGAACAGCAGCAGCTTGAGCGGAAGGGCAACGATCATCGGTGGAACCATTTGCATCCCCATCGCAAGCAGAACGTTCGACACGAGCAGATCGATGGCGACGAACGGTATGAAGAGCAGCAGGCCGATTTCGAAGGCCGACTGCAGTTCCGAAATGACGAATGCGGGGACGGCGATGCTCCAGTCGTCGGCGCGGGCCGTGTCGTGCGCGGCCTCGGGCCACGTCTGTTTCGCCATGTCGAGAAAGCGAGCACGCTCGTCGGCGCGCCCGTTGCGAATCACGAATTGTCGTAACGGTTCGACTATCGCGAGCGCGGCCTCGATTTGGGACGCACCTGATGCAGGCGTGAGCGTGACCTGCCGTGCCTGGGCCATGCAAGCCGATAGCGTCGGCGACATGACGAACAGGGTTCCGACGAGGGCGATCGCGTTCAGGGCGAGCGTTGTCGGTGCCTGTTGAACCCCAAGCGCGTTGCGGACCAACACGAGCACGACCGACAGCTTCAGGTACGACGTGGTGGCGATCGCGACGAGCGGCAGCAGCGAAAGCAGGCCGAGCAATGCAAGCAAGGCCAGCGGATGTTGATCGAGGATCATGAGGTCGGGCTGGGTGCGCAAGGCGGTGGCCACCGCGTGATTTCGACCGCGAGCCGGCCATCCAGATCGACGAGCTCGCCGCTGCCGATCGTCACGCCGTTCGCTTCGATCGTTACCTCGGGCGGCATGCCGCGCTTCAATTCGAGCAGCGAGCCGGTGCGCAACGCGGCGAGCGCGCCCACTGTCGTGCCTAACGTCCCGAGCGAGAAAGACAGGCGGACGGGAATGCTGCCCGTATCGATCGAAGAAGTGGGGCTTGCGGAGCCGGCGCCGGCGATGGCGTCCTCAGGTGGGGCGGAGGGGGCGTGGGTCATGTTTTCCACTTCGAAACAACGGTGAGTGTCCAGCCAACGCAGCTGTAGCGCGCATGGGCCGACATGCACGAGCGCACGGCCCGAGACATCGGACGCACCGGCCGCGATACGAACGATGTCGCCGCGTGACAGGGTGTCGAATTCGGCGAGCGGCAGCGCCGCCTCGCCGACGTCGATCGGAATGGCGGCGCGCAGCCCAGTTAGCCACTGGGGTGGAGAAGCGGGTTCGGCGATAGGGTGCCACGGATCGCTATCGAGTAATGCGTCCAAGCCAGCCGCCGTCATGACCCAACGCATGGTCAGCCGGATCGACGGCAAGCACACCGAGAGATAGACCGGAAACGCCGGCTCGCCTTGGCGTACCGTGGCAGCGGTATCGCTGACGGCGGGCTCGCCGAGCGCATGCCGCAGGGAGGGTGCGAGCGCGGCAAACGCGTAACGCGCGAGGGCACGGTGCGCCGGCGGCATTCTGGGGCGTGTCATATCGATTCCGGTGCAGGCTAGCAGCAGCGAAGCATAGTCATATGCGATCGCTGGACCGAAACGCGTGGAGAGTGGCAAACCTTGGCTTTCGTCGTTGGCCGGGTAGACGTCTTCCCGGACGAATAAGTCTGCCGCCCCTCCAACGGTCAACGGGCACTGCGCACGATATGCCCGGGCGAGACGATGTCGCAGTTTCGCGATGGCGTCGATGCGCCGTAGGGAAACGGGCGTGACGGCAGGACGCGCGCTGCGCCGTCCATTGAGCGGTTCGCTATTCAACATGCGTGACTTCGATCTGCGACGAGCGGCGCGAAACGGAGGCGGTCGGATGACCGGGGGCAGCGGGGCGGATCGGCATCATTCGATGTCGCCGATATCGAGGCGCTGCCGGAGGGCGCGCAGCGTTTCGTCCTTTCGCGCGAGCAGGCGGTACCGTTCCCGCGCCTGCTCGAGCAGGCGGCCGGCGCGGGTGCTGTCTTGCGTGTGCAAGCGCACGCGTTCCGATTGCTTGGCGGCCAATACCTCGCGTTGTGCCTGCTCTGCGCTCGCGCGGTGAAGCGCGAGGCCGAGCGCTTCGCGCCCCCGCTGCCCACGATGCCATTCGCGCTCGATTGCCTGGATGCTGTCTCGTAGCCTTGCTGCTTCGGTTTCGGCCGCTTGTTGCGCGGCGCGCGCGTGCCGGGCGTCACGGTCCGCACGCAGCAGCGCATGAGCGGCGCGTTTTCGACGTGTGTCCGATATGGCCGCGAGGACGTCCCATGCGGTGCATGCGCGCGTCGGCGTCGATTCGCCGGTAAGCGGTTGACGAAGACGGCCTCGCAGGCGTTCATCCGCCGTGGACGGCGACATGTAGTTGTTCAAGCGTGTGCTCCCAAAGAACGGGGGTATGAAGATCTTGGCCCAACAGCTCGGCGAGATAGGGGTAGCGCGTCATCGCTTCGTCGGCCGCGGCGTCATGGCCAGGTTCGTATTCGCCGAGCGAAACCAGCCATTCGAGATCCCGGTGGCGCGCCAACAGCATCCGGGCGCGGTTCGCGTCCCGCCGATGCGAATCGCTGACGACCACGGGCATGAGCCGACTCAGACTCGCGGTAACGTCGATGGCCGGAAAGTGCGCACGTTCGGCGAGTTTTGACGAAAGGACGATATGCGCATCGAGCAACGACTTTGCCTCGTCGGCGATGGGATCGGTGTGTTCGCTTTCGGTCAATACCGTGTAGACGGCGCTGATCGCCCCCTCCTGACGCATGCCTGCGCGTTCGATCAAACGGGGCAACGCGGCGTAGACCGAAGGAGGGTACCCCAGCCGGCCCGGAGGCTCGTTCGATGCGAGACCGATTTCGCGTTGCGCGCGGGCGAAACGCGTGAGGGAATCGATGAGCAGCAGGACATGCTTGCCCTCGGTACTGAACCCTTCGGCGATGGCGGTGGCCGTGAACGCGGCACGGGCCCGCTCCATCGGCGACGCGTCGGATGTCGCGCAAACCACGACGGTGCGGCCCGCCCGTTCCGGGCCGATCTCGCGCGCGAGAAACTCGTTCAACTCGCGCCCGCGCTCACCGACCAGCCCGAGCACGATGACATCGGCCTCGATGCCGCGAGCCATAGCGCCGAGCAGCGTGGTTTTGCCGCACCCGGGGCCTGCGAATAGTCCGATTCGCTGCCCGCGGGCGAGTGTCAGCAAAGCATTGATCGCACGCACGCCCGTGACGAGGCGCCGATCGATGGGGGGCCGCGTGGCGGGGCAAGGGGCGGCGGCGAGCACACGTATCGTTCTGGAACCGTGATCGGCCGCCGTTGTATCGACACGCATCGGACGTCCGAACCCGTCAAGCAGCTGGCCGAGCAAATGTGGCCCGACATCGACGCTGTGCGGCGCCCCGAGGCTACGAATCGGCGCATTCGACGCGATGCCTTCCGTCGGCCCGAGCGGTGCGAGCCATGCGCGATGGGTGTCGAACCCGATGACCTCGGCAAGAACAGGCGGCACGCGCGGATCGGGCGAACACAGTTCGCACAGATCCCCGACGGCACAGCCCGGCAAGCGCGCGACGACAAGCAGCGCACTGACTTGTTCGACGCGTCCGTAGCACCGCACCGCCTGCGCACGGTCGAAGCGTCCGTATGCGCGGCGCGTCCATGCCGCAAGGCGGATAGCCGTATCGGTTCCGGGCGCGAGCGTCACGGCTTCGGTCGCGCTTGTCACCATGTCAGCTCCGCGGCATGCGGCCCGGTGAATACCGCGCGCCCCGGTTCGATGCGAACGAGCGTGAATGCACCCAGACGGCTGCCGGGAATCAGAATCTGATCGTCGCGGGTCACGATAAAGCCGTACGGTCCGGTACTTGCACTGCGTATCTCGAACGGCGGCCGACGGACGGCTTGGCTGGGATAGACGGCGCCGCTGACCACGCGCACCGGTGTGCGAGCGGCATCGGGCGCGGACTGCGCAGGCGACGTGGCCGCATGCGAAGGGGCGCTGCCGACTCGCGGGCTTCGCAATGTCAGTGCCGAGACGATCCCGGCGAATCCGATTGCCGCGGCGAGCGCAAGGCATCGTTTCGCCTTGGGTGACATCGGCCTTCCGTCGCGTCGGACCGGCTGCAACGTATCGGATTGAGGTTGACCGGACGGCCAGGGCGATGCTTCTTCGTCGCAGCCGATCAAAACCGGGCCGGCAAACCAACGCGCTCCCGCGATGAGCGGTGTACCGCCGGATGCGTCGGCCTCGCCGAATGCATCGTCGCTCGATCGCGTCGATGCATACGTGTGATATCGCCAGCTTGAATTCGCGAACCGATAGATCGTGCAGGCCACGGCAGGCATGCCGGGATCGAGCAATACGAGGTCGTTCCCGGCGGCGCTGCCGATGCGGATTGCATCGCCATCGACTGGCAGCGCGGCCCCGCGATGCAGGCCGGTCAGGATGCGGAGTTCGAGCATGGCGGCGTGGTGGGTGTCGTCCTACAACGCCTTCGCGCCGATAAAAATGGCACGTTGCTGAGCGCGCGCGGACGCGACGGGGTAGCTTGCGATCAAACGCGGCGGCGCGCCGCTCTCGAGCGTCACCGCGGTGTCCAGTTTGACGCTGCTCGTATTGGCCCAGGGCTGCCCCGGCAGGCCAGTGGGCTGCGCCATGAGCAAATCGACGTCCACCGCGATGGAGGTCGTGGCGGCGCGCTCGGACGGCACGATGCGCGCGGCCAGATCGAGCCGATCACCGCGATTTCCGCTGCGCCCGTTCATGGGTTCGGTGCCCTGCTGATCAGGAGCGGTGCCCGCGTCAGTTTCGCCCCCTATCGCCAGAGTGGTGTGGGCATTGAGCCGGCCAACGAGCGTTTGCCGATTGAGGAGGCGAACACGGCGCTCCGCGATGGCGGCGTCGATGTGTTCGTCGAATAAGGATCGATGCGGTGCAACCTGGGGGTGCGCGCTGTCGCTCGCCGCATCGAGCGCTGCGACGGTGGTGAGATCTGCTTCGATTACGAGTACGTCCATCGAGACAAGTGACGACGGCCGATCGAGCGCGTCGATGAGCGGCTGGATCCGGCTTCGCCAGCGGCGATCGCCCCAGACAAGGACCGAGTTCGTTCGCTCGTCGGCCACGATGTTGATGTCCGCCGCATCCCATTGCATGTTTTTCGTGGCGCGCGGACGAGGCGCGAGAGCCGAGGAGGGGGACGGTGCGCCCGGAAAGCCGATCCATTGCGCGAGCGGCGGTGCCGCGGCGGGCAACGGAGGAAAGTCGGTTTGTGCCGGCAACGCGAACGAGGGGGCGGCGGCCGGCACGTCACGCATGAGCAATTGCCGCAACAAGGCCGCGACGCCGGGCCGGGGCGCGGCCTCGGCGCTCATGCCCGAAGCGGGCACGTCTGCGGCCTGCGCGAATCGGAGCGGAAAAATCATGGGCCCTGGATCGGCTGTGCCCTCGCTCGAACGCGTATTGCCCGCGAGGAAGCGGCGCACGAGTGCCCGATAGGCGCGAGGTCCACCCACGAGGACTGCATCGTGGCCCGGAAGCTCCCCCCAGCCGAAGCGCGCATCGTAAAGTCCGACCGACTCCAGGGCGGTGGGGGCGGGCGACCCCCCCCACCCCCGGCAAGCCGGAAGTTCCCCGGGGGCGGCGCGGGGCGCGCGGGGGGGGGGCGG
>NZ_JBQCDN010000282.1:0-11050 GCF_051961175.1 Trinickia sp. | reverse complement strand
TCGGAGAATGTCCTGGTGGAGGCCCTGCGCCTGCATCCGGAATCGGAGCTCGCGTTTCACGGCCGCGTGCTCGACCACGAGCACGACGCCGTCGTGCATACGCCGCCGGCGCTGCTGAAGGAAGGCGAGCGCGCGCTTATCAGCCGCGATCTGCTCGTCAAGGATATGGTGGCGCAGCTGCAAAACTTTATCGGCGAGATGAGCAACGTCATGATCGATCGCCAGCGGGCGAGCGAGACGGATCTCTTCACCTACCGATCGATCAAGTTCGACTTCCTGACGGATGTGGCGACGTTCCTGAACCTCGCGGCGCGCGGCCCGTTGGTGGCGGTCGGCGGATACTGGAGCATGTTGCGCCTTCTTCCGCAGCATAGGCAGATTGCGCCGGAAACAACCCCGACCTACAGCGCCGGTCTCTACGAATGGGAATTGCTGGTGCGTGGCGAAGCCGCCAGCGGCGCGTTGAGCGGAGTGCCACTCGCGGCAGCGGCGCAGCGCTTGTCGCAGTATTACGCGTCCTGCGCCGACCGTCTGCCCGAAATCGCACGGCTGTGGGGCAATCACAGCGAGTTCGCCACGCGTGCGCCGCGAGATCTATTCGACAGCGAACGCTTTCAGGCCGATCTCGCCCATGCGCGAAGCATTGTCTCGCAGCGCGTGGCGCAGCAGGAAGGGGCGCCGGCGGAAGGCGCCGAAGCGGCAGCGCGCAAGGCTGCGTTAGCGGCTCAGCAAGCCTCCCCCGATTCGGTTTCCGCCTCCGCCTCTGCCTCTGTTGCTGTCTCCGCTGCACGTTCGGGCCCGGCGCAATCGGCCGACCGGCCCATTCGCCTGGTGTGCGCGACGCGCTGCTCGCAGGCGAACTTCATGCGCGATACGGCGCTGGGCCGGTCGCTGGCCGTGCAGCGTCACGTGCGCCCGCCCGAGGTACTGCTCTTCGACAACAACGCGACGGGCCTCTCGACGCTTTACAACGCGGCGATCGAGCAGGCGGCATCGAGCCCCGCGATTCTCGTATTCGTGCACGACGACGTATCGATCCAGGACTTCTTCTGGGCCGAACGTATTCGCGAAGCGCTCGCGCAGTTCGATATCGTCGGTCTTGCCGGCAACCGCCGCCGCTCGCCGCTGCAACCCGCATGGGCGTTCACGACGCCGGACTTCAAATGGGACAGCCCCGAATACCTGAGCGGCTCGGTGGGGCACGGCAAGGGTTTTCCGTGTGACGAAGTCACGTACTTCGGCCCCTCCGGAGCCGAATGCAAGCTGCTCGACGGGCTCATGCTGATCGCCGACAGCGCGCGTTTGATCGAAGCGGGCCTGCGTTTCGACGAGCAGTTCGAGTTTCATTTCTACGACATGGATTTTTGCCGGCAGGCGGAACTCAAGGGCTTGCGCATGGGCACTTGGCCAATCAGCGTCGTGCACGAGAGCGTCGGCGCGTTCAATACACCGCCCTGGCGCGTCGCCTACGATCGCTACTTGCGCAAGTATGGACAATGAGTGTGTGCCGGGCGCCGGGGGGCTATTCATCGACCCGGCCGGCGAGCCGCGGGCGGGACAGAACGGCGCGATGATGCAAGCCGCGGTGCCGGCGCCTCTCCAGCCTGCACCGGGCATCGTTCAGTTCATCACGCCGCCGGTGATCGCGCAGCGCGTGCAGGCTCCCCCGCCGCCGGAGACGCCCGATCCGGCTTTGCGGCGACCGGCCATGCCTGGACCGGTTTCCGCGATCGAATCGGCACTCGCGCTTCAGCAGGCGGGCCGCTTCGCCGAAGCCGCGCTGGCCTACCGCCAGATTCTCGCCGTCGACCCCAATCACGCCGACGCGCTGCATTTGCTCGGCCTCGTCGCTTTGCACGACGGCGACTATGTGCAGGCGACCGACTGGATCATGCGGGCGCTGAGCCAGCACGAGAGCGAGATCTTCTACGGCAATCTCGGCAATGCGCTGGCGGCGCGAGGCATGCGTGCGGCGGCAATCGAGAGCTTTCGCCAGGCCATCGCGCTGAAGCGCGACTACGTGCCCGCACACAACAATCTCGGCAACATGCTGCGCGACCAAGGGCACTTCGTGGAGGCCGTCGAGTGCTTCAAGACGGTCATTGCACTGAAGCCCGATTACGCCGAGGCGTACAACAACCTGGCCAACGCACTCGTCGATCTCGGCGAGCTCGATGCCGCCATCGACACCTATCGGCAAGCGATCGTGCTGCGCCCGGATTTGCTCGAAGCGCGCAGCAACATGCTGTTTATCCTCAGCTACCGCGAAGGCCAAAGTCCCGCGGACTATCTCGCCGAAGCGACGCGGTTCGGCCAAGCCGCGACCGCGCAGGCGAAGCCATACGCGCACTGGCAGGTGCCGTTGGGGGCGTCGCGTCCTGGGCCGCTGCGGGTCGGCTTCGTCTCGGGCGATTTGAAGGTGCATCCGACCGGCCATTTCCTCGAAAGCATCCTCTCGCATATCGACCGGCGGCGCATCGAACTCGTTGCGTATCCGACGCGGCGCACCGCCGACGAACTGACCGCCCGTATCAAGCCGCATTTCGCGGCATGGACGGACCTCGTCTCGCTGAGCGACGAGCAGGCGGCACGCCGCATTCGCGACGATCGGATCGACGTGCTCGTCGATCTGTCGGGCCATATGAACTGCAATCGCCTGCCGCTGTTCGCGTGGCGTCCGGCGCCGGTACAAGCGAGTTGGCTCGGTTATTTCGCGAGCACGGGCATGCGCGAGATCGATTACGTGCTGGGCGATCGGCACGTGCTGCCGGAAGGCTCGCAGGCTCAGTTCACCGAAGCTTTGTGGCGTCTGCCCGACAGCTACCTGTGCTTCACGCCGCCGGCCGAACGCGTCGCCGTTGCGCCGTTGCCGCTGGGGGCCAACGGCCATGTGACCTTCGGCTGTTTCAACCATCTCATGAAGATGAACGATGGGGTGGTGGCAGTGTGGGCGCGCATTTTGCGCGCGGTGCCGAATGCGCGTCTGTTCCTGAAGGCCAGGCAGCTCGACGATGCGTCTGCGCGTGAGGCGACGCTCGCCCGCTTCGCAAGCCACGGTATCGAGGCAGATCGGTTGATCGTCGAGGGCCGCTCGCCGCGGACCCAATACTTCGAAGCGTATGGGCGTGTCGACATTGCGTTGAGTCCGTTTCCGTACCCGGGCGGCACGACCAGCGTCGAAGGATTGTGGATGGGGGTGCCCGTGCTATGTCTGCGCGGCGATCGCTTCTTGTCGAACATTTGCGCGAGCATGCTGCACTCGGCCGGTCTTGCCGATTGGATCGCCGGCGATCATGACGAGTATGTGGCCAAGGCGATCGCCTTCGCGGCCGACGCTGCGCGGCTTGCGGCGTTGCGTGCCGGCTTGCGCGACGCGCTGCTCGCCTCGCCGCTGTGTGATGCGGCGCGCTTCGCGCGTAATCTCGAAGCGGCGTTCGAGGGCATGTGGCGCGAGAGCGCGGCGCGCCGCCAGCTCGCACGGCAGCCCATGGCGACATGATGGCGGGCGCGGATCATTTCCATTGAACGGATCGAACATGCAAGACACCGCCCAGCAGCTCAATGCGGCCTTGGCGCATCACCAGGCGGGGCGGCTTGCCGACGCTAAGGCACTCTATACGCGTATTCTCGCGCGCCAACCGAAGCATGCCGACGCGCTGCACTTCATGGGGCTGCTCGCCTGCCAGATCGGCCAAAGCGAAGCCGGCATCACGCTGATGCGGGAATCGATCGCGATCCACCCGAGCCCGATCTATTTCAACAACCTCGGCAATGCGTTGCGCGAGGCCCGTCGGCACGAGGAGGCTGTCCGCGCGTATCGCCGCGCCGTCGAACTCGAGCCCGGCTATGCCGATGCGCACAGCAACCTCGGCAACGCATTGCGCGAAAACGGCGACGCCGCTGCCGCGCTGGCCAGCTGTGCCCGTGCGATCGAATTGCGGCCCGGCTACGCCGAGGCCTATAACAACCTCGGCAACGCCTTGAAAGACCTGGGTGAACTCGATGCCGCGATCGCCGCTTACGGCAAAGCGATCGGTGCGAATCCCGCCTTTACCGAAGCGCATTTGAATCTCGGCATCGTGCTGCAGACAAAGGGTCACGACGATGCGGCGCTCGAATGCCTGCGCGAAAGCGTGAGACTCGCGCCGCAACTGGCCGCGGCGCATGACAAGCTCGCGGGCTTGCTCATGCATCGCGGCGACATTGACGGCGCGATCGACGCGTATCGGCGTGCCGCCGAGCTCACGCCAGAATCCGCGCATGCGCATAACACGCTCGGCAATGCGCTTAACGGCGCGGGGCGCGTGCCGGAAGCCGTGCCGTGCTACGAACGTGCCATCGCACTCGAGCCCGATTTCGCCGATGCGCATCACAACCTCGCTAACGCACTACGGCGGCTGGGTGCGCCCGAGCGCGCGCTCGGCCATGCGCGCCGGGCGATCGGGTTGCGCGGCGACATGCCGTCGTTTCACAACAATCTCGGGACGATCCTGGCCGACCTCGGCGAACCCGATGCCGCGCTCGTCTGCTATCGGGACGCACTGGCGCTGAACCCCGATTTCGGCGAATCGCACACGTGTGTGCTGTTCGGCCAGTCGTACGTGTCGAACTGGTCGGCACAAACGCATCTGGCCGATGCCCGCTACTTCGGCGAAAGGATGCGCGCGCGGGCGACGCCCTATGCGCAGTGGCAAATACCGGCCGGCGCCGCGCTCGGGAAGCGCCCGTTGAGGGTGGGCTTTGTTTCGGCCGATCTGCGCAAGCATCCGGTCGGCTACTTCTTCGAGTCGGTGCTCGCGCAAATCGATCGTTCGCGCATCGAGCCGATTGCCTACTCGAATGCCTTGCACAGCGATGAGCTCACGGCGCGCATCAAGCCGCGCTTCGCGCTGTGGCGGCATGTTGCCGAGCTGGATGATGCCGCGCTCGCCCAGCGTATTCACGACGATCGCGTCGACGTGCTGATCGACCTCTCGGGCCACACGGGACGCAACCGCCTGCCGATGTTCGCATGGCGGCCCGCGCCGGTGCAGACGAGCTGGCTCGGCTACTTCGCGACGACGGGGCTGGACGAAATCGACTATGTGCTCGCCGATTCGCACGTCGTGCCACCGGGCGAAGAGGCGCAATACACTGAACGTATCTGGCGCTTGCCGGACAGCTACCTGTGTTTCACGCTGCCGACGGAGCCCGTTGCCGTCGCGCCGCTGCCCGCACTCGCGAACGGCTGTTTCACGTTCGGCTGCCTGAATAATCACAAGAAGCTGAACGACGGGGTGATTGCGGTATGGTCGCGCATTTTGCGCGGCGCACCGAATTCGCGGCTGCTATTGAAGAACCATCAACTCGGCGAGCCCGCGATTGCGCGCGAAACGTTCGCGCGTTTCGCCGCGCACGGCATCGACGCGTCCCGCTTGCTGCTGGAGGGGTCATCCTCACGCGAGCAGTATTTCGCCACCTACCACCGCGTGGATCTCGCGCTCGATCCGTTTCCCTATCCGGGCGGCACGACGAGTGTCGAGGGTCTGTGGATGGGCGTGCCCGTGCTGACGCGTCGCGGTGACCGATTCCTTTCGCATCTTGGCGAGATGGTCCTGGAGACGGTGGGCCTGCCCGAATGGATCGCCGCCGATACGGACGAGTATGTCGCTCGCGCAGTGGCCGCGGCGCGCGATCCGTCCTCGCTGTCCGCGCTTCGTGCGGGGCTGCGCGAGCGCGTCGAGCACTCGCCGCTTGCCGATGCGCCGCGCTTCGCGGGGCACTGGATGGCGGCGATCGAGCAAATGTGGCAGACGAAATGGAAGGAGGCCGTGCAATGACGGCGATCGATCGAAAGGCTGCCGCGCTTGTCGAAGAAGGGCTCGTGCATCATCGAAGCGGCCGCCTGGCCGCGGCGCGCTCGCGCTACGAAGCGGCGCTCGCACGCATGCCCGGCCAAGCCGACGCGCTGCACCTGCTCGGCGTCGTAGCCATGCAGGAGCAGCGCTATGCCGATGCGCTCGATCTGATCGGACGCGCCATCGAAATCAGCCCTCAAGCGTCCTACTTCGATAATCTCGGCTGTGCTTTGCGAAGCTGGGGCAAGCTCGAGGCTGCGGTGGAAAGTCACGAACAGGCGCTGGCGCTCGATCCCAATCACTTCCGCGCGCACAACAATCTCGGCATGATCATGCAGCAGATGCGTCTGCCGGCCGCCGCGGCGGTGAGTTTTCGCAAGGCGATCGAGATCAACCCCGAGTTCGCCGAAGCGCACTGCAATCTCGGCAACGTGCTGCGTGAACTGGGCGAGGCCGAGACGGCGGAAGCGCATTGCCGCAAGGCCATTGCATTGCATCCGACGTTCGGCGAGGCGCACAACAATCTCGGCAATGCATTGAAGACGCAGCGCAGGCTTGCCGAGGCGGCCGCTTCCTATCAGCAGGCGCAACGCTTGTTGCCGCACGAGCCGCAGGTCGCGCTGAATCTTGGCATTGTCCTGCGCGAGACGGGCGCGCGGGAAGCGGCGGTCGCAGCGTTCCGCCGCGCGATCGCGCTCAGGCCAGCATGGGGCGAAGCGTGGAGCAATCTGCTGTTCACCTTGAGTTTCGCTCAGGACGTCGCGCCGCAGGACTATTTGACCGAGGCGCTTGCATTCGGCCGCATGGCGCATGAACATGCGCGGCCGTTTTCGAACTGGCTCGTCGATCGCATGCCGGGGGCGCCGCTGCGCATCGGCTTCGTGTCGGGTGATTTTCGCACTCATCCCGTCGGCTTTTTCCTGGAAAGCGTGCTTGCGCATCTGGATCCGGCCCGCGTGCAACTCGTCGCGTATTCGACACGCTCGTACGAGGATGCGTTGACGGGGCGATTGAAGCCGCGCTTCGCCGCATGGCGCAGCCTCGTAGGATTGAGCGACGAAGCCGCCGCGACGGCCATCCGCAATGACCGCGTGCATATCCTGTTCGACATGTCGGGGCACACGGACGCGAATCGCTTGCCGGTATTCGCGTGGAAGAGCGCGCCGGTGCAGGTGAGTTGGATCGGCTACTTCGCCTCGACGGGTTTGTCCTCGATCGACTACGTGCTCGGCGACGAATGGGTATTGCCGTCCGGTGAGGCTGGGCATTTCATCGAGAAGCCATGGCGGCTACCGCACGGCTACCTTTGCTTCACGCCGCCAGAGCCTGCCGTCGCGATCGACGCCGCGATGCTGAACGATACGACTCGTGCGCTGACGTTCGGCTGTTTCAGCGATCTGGTGAAAGTCAACGATCGCGTGGTGGCCGTGTGGTCGCGCATTTTGAGCGCCGTGCCGGGCGCACGGTTGTTCCTGAAGGCGCAGCAGCTCGCCGACGAAGCGCAGCGCGCGGCAACGCTCGGGCGTTTCGCCGCGCACGGCATTGCAGCGGATCGGCTCACGATGGAAGGCCCTTCGCCGCGCGAAGACTATTTGGCGGCGTACAACCGCGTCGACATTTCCCTGAGCCCATTCCCGTATCCGGGCGGCACGACGACAGCCGAAAGTCTCTGGATGGGCGTGCCCGTGCTGTGCCGCCATGGCGATCGCTTTCTCGGGCACCTCTGTGAAAGCGTGGTACATAGCGTCGATCTCGGCGACTGGATCGCCGCGGATGATGACGACTACGTGGCGAAGGCGGTCACGTTTGCGAGCGACCGCCACGCGTTGGCGATGCTGCGCGCGGGTTTGCGAACGCGCGTGCTGGCATCTTCGCTATGCAACCCCGATCGCTTCGCGCGCTCGCTCGAAGCGCAATTCGAAGCGATGTGGCAGGCACACGTCCGCGACGCCAAACATCCTGACCTCTGACTATTTCCCGTTCGCCCGGCGCGCGGTTTCGGCCAACGTGTTGCGCACCTGCTCGAACATCTTCAAATAATTCTGGCTACCGTGCTCGATGGCCGCCGTCTTCAAGGCGTCGAGCAGGAGCAGATCGGCCGTATAGGGGCTCGCAATCGAGGGCGACATCGGTAGCCGCAGCGGATCGAAATGCCGTACGCGCCAGTGCCGTTCGCTGAGCAGCACGAGTGAGACGACGCGCTCTTGCATGAATACTTTGGCCGGCACGAAGTCGTTCCCGTAGGGCACGGTGCCGTTGAGCAAACGCGCGAGCGAGCTGGTACCGCCCTCAGCCACCGCGAACAACACTTCGTTGACGGCCAACCAGCGTCGCCAAAATGCGGCCGTCGCGACGAAGTAATTGCAAAAGATGATCTGCCGCGAATCCATCACCGCGCCGTGCGGATTGACACCGGGCGCGACCAACGCCACCGCTTGCTCGAATACGGGCCAAATACCCGCGTGATTGGTCGCGGCCTGCTCGAACGCGTTTAGAAACACCGCACTCTGATCAAAGAACGGCGAGAACCCGATCACGTCAACGTCGCGCGGCACGAAGGCAATGAAGTCATGGACGGCGGCCGAATTCAGCTTCGTTTTCTGGCCGAACTTCGGCGAGAAGAAACCATAAAGGGTGTTCTCATCGAGCGTATGGTTTTGCAGGTAAGTGCGGATCGGCCAATACTCGCGCCAGTCGGGCCGCTGGCCGCAATTGTCGAGCGGGATAAAGCTGGGATCCAGTTGCCGGCGCGTCTCCTCCGAATAGAAGATCTGACGAATCTCGACGCGGCGAGGGCCGACTGGAATGCGCGACGGGTGCATGAATGAATCTCGATCGATTGGACGAAAGCTTGCCCGCATCCGGTATAGATACAAAGCGGCGAGCAGACAGTGTGGCAGACCACCGATACGTGGCATTGCTTGAAAAGCGCGCCCATTCCGGCTCAATTTGTCACGCTGCGTGACAAGCAAAAACGAGCGATAGGGGCGACGCGACCTGCGCGACAGGTGACGAGCGCGCAAAAAATAAAGCCGCATCGCTGCGGCTTCGAGGGTGACACACCGCATTCACTTCATGCGGTTGTTCTTCGTTATCTCGGACGTAGGGCACCCCGGTGCGGGAAAACCCGGAAAGCGCGCCTAGCGAATCTGCCCGGTCGAGAGATACTGACGCGCCGCCGAGACGCGCTGCCGCGCTTCGCTGTGGCTCGCCACGATGGCGTCGCGCGCAGCCGAAGCCTTGCCCGCGATCGACTCGTTCAACGCCATGATTTCGCGGATGAGCGCGAGATCTTCGTCCGTCTGTTCGCGCTCGAGCGACATCAGGAGCGGCGAGCGTTCTTCCGCCAAATCGGCGGCGAACGCGAAGTCGCCCGCATCCAGAGCAGCGACGAGCGTGCGTGTCAACTCGTAGGCGCGCGTCAGTGATTCATTCGACATATCGGCAAACTCCTGTTGTCACGCTTGATCAGGCCGTCTTGTTGATCGTGCCGGACAGGCCGCCGCCGCCGAACAACTGGTTCAGATACGTCGTGTTGCTTTGCGTCTGCGACATGATCGCATTGAGCTGAGTGAACTCGGCCTGATATTGCGACGTCAGCGTAGCTTGATAAGCCGATAGGCTTGTTTGCGCCTGCTGCTGCGCCGTCAAGTCCGCTTGCAGCGTCGAATCGCGCTGAGCGATCTGGCCCGTCACCGAGGTGGTGTAGGAGCTGATGAACGAGCTCAATTGCTCGCCGATGCCGTTCGTGCCGTTGAACGTATTCGACACCATCGAGGGCGTGGCGGCGAGGGTCGACTGTAGCGCTGCCGTATCGAGCGTGACGGTGCCGTCGTCCTTCAGGTTGACGCCAAGTTGTGCGAGGCTGTAGGTCGAGCCGCCGACCGTGATGCCGCTCGCCATGATGGAGGCGATGCCGTTGACGGCCGAGTTCAGCATGGCATCGCCGAGCAGCGGGCCCGCGGTGTTGCTCGTCGAGTTGTACGAAGACAGCGACTGCACCGTCGAAATCCACGCGTTGTAGGCCGTCGTGAACTTCTGTATCGCGGTGACGATCGACGAAGAATCGTTCGCGACGGAGAGGGTCTGCGTCGTGCCGACCGAGGCCGACGTGAGGCTCAGCGTGACGCCGGACATCGCGGTTGTGACGTTGTTGCTCGCGCTATCGACCGCGGTGCCGCTAACCGTCAGCTTGGCGTCCTGTGCCGCTGTCACTTGCGTGAAGCTGGCGGTGGCCATACCGGCATCGACGCCCGCACCGGCGCTGACGGTGACAGTGTTGGCCGCGCCGGTCTGCGTCGAGGTCAAAACGAGATGCTGACCGTCGGTGCCCGTGACGACGGAGGCCGTGACGCCGGGGTTGTTCGATGCGCTGTTGATCGCCGAGGCGATGCCCGAAAGCGTGTTGTTCGACGACGTCAGTGCGATCGTCATATTGGTGCTGCCGACACCGATCGTCAGGTTGCCCGTGCCGAGCGTGGCATTTGCCGCGTAGGCTTTGGACGAAATTTGGTTCGCGGTGGCGATCTGTTGGACACTCACCGCATAGGAGCCCGCAGCGGCACCCGTCGACGTCGTGGCGGTAATGCCCGTGCCGCTCATGGTGGCCGACAGTTGCGAGAAGGCGGTGCCATCGGACAGGCCGCTCAACGAGCTCAGCAGATTCGACATCGACGATTGCATCGTGCCGAGCGCGGATAGCTGCGTTTGGTCGCTGTTGACCGCAACGGCGATCGTCTGCGATTGCGCGGCAGTGGCGCCGGTCACGAGCGCCGAGACGAGTGTGTTGACGTCGAGCTGCGAGTTCGTGACGCCGCTCAGAATCGACTGTGCCGCTTGTTGAAGAACTGAACTGGTACTCATGCCAGGCTCCGTGTGATGCCGCGGAATGATAAATCAAGAACGAGGCCGCTCATCGAATGGACCGGCCGACTACCAATGCGTAGCGGGAGGCATGCCTCCCGCTGCGGTTACTTCGGTTACATCGGTTATTTCGTGTTGCCAGGCCCGTCCGAGGCGGAAGCGTCGAAGGGGCCCGGCTGCGCGGCGAGATTGAACCGCCTCTCGCCGTGCGCGGCTCACGCTATTACTGGAGGAGCTTGAGCACTTGTTGCGGCAGCGAGTTCGCTTGCGCGAGCACCGAGATACCGGCTTGTTGCAGCACTTGCGCCTTCGACAGGTTGGCCGTTTCTTGCGCGAAGTTGGCGTCTTGC
>NZ_JBQCDN010000281.1:0-13629 GCF_051961175.1 Trinickia sp. | reverse complement strand
ACCGTGTTGTCGAACCCGTACGGCGAGCCGATCGCGACGACCCACTGGCCGACCTTGCTCTGGTTCGGATCGCCGATCTTGACGGTCGGCAAGTTCGACGCGCTGATCTTCAGGACCGCGACGTCGGATTGCTTATCGGTGCCGACAACTTTCGCACGGAACTCGCGCTTGTCCGTCAGCTTGACGGTGACGACGTTCGCCCCGTCGACAACGTGCGCGTTGGTCAGAATGTAGCCGTCGTTGCTGATGATGAAGCCCGAACCGAGGCTCGCGCTGGGCACGTCTTCCTGCGCGCCGGGACCGCCGTTCTCGCCGCCGTTGAAACCGGGGAATTGGCCGTAAAAGCGCTTGAAGAATTGATAGAAGGGATCATCCGGATCGACGGGCAGCTGCTGTGTCGAGCGGCGCGCCACCTGCTTCACAACGTGCTTCGCGCTGATGTTGACGACCGCCGGCCCATACGTTTCCACGAGCCCGGAGAAATCCGGGATACCCGTTTTCGCGGCGGCTTCGGCCGGCATCAGGGCGGCGGCTTGCGCGGCCGTAATGATATGAGGATCGGCATGACGCGTACCGGCGACATAGCCCACGGAGAGCGCGCCGGCAACGGCAATCGCCACGGCACCGCGAGAGAGCGTTCTTGCGTTCATAGGACAGGGCCTCCTTGCTTGATGTCAGGCAGAGTAAAAGCACTGTCTTAAAGGAGTCTTAACGGTGAATCCGTCCGAGTGGCCCGTCCCTACAGGCGTTGCCCGGGGCGCCTGCCCCTGTTCCGGCGCGCCCGGCGCCACGGCCGGGCCGGCGTCCTTAGAACCGCACGGTGACGAGCAAGCCGCCGAACGGGGCATCGCCGAGCTCGATCACGGCGCCGTGCTGCGTCGCGATGCGCTTGACGATGGCCAGCCCGAGCCCGCTGCCCGAGACGTCCGTGCGTGCGCGCGCCGACGCATCGCGGTAAAAACGGTCGAACACGCGCGCACGCTCTTGCGCCGGGATGCCGGGGCCGCTGTCGGCGATCTGCACGCAGGGCCGACCGCTGGCCTCGTCGAGGGTGAGCGTGACGTCGATCCGGCCGCCGCTGGGGGTGTACTTGACCGCGTTGTCGAGCAAATTGCCGAACATCACGCGCAGCGAATCGGCATCGGCCGTGACCGTGGCCGCCTGTGCCTGCTCGAAGCCGAGATCGATGCCGCCGCGCTGTGCGATCGGCGCATGGGCGGCGACGCAATCGGCCAGCAACATGCGCAGATCCACGGCCTCCTTGACGGCGCTCGCATCCGGTTCAGCCCGCGCGAGCGCGAGCAGCTGTTCGGCCAGCCGCGTTGCCCGCGTGACGCCGGCCTGCAGATCGGCCAATGCTTCCCGGCGCGCATCGGCATCGCCTGCCCGCGCGACGAGCTGCGATTGGATCTGCACGGCCGCGAGCGGCGTGCGCAGCTCATGCGCCGCATCGGCCACGAACGCGCGCTGCGTGTCGAGCGCCGACGATAACCGCGCCAGCAGGCCGTTCAGCGCCCGCACGAGCGGCCGCACTTCGAGCGGCAAGCGCGCTTCGGGCAGCGGATCGAGCGCTTCGGGACGCCGCGCGTCGAGCGCGCGCGTGACACGCCTGAGCGGCGCGAGCCCGCGCCCGACGACCACCCAGACCGCCACGCCCAGGAACGGCAGCAGCACGATCAGCGGCCAAAGCGTGCGCAGCGCGACATTTGCCGCGAGGCGGTTGCGAACGGACAACGGCTGGGCGAGCTGGACGACGTTGTCGCCGACGATCGCACCGTACACGCGCCAATCGCCGCGATCCGTGCGCTCGGTCGAAAACCCGAGCTCCGCCCGCGGCGCCAGCGGCGCGCGCGGATGCGAGTAGTACATGAGCGAGCCGGTTCGGCTCCAGATCTGGATCACGATGCCCTCGTCGGCATCGTTGTGCGCGCCGAAGATTTGCGCGAACGGCTCGGACGGCAGGGCCGCGGCGATCTCTTGCAGCTGATAGTCGAAGAGTTCGTTGGCCTCGGCGAGCGCCTGACGGTAGATGAGCCAACCGGCAAGACCCACGCCCGCGAGGACGATCCCGATCAGCCAGAACAGCAATTGACGGCGAATGGATTGCATCTATCTAGGTTTCGATATGGCGGAGGAAGCGCGCTTGGGGCGGCGGCCGAGGAAGGCCGCTCACGAGAATCGGAGCGCTCGGCCGCTAGTCCTTCGCGATCATGTAGCCCAGCCCGCGCACATTGCGGATCAAGTCCGCGCCGAGCTTCTTGCGTAACGCGTGGATATACACCTCCACCGTGTTGCTGCCGATTTCCTCGCCCCAACCGTACATCTTCTCTTCGAGCTGGGTTTTGGAGAGCACGGCGCCGGGCCTCGCGAGCAGCGCCTCGAGCAGCGCGAACTCGCGCGCGGACAGCGCCACGGGCGCGCCGTCGAGCGTCACCTGGTGCGCCGACGGATCGAGCGTCAGCGGACCGTGACGGATCACCGATTCGCAACGCCCGGCCTGACGCCGAATCAGCGCCCGCATGCGCGCGCCGAGTTCATCGAGATCGAACGGCTTGACGAGGTAATCGTCGGCGCCTGCGTCGAGCCCTTTCACGCGATCGGCAATCGCATCGCGCGCCGTCACGATCAGCACCGGCAGCGCATTGCCGCGCGAGCGCAGCGAACGCAGCACGTCCAGACCGTCGCGCTTGGGCAAGCCCAGATCCAGCAGCACCAGATCGTACGTTTCGCTGCCCGCCGCCGTCAGCGCAGCTTCGCCGTCCTGCACCCAATCGACCGCAAAGCCTTCGCCGCGCAGCGCCTTGCGCACGCCTTCGGCGATCATGCGGTCGTCTTCGACTAGCAGTATTCGCATTGCTCAACGCTTCCGAGTGGATCAGATAGCGCATTCTAGCGGGTCCAGCGTCGACACTTCGTTCACCCTTGTCGTCCGTTCGCGCGCCCGCCTCGGCACTTGCCCCCTACAATGAGCGCTTTGCGCGCTTGCGCGCGCCTGCCGCCGTTGTTATCGGCCTTATCGCCTATCGGTCTATCGGTCCTCTGGGTCCTATCCGTCTTTGCGCACTCTTTCATGACGCTCGCCCCGCTTTTTTCGCCTCGCCGCCGCGCCATCCCCGCTCCGTCTCGTTTCCTCGCCTCGCGCCCTGCGTGCGCCGAATCCACCTCATCGTCACCGCCATCGTCGCCCGCCGGCCTTCGCTGTGAGCGGCGCGCCGTGGTGCTGCTGCGGGCGGCCTGCGCACTCGTGGCGGCCGGCGCCTTCGGGTTAGCCACGCCGGCCGATGCCCACAAGCTCTTGCACCGCCATGCGCGCGTCGCGGTGCCCGCGCCGCAGTTGCCGGTTTCGGTCACGGGCGCGCTCAAGCGCGCGGGGGTCCCGCTATCCGATATCAGCGTCGTCGTCGAGCGAATCGGCGACCATGCGCCGCTCGTTGCGCTGAACGCCGAGACACCGATGCTGCCGGCTTCCACGATGAAACTGGTAACAACGTACGCCGGCCTGTCGCTCCTCGGCCCCGACTACCGCTGGCGCACAACCGCCTATGCCGACGGGGAGGTTGATCGGACTGGCGTGCTGCACGGCAATCTCTACATTCAAGGCACGGGCGATCCGAAGCTCGTGCCGGAAGAGCTCATCGATCTCGTCAACAAGATCCGGCAAACGGGTATCACCGGCATCGACGGGGCGCTTGTGCTCGACAAGCGCTTTTTCGATGCGTCGACGCGCGACCTGCCGCCGTTCGACGACGACGCGACCGCCCCCTACAACGTCGGCCCCGATCCGCTGCTTTACGCGTTCAAGTCGCTCTCGTTCACCTTGACGCCCGCCCCCGACGGCAACGTCGCGATCGACGTCATCCCGGCCCTCGCGCAGTTGCAAATCGACAACTCGCTGCATGCGAGTGCCGGCGCTTGCGTCGGCGCGGACACGGCGCTGACGCCGAACGTCACCCCTGAGCCGAATGGCACCGTCGACGCGCTGTTCTCGGGCGATTACCCGCTGCGTTGCGGCGCGCGCACGATCAACGTTGCCGTGCTCGACCACAGCGCGTTCTTCGCGGGCGGCTTTCTGGCCCTATGGCGCTCGGCCGGCGGCACCTTCAACGGTACGACACACGAAGGCCCTGTTCCCGCCGGCGCGCGGCTCGTCGCGACGCATCGCGGCCCCCTGCTCGGCGACATCGTTCGCGACATCAACAAGTTCAGCAACAACGTCATGGCGCGCAATCTGTTCCTGACGATCGGCGCCGTCGTGGACAAACCGCCCGCGACGCCGGCCAAGTCGGCCGAAGTCATCGAGCGCTTTTTGCGCACGCAAGGGCTCGCGATGCCGGGGCTCACCCTCGCGAACGGCTCGGGCCTCTCGCGCGAGGAGCACGTAAGCGCGCGCGCGCTCGCCGATCTGCTGCAAAACGCCAATGCGAGCCCCGTCGCGCAAGTGTTCGTCGCTTCGCTTCCGATTGCCGGCGTGGACGGCACCATGCGCAACCGCCTGCGCAACGAGCCGGTGCTCGGCAACGCCCATATCAAGACCGGCACGCTGAACGACGTCCGTGCAATTGCCGGCTATGTCGCGGCCGACAACGGCGAAAGCTACGTCGTCGCCAGCTTCATCAACGCGCCACGCGCCGAGCAGGCGCGCGCGGCTCACGACGCGTTGCTCGAGTGGGTCTATCGGGGGTTGCGCTAGGCTCCTCGCACCGGATCGGCGCCCCGGGCAGGGCGCCGGCCATCGAATACTTCTTCTAGGATCAAATGACGCCGGGCGTGGCGCGAGCGTGTACGCTGTCGGGCAACAACCGTCAACTGAGCGGATGGATGCGTTTGTCCCGCGCGTTCGCGACACGGCGAAACGCGCCGCGGGGGCCCGATAACGACGAGACACGAAGGAGGAAGACGTCATGCAATTCGACGCCGAATTGCTTCTGCTCGCCATGGCGCCCGTCTTTCTCGCATGCATCGGCTGCGAAGCCTGGCATTTCGCGCGCACGCGCCGCAACGCCCGGCTCTACAGCTGGCCCGACACGATCTGCAACGCCGCGCTCGCGCTCATGCACCAAGGTGCCGACAAGCTCGCCTGGCTCGCGGTCGTGCCGGTGTACGCCTACGTCTATGCCCATTTCCGCCTCGTCACCTGGGAAGGCGGATGGATGTCGTTCGCGGTGCTGTTCGTGGCACAGGACCTGCTCTACTACCTGTTTCACCGGTGCAGCCACCGCATTCGCTGGTTCTGGGCTGCGCATGTCGTGCACCATTCGTCCGAACGCCTGAATTTGTCGACGGCCTTTCGCCAAAGCCTCATGTATCCGATCGCCGGTATGTGGTTGTTCTGGACGCCGCTCGCCTTGCTGGGCTTCCCGCCGAAGCAGATCGTCGCCATCGTGCTCATCAACCTGGCGTTTCAGTTTTTCATTCACACGCAGGCGATCGGCAAACTCGGATGGATCGAATACGTGTTCAACACGCCGTCCATCCATCGCTGCCACCACGCTCGCAACCCGCGCTATATCGACCGCAACTACGCCGGCGTGCTGGTCGTGTGGGATCGCCTGTTCGGCACCTACGTACCGGAGGACGCGAGCGACGCGCCGCAATACGGCATCGTCGAACCGCTTCGCACCTATAACCCATTGATCGCGACGTTTCACGAGTGGCGCTCGATGTTCGCCGATGCGCTGCGCGCGCCCCGCTTCGCCGATAAGCTGCGCGCGATTTTCGGGCCGCCCGAATGGGCGGCGGCCCGTCACGCCATGCATCGCGCAACGCGCGCCTCACGCATTACACATCACAACACGGCCATGCCGCCTATACGAGGAGATGAAGTCGATGGAACACGGTAAGAAGACACAGAAAAACACCTGGCTGCGCATGGCGCAAACCTCGATCGCGGCCGCGGCATGCGCGCTCGTGGCGGCCTGCGGCGGCGGCGGTGGCGGCGGCAGTTCCACTTCGTCGGCCACTGCGACACCGGCGGGCGGCGTGACGATGCAAGTCGTGTCGTTCGGGACGAGCCTGTCCGATGCGGGCACCTATTCGCCCGTCATCTCGCAGCAATTCGGCGGTGGCCGGTTCACGACGAACCCCGGCCAGGTCTGGACCCAGAACGTCGCGAACTACTACGGCGGCACGCTGACGCCAGCTGTCGTCGGCGGCTTCGGCCAGCCGCTCAAGGCCAACGGCGGCTTCGACTACGCACAAGGCGGCGCCGAGGTGTCGAACGCGCAGGGGATCGGCTGGGCGCCGAGCAATCTGGCGGCCACGACCACGCCGATCGTGACCCAGGTCGCGAACTACCTGAGCGCGAACGGCAGCTTCAATTCGAATCAGATCGTCCTCGTCGAAGGTGGCGCGAACGACATTCTCGCGAACCTGAACGCGCTGCTGGTAGCGGTCCAAACCGATATCGGCGGCGGCATGACGCCGCAGACCGCGCTGCTGAAAGAGGTGAGCACGACGCTCGGACCGGCCGCGCAAGCGCTCGTGACGCAAGTCGCCACGATCGTCGGCAAGGGCGCCACGCACGTCGTGTTCGTCAACGTTCCGGATATCGGCCAGACGCCGCTGGGCGTGCAGGCCGCCGCCCAGAACGGCGCCGCGGCTCAACAGCTGATTTCCGGCGTCGTACAGACGTTCAACGGCATCGTGGCGGCCGGCTTGCAAGCGGCCAATCTGCCCGCAGGCACCGTGATCTCGGTGGATGCGTTCACGTGGCTCGATCAATTGATCGCAAACTACCAGGCCAACGGCTTCTCTGTGTCGAACACGAACACGGCTTGTAACTTGACGCAGATGCAAACCTCGGCCACGGCCTACGCGCAAAACAACCCGAGCGTGCTGCTGCCGGGCCAGACGCCGGCTCAGTTCGGCGCGGCCCTCGCCTCGTCGCTGTTCTGCTCGCCGCAAACGCTGACGGCCGCGAATGCGGACCAGACGTTCATCTTCGCCGATATGGTCCATCCGGCTACGCGCACGCACGTGCTCTTCGCACAGTTCGTCGAATCGAAAATCGCCGCCGCGGGGATCGGTCACTGATCCGGCTTGGCTACCGATACGGCCGGCTCAGCCGGTCGTGTCGGGCGGCGAGCGGCGAACGGCGAGCGGCGAGTGAACGGTTGCGCGTTCAGCCCTGCGAGTCGAACGCCGCAGCAGCGCGGCCGAGCCGGTCGTTGACGGCAATCCATTCGAGCGTATCGGGCAGCTTTTCCACGAAAATGCGCTCGACTTGCGCCCGGTCCAGCGCGCGCAACAAGCCATACAATTCTCGCGCATAGACATCCGGATCCTCGGGCGCCGCAACGAAATGGACGTTGGGCGCATCGGCCCATGTGCCCGCACGTGAGGGGCGCGCGACCAACGCAACGCGCGTACCGGCCGCCTGCGCGCCGGTGAGCAGCGGCTGCAACGCTTCGAACGGCAGCAGCGCCAGCGGCGTACGCGGCGCGTAGTGTGCTTTGAGCGTGCCCGATGCACGCGGTGCCGTCGCATCGCTGCCGTCGGGCAAGCGCGGCGCAACGCCGAGCACATCGGCGATTTCACGCGGCGTCACGCGCCCGGGACGCAGCAGCGCCGGGAAACCGCGCGACAAATCAAGGATCGTCGATTCGATCCCGACATCGCAGGGCCCGCCATCCAGCACGTGAATGGCCTCGCCGAATTCATCGCGGACATGCTGCGCCGTCGTCGGGCTCACGTGCCCGAAGCGGTTCGCCGACGGTGCCGCCACCCCGCCATGCCCTGCACGCCGGGCGCTGAACGCATCCAGCAGCCGCTGCGCAACGGGATGCGACGGGCAACGCAGGCCGACCGAATCCTGCCCGCCGCTTACCTCCGCGGGGATGCGTGCGGCACGTTTGAGGATCAGCGTGAGCGGGCCGGGCCAAAACGCGTCGATGAGCTTTTGCGCGTCAAGCGGCAGATGATCCACCCAGTATTGCGGATCGCCGTGCGGCGCGAGATGGACGATGACAGGATGATTGGCGGGCCGGCCCTTGGCCGCGTAGATGCGCGCGATGGCGGCCGGATCCGCGGCATCGCCGCCCAAACCATAGACCGTCTCGGTCGGAAAAGCGACGAGCTCGCCTGCGGCCAGCAGCGCCGCGGCTTCGTCGATTTGCGCATCGGACACGAAAGGCCCGGCGGATGCGGCGGTTGAAGTCGAACGGTCGGACATCGTCGATCAGCGTTGGCGGGCGGCGCGTCAGGCGAGCGAAATATGCAGCAGCCGAGCGCAATCGCGCGCGGCCGTGCGCGCTTCGTCGAGCGTGGCGGCCGTGAAATTCACGTGCCCCATCTTACGCCCGGGGCGCGCGTCTTCCTTGCCGTACAAATGCAGCCGCGCGGCCGGCATGGCCGCCACTTCGTGCCAGGGTGGCGTGACAGGCGTCGCGCTCGCCGCGCCTTTCGGATCCACGGGAAACCAGACGTCGCCGAGAATATTGAGCATCACGGCCGGCGAGTGCTGCCGCGTGTCCCCCAGCGGCATGCCCGTCATCGCACGGACTTGCTGCTCGAATTGGCTCGCCGCGCAGGCATCGACCGTGTAGTGGCCCGAGTTGTGCGGCCGCGGCGCCATTTCGTTGGCGACGAGCGAACCGTCTTCGAGCACGAAGAATTCGACGCAGAGCACGCCCACGTAACCGAGCTTTTCCGCGACGCTGATCGCCGCCAGTTGAGCCTGCTCCGCGAGCGCGGGCGAAGCGTCGGGCGCGGGGACGACCGTCACCGCCAGCACGCCGGCCCGATGCAGGTTTTGCGCGAGCGGGTAAACCGCCGTTGCCCCGCCCGTGCCGCGCGCGACGAGCGCCGATACCTCGAACTTGAGCGGCAAGCGCTTTTCGAGCACGCACGGTACGCCGCCCATCGCGCTATAAGCGTCGCGCACATCGTCGGCACTCGTCACACGCACTTGGCCCTTGCCGTCGTAGCCGAGCCTAGCCGTCTTCAAGATGCCAGGCAGGACCTGCGCGAGCTGCGCGTCGTCGATTCCGGCCAGGGCATCCGACGATTCGATGACGACATGAGGCGCGACGGGCACACCCGCTTCGGCGATGAACCGCTTTTCGGCGATGCGGTCTTGCGCGATCGCCACGCAGCGTCCCGCCGGGCTCACGAACGTCGAGCGAGCCAGGAAATCGAGGCTCGCGGCCGGCACGTTCTCGAACTCCGTCGAGACGGCAGCGCACAGGCGGGCGAGTTCCGTCAGCGCGGCTTCGTCGTCATAGGCGGCGCGCAGATGCCGATCGGCCACGCTGCCGGCGGGGCTCGCTTCGTCCGGGTCGAGCACGGCAACGCGGTAGCCCATCGCCTGGGCCGCGAAGCAGAACATGCGGCCGAGCTGGCCGCCGCCGACCATCCCGAGCCAAGCGCCGGGCATGATCGGTGAAACGGGAGTGTTCTCTGGATTCATCTCATTGGTCGGTCGCGCCCGCGGCAGTTCGGAGCACCGCGGGACGTGAAGCAACGGTCGCGAAAACGGGACCTCGAAACGGAGCCGGCGATCGGGACGATCCGAACAATCGGAACAATCGGAACGAACGGCCGGCCCCAGGCGCTCACAGCGCCGGTAGCACCATCGCGTGAGCCGCCTGATTTTGCCGAACGCGGAACGCCGCCAACCGCTCGGCGTACTCGCTCGACGTGCCCGACAGCAGCGACACGGCGAACAGCGCCGCATTGGCCGCGCCGGCCTCGCCGATCGCGAACGTCGCAACGGGCACGCCCTTGGGCATCTGCACGATCGAATGCAGCGAATCGACGCCCTTCAGATACTTGCTCGCCACCGGCACGCCGAGCACGGGCACGGTTGTCTTCGCAGCCAGCATGCCCGGCAGATGCGCGGCACCGCCGGCGCCCGCGATGATGGCCCGCAAGCCGCGTTCGCGTGCCTTTTCCGCATAGTCGAACATCTCGTCGGGCATCCGGTGTGCCGAGACGACCTTCGCCTCGTAAGGCACGCCGAATTCCTGCAGCATCGCCACGGCATGCTTCATCACGTCCCAATCGGAACTGGATCCCATCAGTACGCCGACGAGCGGCGCGTCATGCGTATGCGCGGTCTGGACTTGTTCGGTCATGATCCGATTTTCCTTGCTCTATCTCTATCGAACCGGATCAGGCCAGCGTTTGTCCCGTGAGCCGCTCGAGCGCCTCCTGGTACTTGCTGCTCGTCTTGGCGATCACATCTTCGGGCAGCTTTGGCGCCGGCGCCGTCTTGCCCCAGTCCTGGGTTTCGAGCCAATCGCGCACGAACTGCTTGTCGAACGACGGCGGGTTCGTCCCGACCTGATACTCGTCGGCCGGCCAGAAACGCGACGAATCGGCCGTCAGCGCTTCGTCCATCAGGAACAGCTTGCCGTGGTTATCCAGACCGAATTCGAATTTCGTATCGGCGATGATGATGCCGCGCGTGGCCGCGTATTCGGACGCTTCCTGGTACAACTTGATCGAGATGTCGCGGATCGTCGCGGCCAGTTCGGTCCCGATGCGGCGCTCGCACTCTTCGAACGTGATGTTCTCGTCGTGGTGCCCCATCTCGGCCTTCGCGGCCGGCGTGAAGATCGGCTCGGGCAGCTTCTGCGCGTTGCTGAGCCCCGGCGGCAGCTCGACGCCGCAGACGGCGCCCGTCGCCTGGTAGTCCTTCCAGCCGCTGCCGGCGAGGTAGCCGCGCACGACGGCTTCGACGAGAATCGGCTCGAGCCGCTTGACGACGACGGCACGCCCCTTCACCTGCTCGACCTCATCGGCTGCGACGACGGTTTCGGGCTCGACGCCCGTCAGGTGGTTCGGCACGATGTGCTGCAAACGGTCGAACCAGAAGTTCGCCATCTGGTTGAGCACGCGGCCTTTGTTCGGAATCGGCTCGCCCATAACGACGTCGAACGCCGACAGACGATCGGTCGTGACGATCAGCAACTTGTCGCTGCCGACGGCGTAGTTGTCGCGGACCTTGCCGCGGCCGAGCAGCGGCAGCGAGCGGAGCGAAGATTCGTAGAGGGTAGACATCGTCGTGAGCCGTCAGTCAAAAGTGAGGAACGAATGAAACACCAGGCACATCGAAGCAATCCGCTGTCGGCCGCCTGGACAACAAAAGACTACAAAACAACCCTGAAACAACCACTAAACAACCCACAACAACAAAAGCCAAACGCCGTTCCCATCATCTGATCGGAACGGCGATCGATTCGCGAGCGGCCGCGACGTGAAGCGCGGCCTTGCGTGCGGTGGATCAGCGAACGACTTGCGCCAGCTCGCCTGCCTTGTACTTCTCCGCGATCTTATCGAGGGAGATCGGCTTGATCTTGCCGGCCTGGCCTTCGCAGCCGAACGCGATGAAGCGATCGACACAGATCTTCTTGGCCGCTTCGCGCGCGGGCTTCAGGTAGTCGCGCGGATCGAACTTGCTCGGGTTCTCGAACAAATAGCGGCGGATCGCACCCGTGATCGCGAGGCGCAGATCGGTGTCGATGTTCACCTTGCGCACGCCGTGCTTGATCCCTTCCTGAATTTCCTCGACGGGCACGCCGTACGTTTCCTTCATATCGCCGCCGAACTCGCGGATTTCAGCGAGCAGCTCCTGCGGCACCGACGACGAACCGTGCATCACGAGGTGCGTGTTCGGGATCCGCGCGTGGATTTCCTTGATGCGGTCGATCGCCAGAATATCGCCCGTCGGCTTCTTCGTGAACTTGTAGGCGCCGTGCGAAGTGCCGATTGCAATCGCCAAAGCGTCACACTGCGTCTGCTTCACGAAATCGGCGGCTTGCTCGACATCCGTCAGCAACTGCTCGCGCGTCATCGTGCCCTCGGCGCCGTGGCCGTCTTCCTTGTCGCCCTTCATCGTTTCGAGCGAACCGAGCACGCCCAGCTCGGCCTCGACCGTCACCCCGATCGAATGCGCCATTTCCACGACCTTGCGCGACACGTCGACATTGTATTCGTACGACGCGACCGTCTTGCCGTCCGCTTCCAACGAACCGTCCATCATGACGCTCGTGAAGCCGCTGCGCATCGCGGCCATGCACACGGCCGGCGATTGCCCGTGATCCTGGTGCATCACGACCGGAATATGCGGAAACGACTCGATCGCCGCCTCGATCAAGTGGCGCAGGAACGGCTCACCCGCGTATTTGCGGGCGCCGGCCGACGCTTGCATGATGACAGGCGCGCCGACCTGGTCCGCCGCCGCCATGATCGCTTGCACTTGCTCGAGATTGTTCACGTTGAACGCCGGCAGGCCATAGCCGTGCTCGGCCGCATGGTCCAGCAGTTGACGCATTGATACGAGAGGCATGCTTGTACTCCTAGGATTGAAATCTGGTGCTCGGTGCTCGGTCGGCACTTTTTATGCGCGAATGCGCGATTTTATCGCGAAGCGGGGACTGCTCCCGAACTTTGGGGCCGCCAAACCCCGTCGGCGACCGCCAAGAGTGGCGCAAAATGCGCCGTATAGCGGCTTTTCGCCCGATTTTCGGCTTCCGCCGGCTTGCCTCTTTCGTGGGTTCGCCACTCGCGCGAGCGTGCGGCACGCCGGTTCACCACCGGGCGCGCCGCATTCAATCGACGTGCGTACCGCCTGTCAATACGGATCGCCCACGCGCACGATCTTCAACGTATTGGTGCCGCCCGCTTGCCCCATCGGCTCGCCGACGGTCAGGACGACCATGTCGCCGCGCGCGGCAAACCCCTTCGACACCACGACTTCGACCGCCTGTTTCAACGCCTGATCGCGATCGCTGTTCGACTCCACCGACAACGGCGTGACATTGCGGAACAGCGCCATGGCCCGCTCGCTCGTCGTACGCGAAGTCAGTGCGAAGATCGGCACGTGCGACCAGTGCCGCGACAGCCAGAGCGCCGTCGCGCCCGATTCCGTCAGCGCCACGATCGCTTTCGCGCCGAGATGGTAAGCCGTGAACAATGCGCCCATGGCGATCGACTGATCGATACGCGTGAACGTGCGGTCGAGGAAGTCCTTATCGAGCTCGACGTGCTCCGACTTTTCCGCTTCGATACAAATCGCGGCCATCGCCTCGATCGTCTGCACCGGGTACTTGCCCGCGGCCGTTTCGGCCGACAGCATGACGGCATCGGTGCCGTCCAGCACGGCGTTGGCCACGTCGGATACCTCGGCACGCGTCGGCACCGGCGCGTGGATCATCGATTCCATCATCTGCGTGGCCGTGATGACGAGCTTGTTCGACTCGCGCGCCATCCGGATCATCCGCTTTTGCAGCGCCGGCACGGCCGCGTTGCCGACTTCGACGGCCAGATCGCCGCGCGCGACCATGATGCCGTCGGATGCATCGAGGATGCCTTGCAGCACCGGGATCGCTTCGGCACGCTCGATCTTCGCGATCATCTTCGGCTTGATGCCGTAGGGCATGCCGGCAATGTTCGCGAGCTGACGCGCCATTTCCATGTCGGTCGCGTTCTTCGGGAACGACACGGCGATGTAATCGACACCGATCGCCATCGCGGTGCGGATGTCTTCCATGTCCTTGGCCGTCAACGCGGGCGCCGTCAAGCCGCCGCCCTGGCGGTTGATGCCCTTGTTGTTCGACAGCTCGCCGCCGACTTTGACGATCGTGTGGATTTCTTCGCCGATCACTCGGGCAACCGTCAGCACGATCA
>NZ_JBQCDN010000280.1:0-35416 GCF_051961175.1 Trinickia sp. | reverse complement strand
GTTCGTGGCTTCGACCGTCGCGTACTTCTGCGGCGAATTCATCAATACGACGTTCCTCGCCAAGCTCAAGATCGCGACGGCCGGCAGCTCTCTGTGGGCGCGTGTGGTAGCCAGCACTTTCGTTGCTATCGTGATCGACAGCGCTCTGTTTTGCTCGATCTTGTTCTGGGGGCGGCTGCCGCGGCAAGTCGTGCTAACGATGATCGGCATCCAGATATTCGTCAAGCTGATCTACGAGCTCGTGCTGTTGCCGCTCGTCACCACGGCCTCCAAACGCCTGAAGCAAATCGACCAAATCGACTACTACGACTATCACACGAACTTCAATCCGTTCTCGTTCAAGGATTGATCAAACGCGATTCGGTCACGACGCCGAGTACGATCACGCCGCTTGCAAACGCGTTGATCGCCTCGGCGCGCGTCCCATTCAAGCTCTTCAGCCAGGCGACGTCACCGTCCTTGACGACACGATGTAACGCGGGGCCGCTGCCGTCGACGACCGCGGCAGCCACTTGTGCGTCGCGCAGCGTGACACAGGGTTCCACCACGACGATAGACCCTTCGCGAAAGCGCGGTGCCATCGACGATATCGTTCTCACCGCGAATGTACCGGGCCTGCGCGGCGTATCGACGGTTAGCCATTGCGTTTTGCGCGCGACATCGCGGTGGCCGCGCGCGAACTCGACGATCTCGTCCCAGCCGAGGATCGGAATCGGATAGGCGCGTTCGCTTTGAAGCAGATAGCCAACCGTGGAACCGAGGGCGTCAGCGATCGCCAGGACGGTACTGATGCGCGGATCTTCCGTCTCCATTGAGAGGACGCGGCTCAGCGTGCCGGCGGACACGCCAGTCTTGCGCGCCAGATCGGCGTCGTTCATGCCTTGCTGGCGCATCAACGCGCGAATCCTCTCGACCATTAAACTGGCCCGTTCTTTTGTTTCCATCGTATGGCTGGCTACCCGGAGCGTGCGTGTGCCGGCCAGCTGGACAGGTCACACCTCATTGTGCGAAGACTTCCAGCAACATTTCCAGCGTGCGCGCGAGCGTCGTACCCGTGACCGTACCTTCTTTTTTCATCAATCGCACTTTGTCGACGGTGCGAATCTGATCGAGCCGGATGAGGCCGTGGGTACGCCTGAAGGTGATCGGCACGCGATAGGGGGCGGCGCGCCCTTTCGATGTCATCGGTGCGACGATCACCGTGCGCAGATGATCGTGCAGCTCGGCCGGCGAAATCACCACACAAGGACGCGTTTTCTGGATTTCGCTTCCCAATGTTGGATCGAGGGCGACCAGCCAGATATCGCCGCGCGCTACCACACCCACTCCGAATCATCGGCGTTGCCGAACTCGCCCATCACAAGCGAATCGTCGCCCGCTTGCGCAACGGCCCGACTCGCTTCCGCCCATCCCACGCGTGCCTGCTTCCGCGGCTTCCGGATAATCAAAACGTCGTCTTGCACTTCCATTTCCACTTCGCCCTCCAATCCAAGCTGAGCAAGGATGGGCTTCGGGATCAAGATCCCTTGCGAATTCCCCATCCTGCGAATCGTGACTTTCATGACATCACCGTAAGCGAAATGTTAGCCTTAAATGCCGTGTGCGGGCAATACAATGTTATAACATTTCCTCGACGTTGTCCGATCGGCCTATACGCCCCTCGTGCTTCGCACCCCGGAGCACGGCTTCGTTCACTCATCTGCCGCACCCTCGGCAGTCCCTCTCGTCCATGGAAACGCATGATCGGCGAGGTGTCGCCGAACGAGGCGCGCGCCGGGCTCGAAGGCCGGCTCCTCATTCCCGATGCAGGCAACCGGGCAAGTGCGGCGCCGATGACACAACATCGCCGCCCGCAAGCCAATCGAAAGCAGAACTTCCCACGATGAACGTTTCCCAATCGCGCAAGCCCTTAGGCGCGAGCGAACCCGCTTGCGAGCGACAAGGAGTGGAAACCCATGGAGTTCGGCACCTTTATGACGATGCAGTCTCCCGAGGCCGCGCCCGCGAGCCACCTCTACGCGCGGGCGCTCGACGTGGCGCAAATGGCGGAGTCGATCGGGCTGACGCGGTTATGGCTGGCCGAGCATCACTTCACGAACTACGCCTACACGTCACGGCCACTTGTGCTGCTCGCGCATATCGCCGCCAAGACCCGCCGCATCCGGCTGGGGCCGGCCATCGTACCGGTGCCGCTCCATCATCCGCTGATCGTGGCCGAAGAGCTGGCCACGCTCGATGTCCTGAGCGGCGGGCGCGTCGAAGTCGGACTCGGCAAAGGCTACCAGCAATATCAATACGACCGCTTTGGGATGACCAAGGGCGAGGATGAGACGCGCTATCTTGAATCGCTCGAGATCATCCAGCGCGCACTGCATCAACCGACGTTCTCGTATGAAGGCGAGCGATTCGAGATCGCGCCGACGCGGCTCTATCCGCAACCGTTGCAGCGGCGCGCCCCGTTTTGGCTCGTCGTGAATTCGAGCAAGCGCGAATCGGTGGCGTGCGCGACGCGGATCGGGATGAATCTCTTCACGGGCGTACTGGAGCCGATTTCGCGGCTCACCAATGTGCGGGTAGCCTACCCGGACCTGTTCGCCGGTCACTCGCGCCTGCTGGTCGGCACGCAGCGGCCCGTGTATGTGGCCGAGAATGAAGCGGATGCGGCCGATGCGGTGCGTGCGGCGCGCTGGAATGGCCGCGCGACGGTGCGGCTGCGCTACGACGCCGCGCAAGTGCAGGACGGCGTGGTGCGTGCCGATGCTTTTCCCGGCGAGCCTATGGATGAGATCATGCGCCGCGACTATGTTGTCATCGGCACGGCCGACGAATGCATCCGCCAGCTTCAGCGTATTCGGGATGGCCTCGGGTGCGACTATTTCAGTGCGAGTTTTTGGTTCGGCGACTTGCCGCACGAGCGCGTGCTGGCGTCGATGGCCCGTTTCGCCAAGGACGTGATGCCGGCATTCGCGCGAGCGCGTCAACTCGCGCACGAATGAAGGGAGGCCGCCATGGCAGGGTCCATGGCGGCCTCGAATGCCCTCTGCCCTACTAGCCTGCCGCCCCGCCAAATCGAACAACCCGGCGACCAGACGTCCCGAGCATCGCTCAGCACTGAGCGTCGATCCGTTCCTTCAGCCTCCGCCCCATTGCCATGAACGTGCGCGCCTCCCGCGCCGCAATGCGTGCGTACTGTTCGCGCAAACCGTCGAGCGCCGGCCCGGTGCCAACGTCGATACGCTCCAGCACACGGGCCTCGAAACCGCGCTCGTCGCACGAAACCGACCACTCGCTCAGCGCGTTTTCGGCGAAGAGTTGGTCGATCCGGCTGTCCATCGATACGCCCACCACGGGAACGCGATTGGCGATCGCCAACACCGACGCGTGATAGCGCGTCGTAACGATCCACTGTGCGTCTTCCAACGTGGCAACGACTGCATCGAGCGAATGTTCGCCGCGAGCAATGACGGGCGCGTCGAACGGCAGCAGCGCCGCAATTTCCTCGCAAGCTGCACGGTCGAGACGCTCCATCGCGACGAACACGGGCGCATAGCCGCGCTGTTTCAATCCCTCGGCAATGGCCGCGAAGCTGCGCTTGTAGGCGTCGAAGCGCGCGGCGCGCAAGTCATCCCACGAATGAAAGCTCAAAGGACCGTAGCGCAACGACGCTTGCGCCTTCGCCCCATCGAGTTCGAGCGCGCGGCGGACGTTCGTCCGCACGGGCCACCAGAACGGATTGTTTGGGCACAGTACGGCATGGCGGGCCGGTAGCGTGGGCCGGGCGTCCAGCGCCGCCCGAAACGTCCAGGCTGTATCCGCCCCCTGTTCGGTCGCCAGTCCCAGCGCCCGCAACCGTTCGCTCGCTCCACGGCTGCGGCAGACGATATCCACGTTCTCGCCCGTGTGCGCCGCGAAATCCGTCAACCGCGCCGTCATACCTCCGGCATCGATTCCATACGCGCACGCCACCCGACCATGAGCGGCCGCCAAGCCGAGACCGCCGATCAGCAACGCCGCCAGCGCGTCGGAGAATTTCGACGTATATGTCGATCCTTCGACGTTGAGTACGACATCGTAGTCTTCGATCGCTTCGGCCAGTGCGTCGGGCGGATAGTCGCTACGCGGAGCGAATACGCCCACAGCGCTCAGAATCGGGTGATCGAGCAGCCCGCCCAGCGCGAAAACCGTCAATTCGAGCCGGCGGCCGGCGAAGAGCGACCGGAGTTGCCGAATGGTCTCGATTGTCCGCAGATCGGCCCCCGTGTTGCCCGCGCCGGTGTAACCGAGCAGCAGCACCCGCAATGCTGAATCCCGCTGACGCGCCGGTGCGGGCGCAGAACTCGGGGGCCGCCTTGCTCGGACAGCGTCGATGCGCTCCCGGAAATCGTCGAGCAGGACGGCATCAGGATCCGGCGCGCAAAGGAAACGGAGCTGACGATCGATTGTCCCGGTGCTGTCGCCGCCGGGTTTCAAGGCGGGTTCGCGGGCGGCCGCATGGCGGCTGTCGAAGGTGTCCAATCGCTCGCTCCTCGTCGTCGTCGTCCGTCCCTGCTGCATGGAAGAGGCGGCTACCTGCAGGCCAAACGGCATCGAGACGCTGCAAGCCGTCGTAAGCCGAATCCGCGGTGAACCAGTTTAGCGAAGGCGCGGGGCGACGCGGGCGCGTACAGCGAAGCGCCCGCCTACGATGCGAAGCGCGTCGAAGCGTCGCCTGCCAGCGCCGGGCATCGGCGGGCATCGGCGTTCTCCGGCTAGCGCATTCCCGCGCAACGGCGCTACACTCGGATATCGATCTGTTTATCAGTTGCCGCGGAGTGCCATCATGACCGACATCGATCCCCAGCGGACTTTCCGCGGGCTTCCGCTTACGCCGGAACAAGATGCGGAGATCCGGCATTACATCAAGGTCTGCAAACAGCACGGCAAGCCCTGGGATACCCCGGAGCTCGACGCCATGCTGAGAGATATGCTTGAACCGCCGGGCGAGGACGACGGTGAAGACGGCCTCGGTGACGACTTCGGCCGCGCGCGCACGGCGGCCGAGCGCGCACAGTTTTCGGTCGAGGACGAAACGAATCCGATCGAAGCTTCTGAGGAATGGCAGGCGGCGATCGAATCCGAGACGATGAAAAGACTCGATCATTAAATGCTCGGCGCGTTCGATCTCGAATCGAGCCGAACGCACCGATGCCGTTCGAACCGTCGTTGCGGTTACTTCGGCTGCGCGACGGTGCGCAGGTACGGCTTGAGCGTCTTGAATCCTTGCGGGTACTTCTTCTTCGCATCTTCGTCGGATACCGACGTCGGGATGATGACGTCGTCGCCCGGACGCCAGTTCGCGGGCGTGGCCACTGCGTGCTGAGCATTCACCTGCACGGCATCGACCAGGCGCAGAATCTCATCGAAGTTGCGGCCCGCGCTCATCGGATAGACGAGCATCGCCTTGACCTTCTTGTCCGGTCCGATGATGAACACCGAGCGAATCGTGGCGTTGTCGTTCGCCGTGCGCACGCCACCGCTCGCATTCGGGTGGATCATGTCGTACAACTTCGATACCGTCAGGTCGGCATCGCCGATCACCGGGAAATTGACCGCATGACCTTGCGTCTCGGCAATATCTCCCACCCACTTTTCGTGATCGCTGACCGGATCGACGCTCAGGCCGATCACTTTGGCGTTGCGCTTATCGAATTCGGGCTTCAAACGCGCCACCGTACCGAGTTCGGTGGTGCAAACCGGCGTGAAATCCTTCGGATGCGAGAACAGAACGGCCCAGTTGTCGCCGATCCATTCATGGAACTTGATCGTGCCTTCGGTGGTTTCGGCGGTGAAATCGGGTGCGACGTCGCCGATGCGGATGGACATGTGAAACCTCCTCAGTTGGTACGTTGGCCAGCATGGAAGCCGCACGGTGCGTACAAGTCTGCCTGCACGCACTTCGCGGGAAGACTGAAGCGAAGCCTTGAATTATAGTCCCCGATCGAAGCGCGACGCACCCTGGCAAGCGAACGTTATGTACTTAGATTAGGCGTTTTGGTTATTTAGCCCTCTTTCAACGCCCGAACGCCACGCACCGAACCGGACACACCCCGCGCCGAACGGGTGCGGCCCGCTCGGTGCGCTGCACTGCTGCAGTGCGACAATTCGGTGCATTGCTCGCCCTGCGCAGCGCCGCCCCAGCCGGAAACGCCCGCCAGCACTGCATTTCACTCCCTTGGCATAGCCCTTGCATAGACCTCGCCCGTACCCGGCAATGGCGTCGGGATGCATGCAACGCAATGCGATGACTGGCCCGGGCGATGAAGGTATCCGTCTTCTCGCCCTCGCTTCAGGCCACCGCTCACGCTTCAAGGACAACGGCGTCCCCTCGTGCCTCGACACGAGCGGACGCCGTTTTCGTTGGCGCATGCCAAAAACGTTGATTTCTGTTTCCCCCGTCGGGCAATGACGCTGCGACCTCAACGGCTCAAGGAGTAACTCACGATGAACGCGCCCCGACTCGTCGTCATTGGCAACGGCATGGCCGGTATCCGGACGATCGAAGAATTGCTGGCGCTCGCGCCGAATCACTACGAGATCACCGTCTTCGGCGCGGAGCCGCATCCGAACTACAACCGGATCCTGCTCTCGCCCGTGCTGGCCGGCGAGCAGACGTTCAACGACATCGTTCTGAACCCGCTCGAATGGTATGAGCAAAACGGCATTCGCCTTCATTTGGGCAAGACCATCTCCAAGATCGATCGCAAGCGGCGCGTCGTCGTGGCCGAAGACGGCACAGAAGCGCCCTACGATCGCCTGCTGATCGCGACGGGTTCGCAGCCGTTCATCTTGCCGGTGCCGGGCGCGGGACTCAAAGGCGTCATCACCTATCGCGATATCCGCGATACCCAAGCGATGATCGACGCGGCCACCGTCAAGCGGCGCGCCGTCGTGATCGGCGGCGGCCTGCTCGGGCTGGAGGCGGCCAACGGCCTGAAGCTGCGCGGTATGGATGTGTCGGTCGTGCATTTGTCTTCGACGCTGTTGGAACGGCAGCTCGACGAAAATGCCGGCCGTCTGCTGCAGCGCTCGCTGGAAGCGCGCGGCTTGGAATTCCTGATGGCGAAAGCAACAAGCGAAATTATCGGCAACGAGGCCGGGGAAGTCGCCGGCGTGCGCTTTAAAGACGGCGAAACGATCGAAGCAGACCTCGTCGTCATGGCTGCCGGTATTCGCCCGAATACCGCGCTTGCCGAAGCGGCGGGACTGCACTGCGATCGCGGCATCGTGGTCAACGATACGCTGCAAACCTACGATCCGCGCGTCTACGCAGTGGGCGAATGCGTCAGCCACCGCGGTGTGGCGTATGGCCTCGTCGCTCCGCTGTTCGAGCAAGCCAAAGTGTGCGCGAACCACCTCGCGCTGATGGGCATCGGCAGCTACAAGGGTTCGGTGCTGTCGACGAAACTGAAGGTCACCGGTATCGATCTGTTCTCGGCCGGCGATTTTGTCGGTGGTGAGAACACCGAGCAGATCGTGTTGTCGGATCCGGCCAGCGGCGTCTATAAGAAGCTGGTGATCGAAGACGATCGCCTGGTCGGCGCCTGCCTCTACGGCGACACGGCCGACGGCGCCTGGTATTTCAAACTGTTGCGCGAGGGCCGCAAGCTTGGCGAATTGCGCGATCGCCTGATGTTCGGCGAATCGAGCATCGGCGACGCAGGCGTGCAAGGCCACAACCGCGCCGCCTCGCTCGCGGATTCCGACGAGGTGTGCGGCTGCAACGGCGTGTGCAAAGGCACGATCGTCAAGGCCATTACCGAAAAGGGACTCTTCACGCTCGACGAAGTGAAGAAGCACACGAAGGCGGCGAGCTCCTGCGGCTCATGCTCGGGGCTCGTCGAGCAAATCTTGATGAGCACCGTCGGCACGAGCTTCCAGGAAACGCCGAAGACCAAAGCCATGTGCGGCTGCACCGATCGCACGCACGACGAAGTGCGCAAGGCCGTGCGCGAGCACAAGCTGCTCACGCACCGCGCCGTCTACGACTTCCTCGAATGGCGCACGCCCAATGGCTGCGCGAGCTGCCGGCCCGCGATCAATTACTACCTCGTATCGACCTGGCCGCGCGAGGCCGTCGACGATCCGCAAAGCCGCTTCGTCAACGAACGCGTGCACGCGAATATTCAGAAGGACAACACGTTCTCAGTGGTGCCGCAGATGAAAGGCGGCGTCACGACACCCGACGAACTGCGTCGCATCGCCGATGTCGCCGACAAGTACAACATCCCGATGGTCAAGGTCACGGGCGGCCAGCGCATCGATTTGCTCGGTGTGAAGAAGGAAGATCTGGTTAGCGTCTGGAAAGATCTCGGCATGCAGTCGGGCCATGCGTACGGCAAGTCGATTCGCACCGTGAAGACGTGCGTCGGTAGCGAGTTCTGCCGCTTCGGTACGCAGAACAGCACGCAAATGGGCATCGATCTCGAGACGATGCTCGCGAACATGTGGTCACCGCATAAGGTCAAGCTCGCGGTCTCGGGCTGCCCGCGCAATTGCGCCGAGGCCGGTATCAAGGATGTCGGCGTCATCGCTGTCGATAGCGGCTGGGAGATCTATGTCGGCGGCAACGGCGGGATCAAGACGGAGGTCGCGCAGTTCCTCGCGAAGGTCAAGACGGCCGAAGAAGTGAAGGAGTACTCAGCGGCATTCCTGCAGTTGTATCGGGAAGAAGCCCACTACCTCGATCGCACCGTGCATTACATCGCGCGCGTGGGGCTTGATTACGTGAAACGCAAGATCGTCGACGACGACGCCAATCGCCGTGCGCTCTACGAACGCCTGCTGTATTCGCTCGAAGGGTTGCCCGATCCGTGGCAAGCGCGCATTGGCGGCGTGCAAGAACGCGAATACATCCCGCTCAAAGTCATCGCTTGAGAGTACCGAACCATGGATATGACGATTTCCCCCGCTACCACTTCTGCCTGGACGCACGTTTGCAGTGTTTCAGATATTCCGCGGCTGGGCAGCCGCGTCCTCAAGCGCGACGACGGCGATATCGCCTTGTTTCGGACTGCCGACGATGAAGTCTTCGCACTGCACGATCGTTGCCCGCACAAAGGCGGGGCACTCTCCCAAGGCATCGTGCACGGCAAGACGGTGACGTGCCCGCTCCACAGCTGGAACATCGCCCTCGAAACGGGCGACGCGTGCGCGCCCGACGAGGGCTGCACGATGCGCTTTGCCGTCAAGGTCGACGGCGAAGCCGTGTTCGTCCGCTTCGCATGAGGAGGCTCGCTTCGCGATGAAGACCGTCACACGTTCGACGTGTTGCTACTGCGGCGTAGGATGCGGCGTGCTCATCGAAGCCGAGCACGGCCGCATCACGGGCATCGCCGGCGATCCCGATCACCCGGCCAATTTCGGCAGGCTCTGCACGAAGGGACGTACGCTTCCCTTGACGGCTGCCAGCCACGCCGGCCGGGCACTGCATCCCGAAATCCGGTTCACGCGCGATTCCGAACGCAAGCCGACCGATTGGTCCGTCGCGCTCGATCACGTCGCGGCGCGCTTCGCCGACGTGATCGAACGCGACGGCCCCGATGCCGTCGCCTTCTATATTTCCGGCCAGTTGCTGACGGAGGACTACTACGTCTTCAACAAGCTCGCCAAGGGGCTCGTCCGAACCAACAACATCGACACGAACTCGCGCTTGTGCATGTCGAGCGCGGTGACCGGCTATAAGAAGTCGCTCGGCGCGGACGGCCCGCCCACCTGCTACGAAGATCTCGAACTCGCACAGACGGTGCTGGTCGCGGGCAGCAACATGCCGTACGCGCATCCGGTGCTGTTCAGGCGTCTCGAAGAAGCGAAGGCGAAGAACCCGGACGTCAAATGGATCGTCGTCGATCCGCGCCGCACCGATCTGGCCGCGCTGGCCGATCTTCATCTGGCCGTTGCACCGGGCACCGACGTCGCGCTGTTCAACGGCATGCTGCATCACATGATTTGGGAAGGGTCGATCGACCGTGCGTATGTCGACGCGCATACGAACGGATTCGACGAACTCAAGGCGCTCGTTCGCGGCTACACCCCGAGCATGGCCGCCGAGATCTGCGGCATCGCTGAGCAAGACCTGCTGCAAGCCGCCGAATGGTTCGCCGCGAGCCCCGCCGCCCTATCGCTCTACTGCATGGGGCTCAACCAGTCCAGTCACGGCACCGATAAGAATCAGGCGCTCATCAACCTGCATCTGGCCACGGGGCAAATCGGCAGGCCCGGCGCGGGGCCGTTTTCGTTGACGGGCCAACCGAACGCCATGGGCGGGCGCGAAGTGGGCGGCATGGCGACGATGCTCGCCGCGCATCGAGACATCGGCAATGCGGCGCATCGTGCGGAACTCGAAACGTTGTGGGGCGTGAGCGAGCTATCCGCCCGCCCCGGCTTGCCGGCCGTCGAGATGTTCGATGCCGTCGCCGCCGGTAAGATCAAAGCGATCTGGATCGCCTGCACGAACCCGGTGCATTCGATGCCCGACATCGAGCGCGTCCGCAAAGCGTTGCGCACCGCCGAATTCGTCGTCGTGCAAGAGGCGTTCGAGCAGACGGATACCGTGCCCTACGCCGACGTATTGCTCCCGGCGTCGAGCTGGGGCGAGAAATCGGGCACCGTCACGAACTCCGAGCGGCGCATTTCGCGGGTACGCGCGGCCGTCGAGCCGCCCGGCCAGGCGCGCGCCGATTGGTGGATCGTCAATGAAGTCGCGCGCAGGCTCGAGGCTCGGTTGTCGACGTCGCAAGACCGCGAACCCGGCGCAAGCTTGTTTCCCTTTGCGTCTCCGCAGGACGTTTTCGAAGAGCATCGCGCGCTTACCGTAGGACGAGACCTCGATATCGGAGGACTCTCTTACGAACGACTCGAAGGCGACGGTCCGCAGCAATGGCCGTTTCCGGCGGGTGCTGCCACGGGTTCGGCTCGCCGTTACACCGACGGTCGCTTCGCCACGGAAGATGGCCGTGCCCGGTTTCATGCGGCGCGCTATTTGCCCGTTGCCGAGCCGGCGGATGCCCGCTACCCCTTCCGCCTTGTGACGGGACGTCTGCGCGATCAATGGCATGGCATGAGCCGTACGGGGCGCGCCGGTGCGCTGTTCAATCATGCGCCGGAAGCGACCTTGTCGATGCGGCGCGAGGATGCGGCGCGCCGCGGGCTCAAGGACGGCGAACTGGTCACGGTTGCCAGCCGTCGGGGCCGGCTTGTGCTGCCGCTCGAAACGACGGACGATTTGCCGCCTGGCACGGTGTTCGCGGCCATGCACTGGAGCGGCCAGTTCCTCGATAGCGGCGGGATCAACGAAGCCACGACCGGCGCGGTCGATCCCGACTCGAAGCAACCGGAACTGAAGCATGCGGCCGTGCGCGTCGAGCATGCCAAGTTGCCCTGGCGGCTTGTCGCCGCCAAGCGAGGCGACGTTCTGGCGTTGCGGGCAACCGTACAACCGCTACTCGCGGAGCGCCGCTATGCTTCGATTCGCGTCGAAGCCGACGATTTGCTGGTGGTGAGCGCGGCCGATACCGAAGCCGACGTGGCTTGGACCGAACGCTTGCACGATGCGTTAGGATTGGCACGTGGCGACGATCTGCTCGAGTACCGGGACGCACGTCGCGGCCGCGCGCAGCGCATCGCCTGGAACGAGCAGGTGGTGGACGGCTTCCTGGTGACCGGCGAAACGAGCCCCGCCAGCGCCCTGCTCGAACAGCTTCGCAGCGCCGCGCCCTGGGAAGGCCCGCGCCACGCGATCGTTTTGCTCGGCGGCGACATGCCACGCGCACGTGCTCCGCGCGATCGCGTGGTCTGCAGTTGCAAGCAGGTGACGCAATCGCAGATTGAGCAAGGCATCGCCAACGGCGCGGCATTGGAGGAATTGAAGTCGACGCTCGGCTGCGGCACTGTCTGCGGTTCGTGCGTCCCTGAAATCAAGCGCTTACTGACCACGACGACACCTGCTTAGATGTTGCGTATTTTGCTCGTCACCGACACAGAAAAACCGATCGGCGAATTGCGCGAGGCGTTGGCACGCCTCGGCTACGAGATGCTACCCGAAGCCGCCGCGCCGCATGCGTTGCCGAAAGTGGTCGAGCGCGAGCGGCCCGATGTGGTGATCATCGATACGGAATCGCCGTCACGCGACACGCTCGAGCATCTGGCGGTCATGAACGAAACAGCTCCGCGTCCGGTGCTGATGTTCAGCCACGATGCGAATCAGCAGTTGATTCGCAGCGCCGTGGATGCGGGCGTCACCGCGTACATGGCCGAAGGGCTGACGCCCGACAAGCTCGCGCCGATCTTGGAAGTGGCATTGGCGCGCTTCGCGCACGAGGAAAAGCTGCGTCAGCGGTTGGCCAAGGCGGAAACCGAACTCGAGGATCGTAAGACCATCGACCGTGCCAAGCGCCTCTTGATGGAGCGGGGCAAGCTCTCTGAACACGATGCGTACGCCACCTTGCGCAAGCGCGCGATGGATGCCGGCGTACGTCTGGCCGAGATCGCGCGCCGCGTGGTTGATGCGGCCGACTCTTCGAGGTAGTGCTGAATGAACGTTCCTCTGTCGCCCCCGGACGCCCCCGCCCCGGAAAAAACGCATCTGCGGATCGGCTTCGTCGCGCTCTCTGATGCCGCTCCGCTCGTCGCGGCCAAAGTGCTCGAATTCGGGCATCGCCATGGGCTCACGCTTGAGCTGTGCCGGCAGCCGTCCTGGGCAGCCGTGCGCGATAAGCTGCTGTCGGGCGAGATCGATTGCGCACATGCTCTGTATGGCCTCGTGTACGGCGTGGAGCTGGGCATCGGCGGGCCGCGCGACGAGATGGCCGTCTTGATGGTGCTCAATCGCAACGGGCAGGCGATTACGTTGTCGACAGCGCTCGCTCAAGCGCTCGATGCCGAGGGTGACTTGAAGGCCGCGTTAGCTACGCTCGGGCGTCCGGCGATATTTGCGCAGACTTTTCCGACGGGCACCCACGCGATGTGGCTTTACGATTGGCTCGCCAGGAACGGCGTGCATCCGCGGGAGGATATCGAAAGCGTCGTGATCCCGCCGCCGCGGATGGTGGATGCGCTCGAACGCGGCTTACTCGACGGATTTTGCGCGGGGGAGCCTTGGCATGCGGTGGCCGAAGCGCGCGGGGCCGGGGAAACCGTCGTCGCCACGAGCGAGATCTGGCCGAATCATCCTGAGAAGGTGCTCGCCTGCCGGAGGGCGTTCGTCGAACGCTACCCGGCCACGGCTCGTGCGCTTGTGCGTACCATGCTGGAGGCGTGTCGATGGGTCGATGCGCCGGTGCATCGGGATGAGATCTCGTCATGGCTCGCGAAGCCCGATGCGCTGGGCGTGCCGCGTGAGGTCATCGCGCCTCGGCTTACGGGGCGTGAGGGCGGCAAGCGTTATGCGCGTGTGCCGCTGCCTGCGGCTTTTTTTGACGGCGGGACGGTCAATTATCCCCGTATCGACGAAGGGTGCTGGTTCCTCACGCAGTATCGTCGGTGGGGGCTGCTGCGGGAATCGCAACTGTTGACTGCGGAAGACGAAGCGATCGCCGCGCGGGTCAATCAAACGCAGCTTTATCGGGAAGCGGCTGCGTTGGCTGATGTGCCGGTGCCCGTGATGGACGATCATCGCGCTGCGAATTTGTAGTCCTGCACGATTTCCGGCTTCGCCGTCGAACCGCAAAGATACGCGTTTCTACCCGCTTCTGCTGGCGCCTATCTGCCGGAAATACCCGGCTCCTTTATGCCGCGGAGGGTGACATTCGGGCCATCGCTGGCAGGCGGCTTGATTGCAATGAGCTGGCTCAGTGCCCCCTGGTTGCCTGCGGCGCGCCGGGAACGGATGCCGAAGGACGCAACGCTAAGCGCTACGTTCCAGGGCACCAAACGTTGCTCCTCCTATACGTTGCTCCTCCTATAATCTGATCAATTGCCGCATCATCGATGCTGCCGTGATCGCGTTGCTGTTTGAGGAGCGGGATCGCTCGGGAGAGAACCGCAATGCCCGATTCGTCAATCAGCCAGCCGACCTTGTTCCGAAGTGTCACCGGCACGTTGATCGCATTTGCGTTGATCGGCGCGCTCCTGATCGCAGCGGGGGACAAGGATTATCCTGAACTCCATGCGATTCTGGATACGGGTGGATTCCTGCTCTCGGGCCTGCTGGCATCGCTATTCTGGGACATGGGTGTACGCCTGGACCGCCCGCTGCCCAAGCGGATTGCCGTCAGCTTCGCGGTCACCTCGCTGCTCGAGCTGATTCACATCCTGGTTGCCGTCGAATGGTCCGGCGTGCTGGCCCCCATTGCGCAGGCGGAGCACTTGTTGAGGCCTTCTACCTGGCCACCGGCCGCATACGTGTTGCCCGTCGGAATCGCCAGCGCAGTATTCCTCGCCCGCCCCAGCCCACCGCACCTCGCCGCATTCACGTCCTTCCTGCTCGCGCTCGGCGCGGGATTCATCGCGCTCTTCGACTGGTTGCCGAAATACGGGCCCCCCGAGTGGCTGGGGATTTCGCGTCCCACCCTGCTCGTCGTCCCGTTGCTGTGGGTGTTGGCCGGTTGGCTCTGCTGGCGTCAGCGCGCCGAGGAGCGCGCGCTACCGATACTCGCGCTGATGGCGGTGGTGTTGTTTCCGGCTCACCTGGCGATGCTTTATTCGCAGGCGCCGCATGACGCGCCGGCGATGGTGGCGCACTTTGGCAAGATCTGCGGCTATATGTTCGTGCTGCTGACGTTGATGCATATGGCATCGACGGACATGCTCGAGCGCATCCGCGCCGAGCGTGAACTCGCGCAATTGAACGAGGAGTTGGAGCGCCGCGTGGTCGAGCGGACCGCCGAACTCGAGTCGACGAATCGGTTGCTGGAAGCGGAAATCGCGGTGCGGCGACAGGCCGAGCAAAAGGCCCAGGCGCAGTTGGAACGGCTCAATTTGCTGCACCAGATCACCCGTGCTATCGGCGAGCGACAGGATCTGAAAAGCATCTTCCAGGTGGTGGTGCGCAGCGTGGAGGAGCATCTACCCGTCGACTTCGGCTGCATCTGCCTGCACGAGCAGGGACAGAACTGGCTCAGCGTCGCGCACGTCGGGGTAGGCAGCGAGGCGCTCGCCCTATCACTGGCGTTGACGGCGCAGGCGCGCGTCGCGATCGACGCAAACGGCCTGTCGCATTGCCTGCGCGGGCAGCTGGTTTACGAGCCTGATGTCTTGGAAGTCCCGACGCCGTTTGCGCAGCGGCTCGCACAGGGCGGCCTGCGCGCAGTCGTGATGGCGCCGCTCCTGGTGGAAAGCCAGGTGTTCGGTCTCCTCTTGGCGGCGCGCCGGCAGCCGCAGAGCTTCGCGAGCGGCGAATGCGAGTTCCTTCGGCAATTGAGCGAGCACGTCGCGCTCGCCGCGCATCAGGCGCAGCTTCACGGGGCACTGCAGCGCGCCTACGACGATCTGCGCCAGACGCAACAGGCGGCGATGCAGCAGGAACGCCTGCGTGCGCTCGGCCAGATGGCCAGCGGCATTGCGCATGACATCAACAATGCGATTTCGCCGGTGGCGATCTACACCGAATCGCTATTGGAGACGGAAGCAAGCCTGAGCGAGCGTGCCCGCCAGTCGCTCGAAACCATTCAGCGGGCGATCGACGATGTGGCAAAGACGGTCTCGCGCATGCGCGAATTTTACCGCCCGCATGAGCCGCAGTCGGCACTGGCTCGGGTTCGCCTGGACACGCTCGCGCAGCAGGTCATTGACCTCACGCGTGCGCGCTGGAGCGATATCCCGCAGCAGCGCGGCTGCGTGATTCAGATGGTGACCGACTTCCCCCCCGATCTGCCCGACACCATGGGTGTGGAAAGTGAGATTCGTGAGGCGCTGATCAATCTTGTCTTCAATGCGGTCGATGCGATGCCCGAAGGCGGGATATTGACCGTGCGCACCCGCACCGTACAGGGCCGGCCGGAGCCGAATGGCGCGCCCATGCCGCGCCAGGTATGGGTGGAAATTGGCGACACCGGCGTTGGCATGGACGAGGGCACGCGTCGACGTTGCCTGGAGCCCTTCTTCACCACCAAAGGTGAGCGCGGTACCGGTCTGGGCCTCGCCATGGTCTACGGCGTGGTGCAACGGCATGGGGCGGAGATCGAGATCGAGAGCGAACCCGACATCGGCACGAACGTACGGCTCATTTTTCCCGTGTCCGAGGTGCTTGCGGGGCTGGTGCAAGCCGCGCCCCCAGCGGCAGCACCGCCGCGTCAGCGCATCCTGATCGTCGACGACGATCCACTGGTGCTCAAGTCGTTGCGAGACACGCTCGAGACCGATGGCCACCTGGTCGTCGCCGCCAACGGCGGTCAGGCCGGCATCGAAGCGTTCCAGTCCGCCCACCAGCGCGGCGAGCCGTTCGGCGTGGTGATGACCGACCTCGGCATGCCGCACATCGATGGCCGCAGAGTCGCCGGTGCGGTGAAGGCTGTGTCACCGTCGACCCCGGTTATTCTGCTCACCGGATGGGGGCAGCGCCTGGCCGACAACGGCGACCAGCCAGCGAACGTCAACCGGGTACTCAGCAAGCCGCCCAAGCTGCGTGAATTACGCGAAGCCCTCGCGTCTTGCTGCCGCGAGGTGGCATCTTGAGCCCGGCAAGGTACCACCCCGGCACAGTGGTACCCGAGGGCCAGACAACACGTCTTCTGATCGTGGACGACGAAGTGCCGCAGATGAAGGCACTGTGCGACACGCTGCGCGAACACGGCTACGAGACGACCGGCTTCACCGCGGCCGCACCCGCGCTCGCTGCGCTGCGTGACGCGCCGTTCGACCTGCTGCTCTCCGACCTGATGATGCCGGGGATGAATGGCGTCGCGCTGTTGCAAGCTGCCCTCGAGACGCAGCCCGATCTCGTTGGCATCATCATGACCGGCGAGGGTACGATCGCCACGGCGGTCGAGGCGATGAAGGTCGGTGCGCTCGACTACATCCTGAAGCCATTCAAGCTGAGCGTCATCCTGCCGGTGCTCTCGCGCGCGCTCGCGATGCGGCGCCTGAAGCTGGAGAACGCCGAGCTGGACCGGTGCCTGCGAGATCATGCGGCCAGGCTCGAAGCCGCCAACGGCGAATTGGAGGCTTTTTCCTATTCCGTTTCGCATGATTTGCGCGCTCCGCTGCTGGTGATCAACGGCTTCTCGCGGATCCTGCTCGAGGACCACGCGGCGCAGTTGCAGCCTGAGGCAAGGCAGTTGCTCGAAGATGTGGTCGCAGGCGGCAAGCGCATGGAGCGCCTTATCGCGGATTTGCTCGAGTTTGCGCGCTTGAGTCGTCAGCCACTCACCAAGCGCGCTGTCGATATGGTTGAGCTCGTGCAGGTTGTCGTGGATGAATTGCGTGCGCAACAGCCACAGCGGAACGTCGAAGTGCGTGTGGGTACGCTGCCCGCAGCCATGGGCGATCCCGCATTGTTGAAGCAGGTGTTTGTCAACTTGTTGTCCAACGCCTTCAAGTTCACGCGCACGAGAGTGCAGGCCAGCGTGGAAGTCGGCTACCGCCAGGAGGCCGGGAAGACCATTTACTTTGTTCGCGACAACGGCGTCGGATTCGACATGGGCAACGCGATGAAACTGTTCGGCGTATTTCAGCGGCTGCACGGCGTCGGGCAGTTCGAGGGCACCGGCATTGGTTTGTCCATCGTCCAGCGCATTGTGCAACGTCACGGCGGTCGCGTCTGGGCTGACGCGACTGTGGATCAGGGCGCTCTGTTTCAGTTCACTGTCGAGTGAATCCGGCCACGAGCCAGCTGACCTGCCCCCGAACACTTCAAAGGAAAGATTTGCATTTTTCCATTGTTTTTATAAAAATTGTCTTAACGTAAGATATCAGCAGGCCGAAAAACATCACGGCTATCGAGCGGAGCACAAAGCGTCGGGAAATGCCCGCTTTGTGCGGCCAGGCTGGGGAATGCCAGAATGTCAATCAAATGAAAATCAGGGTTCGATCTATGTGTGGATTCCGCTACCCCGAGGAACTGATTTTTTATACACAGAGAAAAGCGCCATAGCTGCTACTTAGGCAATCACATCATTGCCGCTCCGAATGATTTTCCGCATCCGGTAGATTATTCATTCACTAGGTGCGCCCCGCGCACTTTTTACGGGAGCTCAAAAGTGCAAGCATTTTTGAAAGCGTTTCTTCGCGACGAACGCGGCGTCAGCGCCATGGAATACGTGGTGTTGGCAGGCATAATCGTTATCGCACTGGGTGCCATGGCCGCAACATTCAATACCAACATCAGTGCGATGTTCACGAACCTGTTCACGCAAGTCACGACCTCCCAGAACAAAGCGTGATGTGCGCGACCGGGAGATTTGATACGGCCGTTTATCGAGCCTCCTCCCGATCGCCATGTCCTCTGGAGCCGGGCTGATTGTGTCGCTACTATCCGCCGCCATCCGCCTCGCCGTCCTATGCGCATTGCTGCGGCTCGCGGTTTTCGATGTGCATTGCCGGCGCTTGCCAACCAGGATGATCCTGATGATCGCCGCCCTGTTTTTTATCGACGCGCTCATCATCCGCATGCCCATTAACGATGTGCTCGCGCATGTGTTGCTGGCGCTTGCCGTTTTGCTGCTCTGCGCGGCCTTGTTCGCCGCAAAGATGCTGGGGGGAGGCGATGCAAAACTTGCCGCCGTTGTTTTCCTGTGGACTGGCTTGACGCTCGCTATGCCGGCCCTCGCTCTTATTTCGGTGATCGGGCTGGGCGTCTCCATGATCAGTCTTGCGACACGGCACATGGCGGCGGAGCAGCGTTCTCCCCCGATGCGGGCTCTTGCCATGTTTTCGGGAACGCGAGGTGTGCCCTACGGTGTCGCGCTTGCGCTCGGAGGGGGTGCAGTCATCGTGTTGCCCAGCGTGCTGTCTGTGCTTTCGATGCAGTAGGACAGTGTTCCATGTCCAACGTCATCAAAATCGGTTTGCTCCTTCTTTGCGCCGTGCTGATCGCCCTGATCGTTCGTGTCGTGGTCGCCGGTGTGTCGCGCCCATCCGTTCCCCACCCCAGCACCGAAAAAATCCTCGTCAGCGCAGCGGATCTTCCGCAAGGCCTGCTTCTGCGCGACGAGGACCTCACTTGGAAGCCCATGCCCATCGCCGATGTTCCCCCGAACGCGATCGTCTACGGAGCACCCGGCGCTGTCGAGCTCAAGGGCTCGCTGTTGCGGCACCCTTTAGCGAGTGGGACTCCGATTGCCGCGGAGGACGTCATGCTGCCGGGCGCCCCCGGCTTTCTTGCCGCGACGCTCAAGCCCGAGATGCGCGCGGTCTCGGTCGCTGTCGACGATGTCTCGGGTAACGCCGGGCTGATTCAGCCTGGCGACTATGTCGACCTGCTGCTGACGCAACAGATGGACCGCCGGACCGATTCGCCGGACCTCGCCGTATCGAGTGAAACCGTCGTCGAGCGCATTCGGGTGCTCGCGGTCGGCTCGGAAATACAACGTCCGAAGAGCGGCGACGCCCCAGACGTCACCAATCGTGCACGCACCGTTACGCTGGAAGTCACACCGCGCATGGGCGAAGTCATTTCGGTCGCCGCGCGCCTCGGCAGCCTGTCGCTTGCCTTGCGCAGCTTCGCGACCGTGACCCGGGATCCCGCCGCGTCGGCGTCGGCCGGATCGCCGCCACCCGTGTGGGCAGGCGACATTTCACGCGCCTTGCGCGATCTGCCGCGAGCACGCAGCCCTCAAGGCGTCACGACTGGCGCACGTTCCGGATCGGCTTCGCCGCCCGCCGTGACGATATACCGAGGTTCCGACAGGAGCGACGCGCTGTCGAGCAGCGCACAGTCAAGCGGTGCCGCAGGAAACAACGTACCGCCACTGCCGTCCCAGCGCGCGCCGCTCTGACGCACGTAAGCGGCACAGTGTCCACTCTCGGGGATGAATCGCCATGACGAAGCAGTTCAGTCCGGGTGATATCGGTTTGAAGCTGATGGCCTGCGCGGCAATGAGCTGTACCACAGCGCTTGCGGTCCATGCCCAGGCGGCGCCTGCCCGCGCGGTGCTGCCGCTCGGGCCTGAAGTGCCGCTGGTGAACACGCCTGGCCGGTTACCGGGAACGCTCGCTATCGATGTCGGCAAGGGCACCCTCGTGCGTCTGAACGAGAACGCGACCTCGGTGTTCGTGGCCGATCCCACGATCGCGGATGTTCACGTGCCGTCCCAGAAGGCGGTTTTCGTACTAGGCAAGAAGGCTGGGACGACGACGCTGTATGCGCTCGGCGCGGACAACCGGACGTTGCTTCAACAGACGGTGGTCGTCAGCCGCGACATGGATGCACTCCAAAACGCCATGGCGGCGCGCTTTCCGAGTATGCACTTGCAACTGACGGCCGGTCCCGGTTCGCTGTTCGTTTCGGGTCATGCGCCATCGGCTTCCGACGCCGACGCAGTCGTGCAGACTCTTTCGCCCTATCTGGCCGACAAGGAAGTCCTCGTCAACCGCATCACGATCGACCGGCCACTGCAGGTGCAATTGCGCGTGCGAATCACCGAAGTGGATCGGAACGTCACTCAGCAGTTGGGGATCAACTGGGCGGCGCTCGGATCGGTTGTGGGAAATTTCACTGGCGGTCTCTTCAGCGGGCGCCAGATCTTTAACCTGTCCCAGCCGATCGTCGGCCCGTCTGGCCAGACGACGTACCCCGTCAATCTACCTTCAAACAACGCCTATTCGCTCTTTGGGCAGTTCAAGACGGGTAACGCCAACATCCAGGTACTCGTCGACGCACTCAATCAGGAGGGCTTGCTGACGGTTCTGGCCGAGCCCAATCTCGTGGCGTTGTCGGGACAGACCGCCAGCTTTCTCGCCGGAGGCGAGTTCCCCGTTCCGGTGGCGCAGACCAACGGCGCGCTCACCGTCGACTACAAGCAGTTCGGCGTCAAACTCGATTTCACGCCGACGGTCATGAGCGAACACCGCATCAGCCTGAAAGTCCGCCCCGAAGTCAGTCAGATCGACACGACCGCGAGCGTCACCACCAATGGCGTGACGGTGCCTGGGTTGAGCGTGCGCCGCGCCGATACGACCGTGGAACTCGCGAGCGGCCAAAGCTTCGCGATTGGCGGCCTGTTGCAGACCAACACGACCGACATTATTTCGCAGGTGCCAGGCCTGGGATCGATTCCGATTCTAGGCAAGCTGTTTTCGTCGACCAATTACCAGAACAACAAGACCGAGCTTGTCATCATCGTGACGCCGTATCTCGTCGAGCCGACCGATCCGGCAAAACTTCGCACGCCGCTCGACTCGCTCATGTCACCGAGCAGCGATGTGGAGTACAGCCTTGGACGCGACTCCGGCGACGCATCTGTGCCGTCGGGGCAACCGCGCCTTGTCGGTGCGGCCGGGTATGTCTATTGAGCGGAGCAGCCATGATTTCCGTACGCCTTATCGCATTCATGCTGGCATGCACCGCGATGGCCGGCGTCAGTGGATGCTTTAAGCCGCCGAGAACGATGCCTGACGCATCGGTCATCCCGTTCGACGGGCGCCTCGCCCTGCCGCCCGACTGTGCCAGCCTGGCTCGCCCATCGGTGCTGACTGACGCTGGCTGGAGGCGCCCCGACATGGCATGGGGCTGTGCGACATATACGAATCTGGCGGCACAACTCGCCCATCCGCAGGACATCGTCAAGCCCGAATGGCTCGGACCAGCCGATGCCGCTGTGGCGGCCAGCGCGGTACACCGCTATCAGACTGAACGCGTGACGCCGCTCGACAAGACGACGCGCGATTTCCATTGACGCGCAGGACATTCACCGAAGGTGACCATGAGCACAGGCTTCAGTTTCCGCAAAGGCACGACGGCGGCGCGGGTTGTAGACTTCATTGCGTTCGCCGCGGATCGCGACACTGAAGCGGTGCTGAAGAACTACGTGCTCGAGCAGGCGATGCCGCATGCGCACGTGGCGATCGGCAACATAGACGACGCGATTGCCTATCTTTTGAAGATCGAACGCTCGCCCTTGTTTCTGCTGGTCGATCTGCATGGCTCAGCGATGCCGCTCTCGGCGCTCGCTCGACTCGCTGAAGTGTGCGAACCGTCGGTTCAGGTCGTCGCGCTGGGCGAGCGCAACGACGTCGGGCTCTATCGCAGTTTGCTGAAGCTCGGCGTGCGCGACTATCTCGTGAAGCCGCTGACCGTCGAACTGCTCAACCGAACCGTCAGCGCCAACGAGGGCAAGATCGCCCCCGTCGTGAACACCCGCGCCGGCAAAGCGATCGCATTCCTCGGATCGCGGGGCGGCGTCGGCGTCACGACGATCTGCTTGAATCTCGCCCGTCATCTTGCCGAAGACACGCATCGCCGGGTCGCTTATGTCGATCTCAATGTGTGCGGCGGCGCTGCGAACACCATGCTGGGCATCCAGAGCAACAACGGCCTGATAGACGTGCTGCAGAACGTGCACCGGCTCGATCCCCAGTATGTGGAACGCACGCTCGTCGCGAAGGGAAGCCGGCTTTTTGTGCTGTCTTCCGAACTGGACTACGGTGCGCCCAGACCGTTCCAGGCGGGAGCGCTCAAGCGCGTGCTCGAGGTGCTCCGCGACAATTTCCATTACGTCATGCTCGATGTGGGCAACCGGGCCGATCCGCTTGCGGGCGAAGCGTTCGACTACGCGTCGCGTGTCTACCTGGTGGCAGACCGGTCGGTGCATTCCGCACGTGAGACGTTGCGCCTGCTGCGCTACGTCGAAGACCGCGACAACAATCCCGCGGCGTCCCTGCTGCTCAATAACCCCAATGCGGCTACAGCGGGCAAGCCGCCGCCAGTCGATTTCATGACGGCAGTCGGACGCCCCGTGTTGCAGGAAATTCCATTCGAAGCAAAAGCGATCTCGCTAGCCGAGAACCTCGGAGAGGCGCCCGACGAAAAAGCGGCTAACGGTTTCAATCAGGCGATCACGCGTATCGGCAGCGATCTCACCGGCCAGCAGATAGTCGCTGAGCGCACCTTTCTCCAAAAACTGGGAATAAGGAAACGCTGATGTTCGGGCAAAAGCAGCCGCATCCGCCAGACGAGGTCGCGCCGTCGGAAGATTCCACCGCCACGACCGGCGCGTCCTCCCCCGCCGGCGCAGGTCATGCGTTCGCCGCTTTGCCGGGGCGCGCTGCCTCGGCGCAGGGCAACGAAGCATTAGTCCGTTCAGACCTGTTCAGGATCATCCGCACCGGCGTGTTCAACTCGATGAATGCGTCGGCCGCCGTCGGGAAGACTCGCGAGCAGATGAAGCCTGGCGTCGAACAACTCGTCCAGGAGATCGTGACGCACGAACGGCTGAATGTCACGATTTCGGAGCAGAGCCAGGTCGTCAGCGAACTGCTCAATGACATGTTCGGCGTGGGTCCGATCGAGCCGCTCCTCGCTGACGACAGCGTCAGTGACGTTCTCGTGAACGGTCCCGATCAGGTTTACGTCGAACGCCATGGCCGACTCGAACTGACACCGTACAAGTTTCGCGACAACGCACACGTCGTCAGCGTGGCGCAGCGCATCGCGGCCGGCGTGGGCCGTAGAGTGGACGAAAGCAGTCCGATGGTGGACGCGCGCCTTGCCGATGGCAGCCGGGTCAACGTCATCCTGCCGCCGCTTGCGATTCATGGCGCCTGCATCGCGATCCGGAAGTTTTCGCAGCGCAACATCACGCTGCAGCGCATGGCGCAGCAGGGCAACATGTCCGTGCAGATGAGCAACGTGCTTAAGCTCGCCAGCACATGCCGCCTCAACGTCATCGTGTCGGGCGGCACCGGTTCGGGTAAGACTACGTTGCTGAACGCGCTGTCTCGCTTCATCGGCAACGGCGAACGCGTCATTACGATCGAAGATGCGGCCGAACTTCGGCTTCAGCAGCCGCACGTCGTCAGCCTCGAAACACGCCCGGAAAACGCGGAGGGCCTCGGTGGCGTCGTCCAACGCGATCTGGTGCGCAACGCGCTGCGAATGCGGCCGGACCGCATCATCCTCGGCGAAACGCGGGGTCCCGAGGCGTTCGACGTCCTGCAGGCGATGAACACCGGTCACGATGGCTCGATGACGACGATTCACGCGAACAGCCCGCGCGACGCGATTACCCGGCTCGAGAGCATGGTCATGATGGCGAACGCCAATCTGCCGCTCATGTCGATTCGCCGGCAAATCGCGAGCGCAGTCCATCTGATTGTGCAGATTGAACGGATGCGCGACGGCGTGCGGCGCGTGACGCGCATCACGGAGCTGATCGGCATGGAAGGCGACGTCATCATCACCCAGGATCTCTTCACGTTCCGTTACGACGCGAGTGCCTATGGCGAAGAAGTCAAGGGTGTCTTCGAAACGGCTGCGTTAAGACCGGCGTTTTGCGAGCGCGCGGTCTATTACGGCGTTGAAGGCGCACTGCTGGAGGCCATGAGCCCATGAGCTTGATCGACCTCGCCACCCTCTCCGCGTTCGCTTGCGCGCTGTTACTGGGACTGATGGCGCTGCTCATACAGGACCTGCGAAACAAGCAGCCTCTCGCCAGGATCAGATCGCGCATGCTTCAATCTCTTCCTGCTCAGGACGGCGGACGCGCGTCCGCCGCAAGTCCTGTCGACGCCACGCTCTTCAAAGTGAACCGGCAGGGCAACACCGTGAGCCGCTGGTTCGAGCCGAGAATTGCCCGCCTCAGGACGGTGGCCGGTGCCAGCGGCCTTCGCATCGTGATCGGTGCTGCGATCATGGGTGGACTCGTGGCGCTCGCGATGGCGCGTTTCATGCCGCTTCCCGACCTGGTCAAACTGCTTTTGCTGCCAGGACTCCCCATCTTTGCCGGGGCGCAAGCCTTCCGTTTGCTCGTTGCCCGCTTCAGGCGACGCTTCCTCGATGGCTTCCCGGACCTGCTCGACATGATTGTGCGCGCGGTTCGCGCGGGGGTGCCGGTGACGCACGTCATCCGCGCGGCCGCCGACGAATCTCCCGAGCCGCTGCGTCATGAATTCCGGTTGATGGGCGACGCGCTGCAGCTTGGGATCGGCCTGGAAGAAGTGCTGGCTGTGGCCATGCGTCGAATCGAAATCACTGATTTCTCTTTCTTTTGTGTGTGCCTGCTGCTGCAGCGCGAAACCGGCGGCCAACTCGGAGAAACGCTCGAAAACCTGGCCGCCATTGTCCGAACGCGCGGCGAGATCCGTCTGAAAACGAAGGCGCTGACCGCGGAAGCGCGAATGACGAGCAAGATACTGGCCGCCATTCCGGTCATCATCGTGCTGGCCCTGTACGGCCTGAATCGCCCTTACATCATGGTGCTCTTCGACAGGCCGGCCGGGGAGAAGCTGCTGACGTATGCGTCGCTCTCGGTGGTGCTCGGCATTGTGGTGATCAACAGGATATCTAAACTCAATACCTTACGATGAACCCCGCTCGGCTGGAGACACTGCTCAACCTTCTGATGCTCGCTGCGTTGTTCGGTGCGCTCGCGTTGTGGTGGGCGGCCAAGCGCGGCGGCAAGCGCGGCAGGATCGCCGAACGTTTGCGTGCCGCGGCTATCAGCCTGCGCCCGGACAGTTCAATCGCCCACGAGGATAACGGCGATGCCGGAGTGCGCGCGCATCTGATGCAGCGCCTCGCGACACTGGGGGACCGGCTGCCGCTATTCGACGCGAAGTATCGCGCGGAACTCGGAAGACAAATGATGCGGGGCGGTTACCGCGGAAAACGGGCCGTTCCCATTCTGATCGCGGTCAAGTTCCTGTCTGGCATTGTGTGCGCGATGCTGGTGATCATGCTGGGCTCACATATTCCCGTCATCGGGCCCGTCACCCGCGGCATTCTGATGGTCTTCGGCTTCATCGCCGGGATGATCGTTCCGGAATCCATGCTTGCGTTGCGCGCCAAACACCGCCGCCTCGCCATGGCGGCGTGCCTCCCCGACGCGCTCGACCTGCTGGTGATCTGCACCAACGCAGGTAACAGCCTGGCGGTGAGCATCCGGCGAGTCGCGGACGAACTCGCTTTCATCTGTGAGCCGCTTTCGGAGGAGTTTTCGCTGACCGCCGACGAACTGAAATTATCGGGCGACAGCACGCGCGCACTTCATGGGCTTGCCGAGCGGATAGACCTGCCGTCCATCCGCGCATTGATTTCCACACTGACGCAATCCATGCGATACGGCACGCCGATTACGCAGGCACTGCGAACCTTGTCGCGCACCGAACGGCTGGCCCATATCGTCTCGCTAGAGGAAAAGGCCGCCAAACTTGCGCCCAAAATGGTGCTGCCCATGATGCTGTTCATTCTGCCAGCGGTCGTCGTGATCGCAGCCGGGCCCGCTGTCATTCAAATTCTGGAATTCTTCGCCAAACGATGAAAACAATTCAATTGCGAATGACCACGCCGGCCCTCCCCACGCACCGATTCACGACGCGCAGGTTTGCACGGCTGGTATGCCTGGCTTGCGGGAGCGCCGTCGCGCTCCTCGCGGCAAGCGCATGCACGACGACCTATCGCCTCTCGGAAACGCGTACCGTGCCGCGGAACACGACGCCCGACAGCACGAGTGAGCTTCATATCGCTGATACGGCACTCGACTCGGGCAACGTGGAACTGGCCACGACGCTCTATGAAAAGGTGGCGGCCGCCGATCCCCGCTCAGTGGCAGCGCTGACGGGATTGGGCGACACGCTTTACACCGTTGGCGATTTCACTCGTGCAGCGGTTCACTATGAGCGGGCACTGCAGGTCGCCCCCCACGCGACTGCGCCGATGATCGGCTTGGCGCGCGTGGCGATTCGTCAGCGGCGCTTCGACGATGCGATCTCGATCTATCGAAAGGTGCTGGCACTGACACCCGACGCGGCGCTCGCTTCGGCTGGCCTCGGTGCAGCGCTCGACCTGAAGGGCGATCATGCCGCCGCACAAGCCGTGCTCAGGCAGGCGCTCGTGGCCCATCCGGGCGATCCGGGCCTGAGCGTCAACCTTGGCTTGTCGTTGACGCTGGGCGGCGATCCGCGCGACGGCGTGAATGTATTGCTCGATGTGACGCGCTATCCCGGTGCGCCGCCCCAGGCGCGCCAGGATCTCGCGCTTGCCTACGGCCTGCTCGGCAATTCGGAAGCGGCGGCGGCGATCCTGGGAGAGGATTTGCCGAAGGCATCCGTCCAGGACAACCTTCGCTTCTATGAAATTCAACGCAATCGCCTTGCACCGCCAACGACGCCGGCGTCGAAAGGTTCTGCGGCGGCGTCGAACGAGACCACGTCAGGTCCGAGTCCATCCATCACTGCGCGATGAAAACCGCAATGTCGCAGCCCCACCCAGACCGTGCGCGCCGGCTGCCCCGCGCGAACCGGGGATCGGCGGCGATCGAATTCGCTATTTTGCTGCCGTTTCTGATCATGATTCTGGTCGGGATCATCGACGTCAATCTGATTTTCTATAACGACTCGATCCTGACGAACGCGGCTCGCGCCGGCGCCAGAGCCGGCACGGTACTGCAAGTGCCGCCGCTGACTCCCACTCAGATCGCGTCGATCACGACCACCTACGCACAGAACAATCTCGTCACGGGCGGAGCCGCTACTTTGCCGACCGTCACCGTGACGCAATCGAACGGGACGACCCCCGGCAGCTCACTCCAGGTCGCGATTTCGTACACTTACCAGGGGCTGCTGCTCGGGTCGGTGTTTAGTGCGTTGGTCGGGCCCGTCGTTCTGAACGCGTCTGCCGTCATGATTTACGAATAGATCATGCCCGCCCCGATGCCTGCCAAACGCAAAGACTGGTGCGTGAAACGCAATCGGGCCGTCAGCAGTTGCGCATGGTATCGACGCCAGCGCGGGACGATGAGCTTTGTCTTCGTTTCGTTTGTACTGATGGCGCTGGCTTTCTCGGCATTTTCCGTGGATATCGGCCGCTACTATCTCGCCGCCAATGAGTTGCAGACTGCGGCTGATGCAGCCGCCATCGCGGGCGCCCGTTCGTTGTTTACGGGAAACCTGAACTCGACTGCCAACTGGAGCGCCGCGAATGCCAATGCCGCAAGCGCCGTTCAGCTCAATGTCTCAGGTGGATCGACCCTGACAGCCGCGACCGTCCAGACCGGTTTCTGGAATCTGACAGGCTATCCGGCGGGTATGCAATCGTCATCCATCGTGCCCGGCACGTACGATAGTCCTGCCGTGCAAGTCACCGTTTCGCGCGCGACGGGACTGAATGGCGGCCCTCTGGCCTTCATGTTTGCTCCGCTGTTCGGTGTGAACGCGACGCCCGTTACGGCGACTGCCGTGGCCGTGGTTTCAGCACCGGGTTATGTCGTCGCGGGCGCGCTATACCCGGTGGCGCTCGGTCAATGTATCTTCGACCAGTATTGGAATACCCAGACTGGAAGTCCGAAGATCGACCCCACGACGGGGCAAGCCTATACGTTTCAGGTCACCAATGGCACGACCTACGGAGGTTGCATTCCTGGGCAATGGACGTCGTTTCAAACGAACGCGAACGACGTGCCGACCGTGCGCGGATTGATGGCCAATGGGAACCCTACGCAATTGAGCCTCGGTATGTCCATCTGGATCGAACCCGGCGTCAAGACGACGATTTACAGTTCCGTTCTATCCAACATCGACGTGCTGCTTCCGGTTGTGGCGCAATTGACGTCGTCCACTGCCACGATCCTCGGCTTCGCCGCTTTTCATATCGATTTTGCGGTCAGCGGTGGTGGCAGCAACTACATTCAGGGTCATCTCATCACGAGGATCAATGCGCCCTCCAGCTCGCAGCAGATCAGTACCTATGGCGCGTATGTCGCGCCGCGCTTGGCGCACTGACGCTCTTGAGCATCGCCCGCACTTGCGCTGCTCCAGCCTGGAGTCGTTTCCCGTTCATGAACGAAGATCTGCAGCACCATGATTCGCGGGGCCTACGAGCGGCGTCGGCCCCGGCTAACCGGGCTGGTCTGACACGCGCGCAGCTCGCGGTGGAAGCCGGCGTGCGAATCCTTACCGTCCCCCTGCTGGGCCTGTTCGTGGCCGTGACTGTCCACCAATATGTGATGGATACGTCGCGGGTCACGCTGTTGCTGTTCGCTTTTGCTGAGGTGTTGACTGTCATCCTGGCTGTGTTTTCCCGCGTTCCGCGCGAGCGTGACTGGGGGCCGCTCAGTCTGGGCGCGACACTCTGCGCGACTTTCTACTTTCTGGCGTTCCAGATAGCGCCTGGCATCAGACTGGTTCCGGAAGCGACGGCCGCCGCCCTCCAGGTTGCCGGGCTTCTCGTCCAGATTTATGCGAAGTGGTCGCTACGACGTTCGTTTGGTCTTTTGCCCGCCAATCGCGGCGTAATCGTGACCGGGCCGTATCGCATCGTTCGCCACCCGATGTACTTGGGCTACCTGATCACGGACATCGGTTTTCTCGTGGCGAACTTTGGCATGCGCAATCTTATCGTCGTTGTGGCGCAATGGACGCTGCAAATCGTTCGGATCGTGAAGGAGGAGCAATTGCTTTCGAACGACGTCACCTATCGCGAGTATATGAGGCGAGTGCGTTACCGGCTGGTTCACGGCGTGTTCTGACTAACTTGCACCGAGTGCCCTGCCCCGGGGTTTTCCCGCCAATGCAGCGCGTGTCATCGGTCGTATACGTGGCGCTCAAATGCCTTCACCGATCAAACCCGCGTTTTAGAGTCCAATGCGATTTCGTCCCGCTGACTTCGCCCGGTACAAAGCGGCATCGGCCGCGCTCGCGAGATCGAAGGGAAGACGGATCTCACCCGTGACCGTGGTGGCGCATCCGGCGCTGATGGTGACGCGTCCCGCCGGCGCCGGCGTTTCCAGGTCGAGCCGTAGCACCGCTTGGCGAGCCCGCTCAGCCACTTCCGATGCGCCGCGTAGATCCGTCTCCGGCAGAACGATCGCAAATTCTTCGCCACCGTAGCGCGCGACGAAGTCGGCCGGTCGTAAAAGCACCCCGGCGAGAGCGCGTGCTACGGCGATCAAGCAGGTGTCGCCCTGCAGGTGTCCGAACGTGTCGTTGTAGTGTTTGAAATGATCGACATCGACGATGACGAGTGAAAGCGGCTGAGCGGCGCGCTTGGCGCGATCGAGCTCCTTCGGAAACTGCGCCTCGAAATAGAGGCGGTTGTATACGCCCGTCAAACCGTCGCGAACCGCCACGTGCAACAAGGACGTATGGGCATCGAAGAGCCGTCGGTAGAGCAGGCACACTTCCCAAATCAGCAAGCCAACGACGGCCCCGGGGGCGAGCATACTGAAGATCCTGGCGACGTACCAACCCAAGCTGAACCGCGCCATGCTCATCAAGTTCAGCGTCGTATCGACCAGGCACGCCAGCATCGCGATCAATAGCCACTGATCGAGCAGGACCCGCAAGCGCCCGGACAGGACGACGATCGCGAGCGCGGCGACGTTGAGCGACCAGACGACCAAGGCCGTGGGACCATGGGCAAAGGCTTGATTCTGCTCGAGCGGATGAAAGGGAGGCGGCAGGCCGCCGTACAGGGCAATCAGACAAAGGCCGGCGCACAGGACAATAGGGCCCCCGATGAGCGCCCAAGTCCACGGGCCGACGTCCGATGCACTCACCGGCGCCGGTCCCAACACGGCCCGGATGAGCGCCGCCACGATCACGAACAGCGGAAATCCTCCGTGCCAGAACACCCACATCCAGACGGACGTATGCGGCCCAGCACCCAACAGCCCCGTCGGCGTAAAGATGCCCGGAAACGTCAAGAGCTGGACCGCGACGGCCAGCGCGCTAAACGCGTACGCACCGCCCAGTGCGCCAAGGACCAGGTGTCGTGTGGCAGCAAACTGCGCAGCCAGCAAAAACGCAGCGATCACGGCGGTCGTAAAGACCGTTAGCGCACACATGGGCATGAAGGGGCCGACAGCGCGAAGCGGTTCGCTGGCGCGGGGCGCTGCAAGGGCAAAGACCAGCAGCACCAACAGTGCGGCGAATCCGACAACGACGGTTTGTCGGGGCGAGGCGCGCTGCGTGAGGAAGCTATCCATGAACCGTCACCTATTCCCGCTGTCGATGCGGCAGCACCCGAGCGGACGCGTTGCGTATCGATCGGTGCCACGGAGCCGCTTACCAATCGGCGAAGTGCTCGCCGATCGAAACGGATGTTTTGCGTGTCATTGGAACCTCATATCCACTGTGTACATCATCTAGCCAATTTTGGCATCGACAGTGTGCAGGGCCAGCCGCCTCCCTTTGAGGGTACTCAAACCACCCTCCGACGCTTCCCCACAACAGTCCCAAATATAGGGTTAGCACGCATATATCACATTGAGATACAATCGCGGGCTCGCCGAGGCGACGGTGCGACCGTTCGTCCCGCCTTTGTCATGTGATCCGAAGAAAGACGCCGTGCCTAGCCAAGCCGTGTTGCGCTGGTTCGCCAGCTTTGCCCCGCATCCTATTGCCGTCTCCTGGCGTGAGCGCTTGCGCGCCTGTCTGGGCGCACTACTGGGCATTGCTGCGATGGGCGCCTCGGTCCATTGGCTGCTCGGCCCAGAAGCCGAGACGCCCTATCTGATCGCGCCGATGGGCGCATCGGCCGTGCTCTTGTTCGCCGTCCCCGCCAGCCCGCTCGCGCAGCCCTGGTCGTTCGTCGGCGGCAATCTCGTCGCGGCGACGCTCGGCGTGCTGAGCGCCATGTGGCTCGGCAACCCCATCGCCGCTTCCGCAGTCGCTCTGGCGGCGGCCATCGGCGTCATGTTCGCCTTGCGCTGTATTCACCCGCCTTCGGGCGCGGTGGCACTGACGGCCGTACTCGGCGGCCCCGCCATTCACGCGCTGGGCCTGCGCTTCGTCATCGAGCCCGTGGCCCTGCAATCGGTCGTACTGCTCGCTTGCGCGATCCTCTATCACACGCTGACAGGCCACCGTTATCCACACGTCAGCCGCCCTGCCGCGCAAACCGCACCGGGCATTGCGGGCGTGACGCGCGCCGATCTGGAAGCGATCGTCCGCGAACGCGGCGAGTTGATCGACGTCGCCTCCGACGATCTCGAATCGCTCGTCCACGAAGCGCAGTTGCTTGCCTACGCCCGCAGCTTCAGCGAACTCACGTGCGAAGGGATCATGTCACGCGACGCTGTCAGCGTCTCGAGCGACACGTCGGCCGCTGCTGCTTGGCGCCTGCTCGAACGCCATCGCATCAAGGCGCTGCCCGTCGTCGACGAAGCACGACGCGTGGTGGGCATCGTCACCCGCACCGATTTCGTGAGCCGCACCACGTTCAGCCTGCGCGGCCCGCACGGCAAGCGTTGGTCGTTCCGGCGCAATGCGAGCGATTCCTATCGTGTCGACGATCTGATGACCTCGAACGTGAGAACGGTCGATCGGAATTTGCCCGTGGGCGAACTGATTCCGGTATTCGCCCACTACGGACACCATCACATCCCCGTCGTGGACGATGCTCGCCGGTTGATCGGCATGATCACGCAATCGGATCTGATCGGCGGTTTGCATCGGCAAACGCAAACCCGTCAGCTGCAAGCGGCTTAGTCCGGCGACACCGAACGATGCCGCGCTTCGGAGCCCGCTGCGCTCACCCGCCCAGCCTCAACTCCGACATCGATGCTGCAAGCCATTGCGCACCGACTTATATCACAATGTGATATTATTTCGCGTTTCGCACTTGCCCTTCGACGACGATGAAAACACCTGCATCCAGCGCGCTCGCCAAGACCGATTTCGAGCAACTGTCGGAGTTCCGCTATCAGATGCGGCGCTTCGAACGCTTTTCCGAGCGCGCCGCGCAAGGTGAAGGCATCACCCCGCTGCAATACCTGCTGCTGTTGCATGTGAAGGGGTACCCCGGCCGCGAATGGGCCACGATCGGCGAGTTGGCCGAGCGTTTGCAAGCGCAGCATCACGGCGTCGTGGCGCTCGTCTCGCGCTGCGAAGCACTCGATCTCGTGAAGCGCAAGATCAGCGAGACGGACAGGCGGCAGGTGGAAGTTCATCTGCAAAAGGCCGGCGAAACGGTATTGGCAAGACTGGCGGCATTGCACCGGGCCGAGCTGGTCTCGCTCCAGGGCGCGTTCAGTGTGCCGCAAATCGATTTTTGACTTTGTAAGTAAGACTATGAGCACCGAACACCTCGATCCAAACAAGCGGGATTTTTCCGCCAATGCGCGATTACCGGGCATCTGCGGCCTGGCCGCCGTCATCGGCGTACTCGGCACGATCGCAGCCATCGTGCTGCTGAAGCTGATCTACATGTTCACGAACCTGTTCTTCTTCGGCACGTTCTCGTTCGCGAACCAATCGCCGGCCGATAACAAGCTCGGTGCCTGGGTGGTGCTCATTCCCGCGCTCGGCGGGCTGATCGTCGGCCTGATCGCCCGCTTCGGCTCGGACAAGATCCGCGGCCACGGCATTCCCGAAGCGATCGAAGCCATTCTGTTCGGCAAGAGCCGGATGTCGCCGAAGGTGGCGATTCTCAAGCCGCTCTCGTCCGGCATCGTGATCGGCAGCGGCGGCCCGTTCGGCGCCGAAGGCCCGATCATCATGACGGGTGGCGCGTTGGGTTCGTTGCTCGCGCAATGCGTGAAGGTAACGGCAGCCGAACGTAAGACGTTGCTCGTGGCCGGCGCGGCCGCCGGCATGACAGCCGTGTTCGGCACGCCCGTCGCGGCCGTGCTGCTCGCCGTCGAGCTGCTCCTGTTCGAATGGCGCCCGCGCAGTTTCCTGCCGGTCGCGCTCGCGTGCGCCGTCGCCGGCTTCATGCGCGCGATGTGGTTCGGGGTCGGGCCGTTGTTCCCGCTCGAAACCGCACCGCCCGGCACGATCTCGCTGATCTCGTGCTTGATCCTCGGCGTGGCCAGCGGCGCGCTGGCTTCGGGATTGTCGGTGGCCCTGTACGCCACGGAAGATCTGTTTGCGAAATTGCCCGTGCACTGGATGTGGTGGCCCGCGATCGGCGGCGTGGTCATCGGCCTCGGCGGCTTGATCGAGCCGCGCGTACTCGGCGTGGGCTACGACGTCATCGGCGATTTGCTGCATCAACAGCTTGCCGTCAAGGTGGCCGTCGCAATCCTGATCGTGAAAGCGATCGTCTGGGTGATTGCGTTGGGTTCCGGCACATCGGGTGGGGTCCTTGCACCGCTGCTGATGCTGGGCGCGGGCCTCGGCATCGTCATGGGTCCGATCTTGCCGGGTCATGAGGTGGGGTTGTGGCCGCTCGTCGCCATGGCCGCCACGCTCGGCGCGACGCTCGGGGCGCCGTTGACGGCGATCGTCTTCGCATTCGGCCTCACGCACGATGCCAACGCGCTGCTGCCGTTGTTGACGGCGACACTCGTGGCCCACGGCTTCACCACGGTCGTCATGCGTCGTTCGATCATGACCGAGAAAATCGCGCGGCGCGGCTATCACATCTATCGCGAGTATGGCGTCGATCCGCTCGAACGCCATCATATCGACGAAGTGATGACGCGTCAGGTTCAGACGATCGACGCCGCGCTGCCGCTGTCCGACGCGCTCGCTACGTTCTTCGGCCAGAATCAATCGCATCGCGCCTACCCGGTCGTGCGCGGCGATCGCCTCGTGGGCATTGCCGATCGCGAAACGCTCGTTTCATTCTCGTTGGCCGATGCGCAAAGCGGGGCCGCCAACCGAACCATCGGCGATGCGTTCGCCGGCAAATCGGCCACCGTCGCCTTGCCGGGCGAGACGTGCCGGCTCGTGGCCGCGCGGCTTGCCGTCCATGGTCTGGAACGGGTGCCCGTCGTCGATGAACGCGATTCGATGAAACTCGTCGGCATCGTGTCGCGCAGCGATCTCGTCAAACCCTCGCGCATGCACTTCGAGGAAGAGCAAAAGAAGGAGCGCTTCCGTCGCGTGGCTTGGCGGCCGGCCAAGCGTCGCGGCTAAAGTCATCGAACCGCGCTCAGCCGCGGATTGGGCAGACGGTTCTTTATTCAGTATTCGCTGCGCTCACTGAGTTCGGATACCATCCTGCGTCAGCTCGACGAGTTCGAGCTCGACATCGGCTTTACCTACCTTGACCGCGAAGTCCAGGCTGGCTTCGAAGTTCTGCGGCTCTATCGCGAACGCTACGTGTTGATGTCGCGTGCAGACGCCGGCGGCAACGCGTCGCCCGACCGCTGGGACGCGATGGAGGGCTTGCCGCTCTGTCTGCTTAACGGGACCATGCAGAACCGCCAGGTCATCAACGCGGCATTCCGGCGCGCAGGTGTCCAGCCTGCGGTGATCGCGGAAGCCGACTCGCTGCTCGCACTGCTCTCGACCGTGCAGCATGTGCGCGTGCATAGCGTCTTGCCGCACAGCCTGCTTGGCGTCGTGCATGACAACAGCGTTTTCACGGCCACGCTACTCAAACCGGAACTCACGCGGGAAATCG
>NZ_JBQCDN010000279.1:0-5566 GCF_051961175.1 Trinickia sp. | reverse complement strand
GATCGTCGCCGTGATGGTCGTGGTCCGAGCTGTAGGTATAGCCGAAGTTGGCTGAGCCGCTCGCCGTCAGGGTGGCGCTCGCGTCTTGCGACGTATGCGAATCGCTGCTGGCGCTACTCGATTTTTGATTGCTGAATGTGTAGCTGCTGCCCGAACTCGAGCTGCGTTGGTTCATGAACGAATAGGACGACGATTCGCCGAACGTCTGCGAGAACGAAGCCGAGGCCGATTCGCTGCTCTTGCTCGAGCCGACCGAGTAGCCGCCGCCCTTCACCGAGCTGTAGTGGTTGTTGAAGGTCGTGGTGACCGATCCCATCGTATAGCTTTGCGCGGTCGGATCGAGCGTCGCGCTCGACCAGGCGGCCTGGTTGTTGTTGACGACGGCGCCGACCGTGCTCGACACCGTGACGCAACCGAACAGGCGCACGAAGCCGTCGATGCCGACGTTTTCATGGACGCTCGTTCCGTTGAAGATGTACGGGTCTTTGACGTTATGGGCGAATGCGGCGCCCGACGCTGCTGCCAGCACTGCCGCTGCGATGAGTGTGCGCTTCATGATGACGCTCCGATACGAAAAGGTGCTGCGTTAGAAAAAAGTGCCCGCCGGGGGACGGAGCACAAAACTGTTCGCCGTGGCATTACCGGCGCCGGCCGTCTGGTTGATCTGAGCGATGCCGCTCGCGTTCTTGAGCACATCGTTGCCGATGCGCACCGCGCGCTCGCCATGGGACATCGCCGATACATCCACACGTCCTTGCTTGGGAGAGGCCGCGGACAGCTCGCTGTCCGAAACGCTCTCCACTCCCATTGCGGCAGCGCCGATCACGACGCTGTTGCGTTGGAGATTGGCCGCACCCGCCGCCTGATTCACCATCGCCAGGCCGGACACGTTCGATAACGCGCCGTCCTCGATGCTTGCCCGTGCGCTCGGGACACGTGCGCGGGCCTGGGCGCTCTGGGCGACGCTCGTATCGACGGCGCCGTTCGGCGCGACGACGATCGCCGCTTGATTGCTTTGGGCGTTGTTCAGCCCGGCCGCTTCGTTCACACCCAGGACGCCTTTCGCGCCGGCGAACGCGCCTGCCGCCATCGTGGCGTCGCCCGTGACGGTCGGCACCGTCTGCGCCCATGCGCACGCCGGTGCGGCGAGGGCCGCGAAGCAGGCCAGGAAGGAGGCCGCCGCAACGGTGCGGCGCGTGGCGAGGGGCGCGTTCATTTCGATCCTCCCAGCCCGGCGAGGGCGGAACTGAGCGGCGCAAGGGCCCCCGTGACGGACATCGAGATCGTGCCGCCGACGCCTGTCGTCGTCGGCGCGACTCCGCCGGGGCCCATCGCCACATTGCTGCCTGTCGCCGAGCCGCCGAGGATCTTCGTCAACGCTTGCAGGCTGGCCATGCTCCCGGCGGCGCCTGCGCCCGATACGCCTTGCGAACCGTGCGCTTGTGTCAGATCCTCGTCGGACACGAGCGAACCGACGGTCGAGTCGAACGCCGGCGCAGGAAAGGTCGTCGCTTTCACGGCGACCGGATTCTCGTCATGAGGGAGCGCGCGGAACGCATCGCGCGGCATCACCTCGCGTTCGACGATGATGTCGCCAGCGTGGCCGCTTTCCTGAGCGAAGCCGTTGGGCGAGGCTGCCGCGAGTACGGCGACGACGCTCGGCAGCAGGGCTGCTTTGGCGAGGTACCGCTTCGTGACGACGAGGGCGAAGGTCATGTCGGGGCTCCGGCAAAGGCGAGCGTCGGCTCGTGGCTACTGGCGGAAATAACTGACGGCGTTGCTTTGAGCCGGACGTGCCGAGTCCGCGGGGACGGGCGCGGGCACCGGCGGCGCGATTTCATCCCAGAGCGTGACCGAGTGCCCGTTCTGGAGCGCTTGCGTCGAAGCGGCCACCGTCATGAGGCCGGGGCCCGTGCCGCGCTGACGGGCAAGCACGCGATCGTCGAGAGCCGTCGCGCCGGCAATGGGCGCTTCGGTATCGGCGCTGGCGGCTTCATTCGCTGCCTGCATCGGCTCGTCGAAACCGAAACCGTCCGTCACGGTGGCGCCGATGAGAAAGCGCGGCGCGACGGCCAAATCCACAGCCTGTGCGGCGCGGTGGGCGAACGACGTTGGCGCGGCCCACGCACCATCGACGAAGAACATCGGTTGACCGATCGCGGGCGCATCGTCGAGCGAGCCGGCGTGGGCTTGGCAGGGCGCAGCGATTGCCGCCAGCGCGATGCTTAGCGCCGCGATCGCTGCGCGTGAACCGAACGAAAGGGGATGAACGAATGGCATGGCGTCTCTCCGTGTTGCGCGGAGATAACGCGAAAGGTGTGCCATCGGCGGGAAAGCATTGCTGCGATTGATATTGACTGCAATGGCCTCAACCGCGCCCGGGGGAAGGACCAAAAACCGTTTCAGGGGTGAAACGACATAAAGAAAAAGCGAGTGCGGGGCAATTCGTCATTGGAATGGCGATGTCGCAAAACCGCCACGTACGCGCTCGAAATCGCAATGCAGCATTCTCGCAAACCGGCGTCCTGACTGGCTTTGCGCGCCCTGTTTCAATTTTTAAGGCAAGTGTTGCTGTCTCTACGACGGGTCGTATAGTAAGCTGTTGAACAGTTTCACGTCGATAAAGAGCCGATGAATCGGCCATTGCTATTAATAATTTAATTGTGGGCCGTGCAGTTTGGGCAAAGGACCGTGAGCGGGCTTTCGATAGGGTAGAGCCGGGATAAGCGTTGGCCGGCGCGTTGCTTGCGAGGTGTCTTGCTTCACGTTTACCGATAAGAGGTCTGAACAATGGAACCCGCGAATCGGCACTTGATTTACATCACGCGCGAGGTCAACGCTCAATTGAGTGAGCAATTCAACGCGCGCGGCTGGCAGGTCGATGTCGCCGCGAGTGCGCGTGACGTGCGCCGGGCGCTGCGCAGTGAAGCGGCCGCCGGTGGGTTGCTCGATCTCTCGAGCCAATTCGATTCGCGGGAGATCATTGCGCTCGAACCCTGTTTGACGAGGCCCAACGTCGGTTGGGTCGCGGCCACGGCGCCGGGGCAAATGCAGGAGCGCACGCTGCGGCGCCTCGTGCGCGACTACTGCTACGACTACGTCACGATGCCGTACGAGGCGCCGCGCATCGTGGATTCGGTCGGGCATGCGTATGGGATGGTCGTGCTCGGCGCGGGCGATGACGATACGCCGCCAGCGCGTGCGGGCGAAGGGGAAATGGTCGGCTCGTGCGATGCGATGCGCGCGCTGTTTCGCGCGATCCGCAAGGTGGCGATGACAGATGCGCCGGTGTTCGTATCGGGCGAATCGGGCACGGGCAAAGAGCTGACGGCCGTCGCGATCCACGAGCGTTCTGTGCGTTGCGCCGCGCCGTTCGTCGCCATCAACTGCGGCGCAATTCCACCGCATCTGGTGCAGTCCGAACTGTTCGGCTATGAGCGCGGCGCGTTTACCGGCGCGACTCAGCGCAAGATCGGCCGCATCGAAGCGGCGCACGGCGGCACATTGTTTCTCGACGAAATCGGCGATCTGCCGCTGGAGAGCCAGGCGAGCCTGCTGCGCTTTTTGCAGGAAGGGCGCATCGAGCGGCTCGGCGGGCGCGAATCGATCGATATCGACGTCCGGGTGATCTCGGCCACGCACGTCGATATGGTGCGCGCGATGGACGAGGGACGGTTTCGCGCCGACCTTTATCACCGGCTTTGTGTCCTGCAGATCGAGGAGCCGCCGCTGCGCGCGCGCGGCAAGGACATCGAGTTGTTGGCCCGTCATATGCTCGAACGGTTTCGGCACGACGGCACTCGACGGCTGCGCGGCTTTTCGGCCGACGCCATCGCGGCGCTCCACAATTACGCGTGGCCCGGCAACGTACGCGAATTGATCAACCGTATCCGGCGGGCGATTGTGATGTCGGAGGGGCGGCTCATTACGGCGCACGATCTGGAGCTGGCCGATTTCGTCGATGTCGCGCCGGTCTCGCTCGCCCAAGCGCGGGAAGCCGCGGAAAGGCAGGCGATCGAGTTGGCACTGCTGCGTCATCGCGGGCGGCTCGGTGATGCCGCACAGGAACTCGCTATTTCCCGCGTCACGCTGTATCGGCTGCTCAGCGCGCACGGCATGCGGCACATCCCGGTCGAGCCGGGCGCCCATCAGATGCCGAACTGAGGGTGCCGAGCGCGTCAATCCGGCGGCTTGGTAAAATTGCGGTTTGCGCGCCGTGAAAGAGCGGTTGCGTACCACGAGCCAAGAGCCGAAGGATTCCCGCGCATGAAACAGTACCTCGACCTTGTCCGCACCATTCTCGATACGGGCAGCTGGCAGGAAAACCGCACCGGTATTCGCACGATTTCGATGCCGGGCGCGATGCTGCGCTTCGACCTGCAAGAAGGCTTTCCGGCCGTTACCACGAAGAAGCTCGCATTCAAATCGGCGATCGGCGAGATGATCGGTTTTCTGCGCGCCTCACGCAGCGCGGCCGATTTTCGCGCGCTCGGGTGCAAAGTCTGGGATGCGAACGCGAACGAAAACGCTCAGTGGCTGGCCAATCCCTACCGGGAAGGCACGGACGACCTCGGCGATGTCTACGGCGTGCAGTGGCGCAAGTGGCCTGGCTACAAGGTCATCGATGCCGCCGAGCAGGCGCGCATCGCCGACGCCACCTCACGCGGCTATCGGCTCGTCACGCAGTTCGAGGAAGAGGGCGTGCAAAAGGTGCTGCTCTATAAAGCCATCGATCAATTGCGCCAGTGCCTGGACACGATCATGAGCAATCCCGCGGACCGCCGCATTCTCTTTCACGGCTGGAATCCCGCGCTGCTCGATCAGATCGCACTGCCTGCCTGCCACTTGCTCTATCAGTTCTTGCCGAACGTCGCGCGGCGCGAGATCTCGCTGTGCCTCTATATCCGCAGCAACGACGTTGGCCTCGGCACGCCGTTCAATCTGGCGGAGGGGGCGGCGCTGCTGTCGCTCGTCGGGCGGTTGACGGGGTACACGCCGCGCTGGTTCACCTACTTCATCGGCGATGCCCACATCTACGAAAACCAGCTCGATATGCTCACGCGCCAGCTCGAGCGGGAGCCCTACGAGAGCCCGAAGCTCGTGATTGCCGATCGCGTCCCGGCTTATGCGGATACGGGCGTGTACGCGCCCGAGTGGCTGGAGCAGGTCGAGCCGTCCGATTTTTCGCTTGTCGGATATCGGCACCACGAGCCGCTGACGGCTCCGATGGCTGTTTGAGCACGGTCGCGCCCTAAACGAAGCGGGAAGCCCGCGGTATCGCGCCAGCGGCGCACCAGACTGGACGATTGTCCGGTCCGGTGCTCCGCCTGTCGCGGACCGCGGGCTTTGTCGTTTACCGCCCGCCGCCTTCAGCCTTGATGATGTTCGTGGCCGGCGTGAGCGGGGGCGGCAGCGTGCTGCTGCTCGTGTTGCGGAGCAGGCGCGGGCCTGGGTTGCGGTTGCGGGTGCGGTTGCTCGAAATGCGGTTGGGGCTGCGGCTGCGGGCGCGGTTGCTCGTAGTGCGGCTGCGGCTGCGGGCGCGGTTGCTCGTAGTGCGGCTGGGGCT
>NZ_JBQCDN010000278.1:0-7975 GCF_051961175.1 Trinickia sp. | reverse complement strand
CGCAAACGGCACCCCTGGCGCGAACACCAGCGCGCCATCGCGAGGCCCGATTCACCGAGCCCCAGCACGAGCACCATCGGCCTTTGCCGATCTCGAAACATCTCGCCGAACATCGCTTGCTTTCCCTCTTCCTTTTGCGTTCGCGTTTGCGTTTGCGTTTGCGTTTCTTTTTGCGTCTATCTGATGACCGTTAGCCGCGCGCCTTAGCGCAGCTTCAACGTCGACAATCCAAACAGACAAAGCATCAACGTGATGATCCAGAAGCGCACGACGACCTGCGTCTCTTTCCAGCCCGACAATTCGAAGTGGTGATGAAGCGGCGCCATCTTGAAGATGCGCCGCCCTTCGCCGTAGCGCTTCTTCGTGTACTTGAACCAGACCACCTGCAACATGACCGAAAGCGTCTCGGCCACGAAAATCCCGCCCATGATGAAGAGCACGATCTCTTGCCGGACGATGACGGCGATCGTGCCGAGCGCGCCGCCGAGCGCCAGCGCGCCGACGTCGCCCATGAAGACCTGCGCCGGGTGCGTGTTGTACCAGAGGAAGGCGAGCCCCGCGCCGCCCATCGCGGAACAGAAAATCAGCAGTTCGCCCGCGCCTGGAATGTGCGGAAACAGCAGATACTTCGAATACACCGAGCTGCCCATCACGTAAGCGAAGACGCCGAGCGATGCACCGACGAGCACGACGGGCATGATCACCAGACCGTCCAGGCCATCCGTCAGATTGACGGCGTTGCTGGCGCCGACGATCACGAGGTACGTCAACGCGATGAAGCCCCACACGCCGAGCGGATAGCTGATCGACTTCAGGAACGGCAGCATCAAGTCGGCCCGTGCCGGCAGCCCCATCGACAAACCGCTCCGCACCCATGCCATGAACAAGTCGAACACGCGGACGTTGCTGGCCTCGGACACGCTGAAAGCCAGGTACACGGCGGCGAACAAACCGATCACCGACTGCCAGAAATACTTCTCGCGCGAGGACATGCCGCGCGGGTCCTTATAGACGACCTTGCGATAATCGTCTACCCAGCCGATCACGCCAAAACCGAACGTCACGAGGATCACGATCCAGATGAAACGGTTCGTCAAATCGGCCCACAGCAGCGTCGAGATAGCGATCGCGAGCAGAATCAGCACGCCGCCCATCGTCGGCGTGCCCGATTTGACGAGGTGCGTTTGCGGCCCGTTGGTGCGCACCGCTTGTCCGACCTTCATCTCCGTCAGCTTGCGAATCACCCACGGCCCGCAGACGAGCCCGATCACGAGCGCGGTGATGGTGGCCATCACCGCGCGAAACGTCAGATAGCTGAATACGCGCAAAAAGCTTGCGTCGTTCTGCAGCCATTGCGCCAGCACCAGCAGCATGCTCTTCCTTCTCTTTCAGTGCGTGTCGGGCACGGCGCCCGGCACGGCAGGGGGTTGTTGAGCGGTCAGCGCGTCGACGACGCGCTCCATCCGCATGAAACGCGAGCCCTTCACGAGCAGCGTCGCGCTCGATCCGATGCCCGCTTGCAGCACGTATTCGATGAGCGCGGCGGCGTCAGCGAAGTGGCGTGCGCGGCCCTCGCCGGCACTCGAATCCGCCGCGTCGAATGCCGCGCACGAATCGCGGGCGGCGTCGCCGAGCGCGAGCAGGACATCGATACCGCGCTCGCGCGCGTACGCGCCGACTTCGCGATGAAACGCCGGGCCGTTGTCGCCCACTTCGCCCATATCGCCCATCACGAGTACACGCGGCGCACTGCGTGCCGCCAGCACGTCGATCGCCGCACGCATCGAATCGGGATTCGCGTTGTAGGTATCGTCGATGACGACGGCGCCGGCCAACGTTCCCACCGCCGCACGCTTCGTCTGCAGCCGGCCCTTCACCGGTGAAAACGCTTCGAGACCGCGCGCAATCGCATCGAGCGGGACGTTCGCGGCAAGCGCGGCAGCCGTCGCCGCCAACGCGTTGCGGGCGTTGTGATCGCCCAGCGCTTGCAGCGTTGCCTCGAACTCGCCTGCCGGCGTGCGCACATGCAAGCGGTTGCCTTCGAGCGCACCCGTGACTGCCGCAGCCGCTGCTGCGCCATCGCGCGAAGCGTCTTCGAGCGCGAAATCGACGATCGGGTTCCCGGTGGCCGCCGTACGCCAGATTCCGGCGTAGGCGTCATCGGCCGGAAATACGGCGACGCCATCGGCGCGCAACGCGTGAATGACGCTTGCGTGTTCGAGCGCGACCGCTTCGACGGTCGCCATGAATTCCTGATGCTCACGCTGCGCATTGTTGACGAGCGCGATAGTGGGCAAGGCGATCTTGGCGAGGACATCCGTTTCGCCAGGATGGTTCATCCCCACCTCGATCACGGCCAGCCGATGCGCCGGCGTCAAACGCAGCAACGTCAGCGGCAATCCGACGTCATTGTTGAAGTTGCCGGCCGTGGCGAGCCGCGAGGATTCGCCGACGGCCTGCGCGAAAATCGACGCGATCATCTCCTTGACGGTCGTCTTGCCGTTGCTGCCCGTGACCGCGACGAGCGGCAGCGCGAATCGATTGCGCCAGCCGCGCGCAAGCGCGCCGAGCGCAACCCGGGTGTCCGGTACGATGAGCGCCGGCGCCTGCCAGCCATCCGGCAAGCGCGTCGCGAGCACGGCGCTTACGCCGCGCGCGGCGACCTCGGGCAGAAAGTCGTGCGCATCGAATCGATCGCCCTTCAACGCGACGAACAAGTCGCCGGCAGCGGCCGTTCGGCTGTCGGTACTAATACGGTCGAATACCGTCGCGCCGTCGCCGGCCACCATGGCGCCCGGAATCAGTCGCGCGGCCTCGGCCAATGAAAGCAACGTCACTGCTCACCTCCGCGCGAATGCGTCGCACGCGCGGCGAGCGCGAGGCGGGCGTGGTCCTGATCGGAGAAAACGCGCTTCTTCCCCATGATTTCCTGTGTCGCCTCGTGCCCCTTGCCGGCCAGCAGCACAACGTCTTCTTTGGCTGCGCCGCGCACCGCCTGCAAAATCGCATTCGCGCGATCTTCAATACGGCGCGCCTTATCGGGATGCGTCATGCCCGCGACAATCTGATCGATGATCGAGGCCGGTTCTTCACTGCGCGGGTTGTCGCTGGTGACGACGACGGCGTCGGCGAGACGCTGCGCGATCGCCCCCATCAGCGGCCGCTTCGTGGCGTCGCGATCGCCCCCGCAGCCAAACATGCACACGAGCTGCCCACCGCGCGCCTGAGCCATCGGCCGCAACGCGTCGAGCGTCTTCTCGAGCGCATCGGGCGTGTGAGCGTAATCGACGACAACGAGCGGCTCGTCGTTTGCGATGCGCCCGCCGAGCCGCTGCATGCGCCCGTTCACCGGCTCGAGCTTGGCGAGCTGCGCGAGCGCATCGGTCAGCGGAATGTCGGCGGCCAGCAGCGCGCCGAGCACGGCCAACAGATTGCTGACGTTGAACTCGCCGAGCGTGCCAACTTCAACGTCGGCCGCGCCCCAATCCGAGGACAGGTGAAACGCCGTGCCGGTGGCTGTGGCGCGCACATTCGTCGCCACGAGCGCGGCATGGGCGCTCGGTGCATCGCTCGTCGCACCGATGCCGTACACGATCGTCGGCATGCGCGGTTGCGTGCGTGCAATGAGCCGGCGTCCGGCCGCGTCGTCGCGGTTGATGACCGCTGCCTTGAGCGTGGACCAATCGAACAGTTTCGCCTTCGCCGCCTCGTACGCCTCGAATGTATGGTGATAGTCGAGGTGATCCTGCGTGAGGTTGGTGAACACCGCGATATCGAACGCCGTGCCGTTTACGCGGCCTTGATGCAGCGCATGCGACGACACTTCCATCGAAACGGCGCGCGCGCCGGCCGCTGCGAGCTGCGCAAGCGAGCGTTGCATCTGGGGAGCGTCGGGCGTCGTGAAACCTGTATGAACGAGATGCCCCGACATACCCGTTCCGAGCGTACCGATCACGGCGCAAGGCTCGCCGAGCGCAGTCAGTGCGGCGGCGATCCACTGGGAACACGATGTTTTGCCGTTCGTCCCCGTTACGCCGATCGTTCGCATCGACTCGCTCGGGGCGCCGTACCAGCGGCTCGCGATTTCACCGGCCAAGCGATCGAGTTGCGGCACCGCATGCGCACGCGCGGGATCGACCGCCCCCGCAAAACCCTCGGGCTGGTAAAGCACGGCACCCGCGCCGCGCTCGAACGCGCTCGCGATGTGCGCTCGGCTATCGGCGCCGTCGACGGCATAGGCGAAAAAGACATCGCCGGCCGCGAGCGTGCGCGTGTCGGCGTGCAATTGTGCACCGGCCGCGGCGTGGGCGCGCAGCCAGTCGAGCGCATCGGAAAGCTCCCGGTGCATGGCGTCCTCTTCGTGGGGAGTGGTCATCGGACGACTCCCGGGTGTGCATGTGCATTGGCCGAGACCGTCATCGTCCGGGCGGTCGCAAACGCGGCGGCGTTGCCGGCGCCGGTGCCCGCGGCCTTGACGGAATCGTCGGAGACGACGAGCTGCTTGACCGGCATATCGGGCGGCACGTTCAACGCACGCAGCGTGTCGCCGACGATCCCGGAAAACACCGGGCCCGACACATAGCCGCCGAAGTGGCTGCCGGCGGTAGGTTGATCGATGGAGACGGCCACGACGATGCGCGGATTCGGCATCGGCGCCATCCCCACGAACGAAGCGCGATACTTCGAACGGTCGTAGCCGTGCGCAGTATGCACATACGCGGTACCGCTCTTGCCGCCGACGCGGTAACCGGGCACGGCCGCCTCGGGCGACGTGCCGTCCTTCGTCACGACCGATTCGAGCATCGTGCGCACTTCGCGCGCCGTGGTCGGCGAAAAGATTTGCGGACCCGTTGCCGGCTGATCCGAATTCGTCTTGAAGATCGACACGGGCATGATCTCACCGTCGTGGGCGATCGAGGTATAGGCGCGCGCGAGCTGGAACAGCGAGACCGACAGGCCATAGCCGTACGACATCGTCGCCTGCTCGATGCGGCGCCAGCTCTTCCAGGGGCGCAGCCGGCCGGCGGCCGCGCCCGGGAAGCCGACCTTCGGCGCTTGCCCTAGCCCGATGCTCGTATACATATTCCACATCTCTTCGGGCTTGAGCGTCATCGCGATTTTCGTCGCGCCGATGTTGCTCGACTTCTGCAGCACGCCGCCGACGTCGAGCACGCCGTTGGCGCTATCGTCGGTAATCGTCGCGCCGTCGAGCGTGAACTTGCCGTTGCCGGTATCGACGAGCGTATGAGGCGTGATCCGATGCAGATCGAGCGCGAGCGAAACCGTAAACGGCTTCATGATCGAGCCCGGTTCGAAGACGTCCGTGAGCGCACGATTACGCAGCTGTTCGCCGGTCAGCCGCGACCGGTCGTTGGGGTTGTACGTCGGATAATTGACGAGTGCGAGCACGTTGCCCGTGCGCACCTCCACGACGATCGCCGCGCCTGCCTTGGCCTTCGATTTCTCCACCGCCGCCTTCAGATTCGAATAAGCGATGTATTGAATCTTGCTGTCGATGGCCAGCTCGACGTCTTGCCCGTCGTGCGGCACGACCTGTTCGTCGACATCCTCGATGACACGCCCCATCCGGTCCTTGATGACGCGACGAATGCCGGGCGTACCCGAGAGGAGCTTCTGATCGCTGAGTTCGACCCCTTCCTGGCCTTCGTCTTCGACGTTGGTGAAGCCGACCAGATGAGCCGTGATTTCCCCTTCCGGATAAAAGCGCTTGTATTCAGTGCGCTGATAAATGCCGGGGATCTTCAAGGCCTCGATCTTATCGGCAACATCGACGGGGACTTGGCGCTTCACATAGACGAACGTTTTGTCCTCGGAAAGCTTGGTGCGCAATTCCTTTTGGGTCATGCCAAGCAATTTGCCGAGCGACGCGAGCTTGGCCGGCTCGAGATCATCCGGCACCGACTCGGGAATGGCCCAAATGGCGCGCACGGGCAGGCTCGTGGCGAGCACGAGACCGTTGCGGTCGAGAATCTTGCCGCGTGTGGCGGGCAACCCGATCGTGCGCTCGTAGCGGCTTTCGCCTTGCTTCTGATAGAAGGCGTTGCCCGGGCCCTGAATCCAGAACGCACGCGCCGCAAGCGCCACGAAAGCGGTGAAGAGCAGAAACACGACGAGTTTCGAACGCCACATCGGCAAACGCACCGATAGGACGGGGCTCGACGAGAACGTCACGCTTTTCGTCTTGGAGGCGTGCTTCATCGTGCGCCTCCGCGATTAGCGGCGCGCTTGCCAGCGCGCGGCTCGGGCGCACTGGCCGCCAACGTCGGAATGGACACGTTCTGGGCCTCGCTGGCACCGGGCGCGAGCGTCAGAAATTGCGTCTCGCCCGTGGAAGCGGGCTGCATCTTCAGGGTATCGGTGGCGAGCTGTTCGATGCGCGACGTTTTAGAGAGTGCGCTTTGCTGATACTGCAGCTGCGCATAGTCCTGCTGCAGTTGATGCTCCTGTGACTGTGCGCGTTCGAGCTGCACGAACAACTGACGTTGCTGGTTCGTGGCATTGACGACGGAAAGCGCGCAACCGAGAACGACGATCAGCAAGAATATGTTCAGACGGCTCATGGCGCGACGCGCTCCGCGACGCGCATGACCGCCGAGCGGGCACGCGGATTGGCTTCGACTTCAGCCGGGCTCGCAAAAATACGGCCAACGATTTTCAAGGGCGCGGCGGGCAAATCGACAGCGCGAATCGGCAAGCGACGATCAATCACAGGCGCACTCGCGTGCGCCTGCATGAATCGCTTCACGATTCGATCCTCGAGCGAATGAAAGCTGATGACCACCAGCCGCCCCCCTTGCTCCAACGACGATAACGCCGCCTCTAAAACGACTTGCAACTCCGCAAGCTCTTGATTGACGTGAATCCGTATAGCCTGAAAGGTGCGGGTGGCCGGATCCTTGCCCTTCTCACGGGTCTTGACTGCGCGAGCCACGATTTCGGCAAGCTCGCCCGTGCTTGAGAGAGGCCCGAGACGGTCGGACTCTGCCCGGCGAGCAACAAGCGCCTTTGCAATCTGAACAGCAAACCGTTCTTCCCCATAATCTCGAATGACCTCCGTCAGTTCCTGCTGGCTCGCCCGCGCCAGCCATTCGGCCGCGGATTCGCCCCGCGTCGGGTCCATCCGCATATCGAGCGGGCCGTCGGCTCGAAAGCTGAAACCACGCGCCGGATCGTCCAATTGCGGCGACGACACGCCAAGGTCCAGCAGCACGCCGGCTACCCGCCCAATCCCGCGCGTCGCCAACGCCGGCGCCAACGACGCAAAGCTCTCATGCACGATCTCGAAGCGCGGATCGCCGATTGCGCGCGCTGTCGCGATCGCAAGCGGATCCTTATCGAATGCGACAAGCCGCCCGGCCTCGCCGAGCTTCGCGAGTACCGCCCGGCTATGGCCGCCGCGCCCGAAGGTACCGTCGACATAAATGCCGTCCGGACGCGTCACCAACGCATTCACCGCTTCGTCCAGCAGCACCGTGCGATGCTGCAATTCGTTTTCCATCGCAGCGCCTTATCTCAACCCGCGATCAAAACGTGAAATTCTTCAGCGCGTCGGGCATGCCCTGCGCCATCGCCGCCTGCTCCTTGGCCGCGTACGTCTGCGCGTCCCACAGTTCGAAGTGGCTTCCCATGCCGAGCAACATGATTTCCTTTTCCAGTCCCGCGGCCATGCGTAATTCCGGCGAGACGAGAATGCGTCCCGCGCTATCGAGATCGACGTCGGAGGCGTTGCCGAGAAAAATGCGCCGCCACCAATGAGCATCCATCGGCAATGCGGCGATCTTGGTGCGGAAGATTTCCCATTCGGGACGGGGAAACAGCAATAGGCAGCCGTCCGGGTGCTTCGTGAGCGTCACCCGTCCTTGTGCCTCGCCTTGCAGCGCCTCGCGATACCGAGAGGGCACGGACATCCGCCCTTTCGCATCGAGCGTCAGCGCCGACGCCCCCTGAAACACCT
>NZ_JBQCDN010000277.1:0-12919 GCF_051961175.1 Trinickia sp. | reverse complement strand
ACAGCAGGCTGAGAAAGCCCGATCTGCTTACCGAGTTCCGTATTGGTGATGCGCGCGTTGCGCTGCAGCGCCTCCAGGATTCGCCAGTCGAGCCTGTCTAACGCCACAGACTTAGGTTTCATTTGCCGCCATCCTCAAATTCCGTCAATTCGGTTGCGTGAGACGTTCAATTCCATTGATCCGAGATGTTGCCTGAATTTGGGCACCTTTACACTGACTGCTCATTGACTCATGGAGATCAGCACAATGAACGACCCCGTTCTCATCGTGCCCGGTATCGGCAACTCTGGCCCGGCGCACTGGCAAAGCCTATGGCAGGCCGCGCATCCGGATTGGCAACGGCTGGCAGTCGACGATTGGAATGAGGTGGTGTGCGAGGACTGGATAGCCACGATAGAACGGCAATTGACGGCCATCGGCAAGGAGGCCGTCATCGTCGCGCACAGCCTCGGATGCTTGGCTGTTGTCCATTGGGCGGCCCGGTCGAAGCTGACCATTCGTGGCGCGCTGCTCGTCGCCGTGCCCGATCCGGCATCAGCGGCGTTTCCGCGCGAAGCGGCGAGCGGATTTTCCCCCGTGCCACTGCAGCCGTTGCCGTTTCCGACCACCGTCGTTGCCAGTAGCAACGATCCCTATGGAAGCATTGAGTACGCTCGCGATTGCGCGCGCGGGTGGCGTAGCGAACTCGTCGAAGTGGGAGCGAAAGGGCATCTGAACGCGGCGAGCAACTTGGGCAACTGGCCCGAAGGATTTGAGTTGCTACAAGGGATGACGCCGGCTAATCCGATTTCAATCCAGCCGGGCCGTATGACGGGCTCAATGCAGTCTTGAACGGCATGACGGCTGGCTCGCTCGATTAAAGGCGCCGTTCCACGGTAAGAGAAACTATTGCCCCGGGGCGCACCCAGCCTGTACACTGCGCCAGATGGAAACGCGCCCCCTCAATCCCGCATCGGTTGCCGCACCGCTCAGCCTGCAGACGCAGTGCAGCGGCGCCGTCGCGCCGGTCGTTTCCAAAGCCAAAAAACAGCCGCACGTCTGACCGGTGCACTGTGCCGTCGGACGCGCGACGGGACAGCATCGACACGTTTCTCTCCTTATCAGCCTCCCGGCGCCTCCCTCGGATTCGATTCGGTCATGTTTCGAGGTGAAGCAATGTCGATTTTTTCCGGTATCTGGATTCCGCTCGTCACGCCGTTTCAAGCCGGCGCGGTCGATCATCGCGCGCTCGCGGCGCTTGTCGGCCGCTGTCGTGATGCGGGCGTAGCGGGTTTCGCCGCGCTCGGCACGACCGGCGAGCCGGCTGCCATGTCGGATGATGAACAAGACGCGGTACTCGCGACGATCCTGCAAGCGGCGGAAGGTTTGCCCGTCATCGCAGGCGTGGCGGGCAACCAGGCGGTTGCGGTACGTGAACGCGTGTTGCGCCTGAACGATCAGCCGATCGATGGATTGCTCATCACCGCGCCGTATTACATTCGGCCGTCCCAGGCCGGCCTGCTCGAGCATTTTTCGTCGCTGGCGGACGTGAGTGCGAAGCCGATCGTCATCTACGACATTCCATACCGGACCGGCGTTCGCATTGAGCTCGATACGTTGCTCACGCTCGCAGGGCATCCGCGTATCGAGGCCATCAAGGACTGCGCAGGTTCGGCCGAAACGACATTGGCCCTGATCCTCGATGGACGGCTCAAGGTATTGGCGGGTAACGACGACGCCATGTTCACGTCGATGTGCATGGGCGGTGCCGGTGCGATCGCTGCCACCGCGCATGTGCGGACGGAGCGCTTCGTCGACATGCACCGCGCGTTGGCGCGCGGCGATCTCGCACAAGGCCGGGCGATTTATCACGAGTTGGCGCCATTGCTGCGTGCGCTGGCATCCGAGCCGAACCCCGCGCCGGTGAAGGCTGCGCTTTCGGTGCAAGGGCAGATCGCCAACGAATTGCGGGCGCCGATGACGCCCGCGAGCGATGCGCTCACTCGTGAACTGGCGACGTTGCTGGCTGCTTGAACGGTGCTGCCGATGACAGTTCATCGGCGGTCTCGGTCATCAGCGCAAAGCCTTCGTCGACCCAGCCCGTTATCCCGCCGCTCATCACCTTCACGGGCCGGCTCAGTTTTGCCAAACGTATTGCGCCGCGGGTCGCACCGTTGCAGTGCGGCCCCGCGCAATAGGTGACGAAGATCGTCTCGGGCGCGTACTGCGCGAGCTTGGACGCGACGATCTTGCCGTGCGGCAGGTTGATCGCGCCGGGCACATGTCCCGCGGCAAACAGCGCGGGACTGCGGACATCGAGCAGAACGAAATCCGGCTGGCCTTTGACGACGATCGCATCGTACACGTCGGCGCAATCCGTTTCGAAGCGCAGGGACGCTTCGAAATGCGCGAGCGCGGCCTCGCTCGGTGCCGGTGCGACGGCGGTGACGGCGGATGAAGTGCCCATGAATGCCTCTCTTGTTGAGTATCGAGTGTCGAGAAGTTGAAGACAGTTGAAAGCGTGGAGACATTCTCGCGATTTATCTTCATCGAAGGCAGTGGCGCAATCGACAACATCCGGTAACATCGCGCCATGCAATCTCATCTTGTCGTAGCCGTCGCGTACGATCGGCTTTGTACCTTCGAGTTTGGCTGCGTCGTCGAACTCTTTGCGCTGCCGCGCCCGGAACTCGATGTCGAGTGGTATCGCTTCGCCGTTTGCGCGGCTGAGGCCGGGCCGATTCGAGCAGCAGGAGGGGTGACGCTGTCCGCACCATATACGCTGAAGCTGCTCGATCATGCCGATACCATCGTCATTCCCGGTTGGCGCGATGCGGACGAACCACCGCCTGAACCGTTGCTGCGCAAGTTGCGCGCGGCAGCTGATCGTGGAGCGCGGCTTTGTTCGATTTGCTCGGGTGTATTCGTGCTTGCGGCGGCGGGCGTGCTTGATGGAAAAACGGTCACGACGCACTGGCGCTATGCCGAAAAACTTCAAGCACAGTATCCGTCGTTGCACGTGGCGCCGGATGCCCTCTATGTCGACGAAGGTGCCATCGTCACGTCGGCGGGATCCGCGGCCGGGCTCGATATGTTGTTGCATCTGGTGCGGCGAGACTATGGCGGCGCGGTGGCGAATCGCGTCGCGCAGCGCCTCGTGGTGCCGCCGCATCGTGACGGCGGCCAAGCGCAGTTCGTCCCGCGCCCGATGCCGCCGGAAGACGACGGAGGCCGGCTGGCCCGGTTGATCGATTGGATGCGCGCGCATGCCGCGTCGCCGCATACCGTCGAATCGCTGGCGCAGCGTGCAGCGATGAGCCCCCGGACGTTGCAAAGGCGGTTTCAGGAGGCGACGGGTTTCGGGCCCTACGAGTGGTTGATTCGCGAACGCATCGCATTGGCGAAGGACATGCTCGAAACGCGGCCGCGCCTATCGATCGGCGCGATCGCGGAACGAGCGGGCTTCGGCTCGGAGGAATCGATGCGCAGGCACTTTCGGCGTATCGCCGGGACGAGCCCCGCGGCCTATCGTCAGCAATTCGCGCGCGCACCCGCGACGGGTTGAACGGCGAAGATGCAACGAAGAAGCCCCGGAAATCGCATCATTGGGTCCTCCCCCTATGCGTTAACGCTTCTCCGCCCGTGCCGCCAATGCGTGCGTGATTCTCTCGATCACGCTATCCCAATCGCCGAGCGCCGGCTGCCGGAACAATCGCGCGCTCGGATACCACGGCGTATCCTCACGTTCCAACATCCAGCGCCAGCAGGTATCCAGCCGATTCAAAATCCATACGGGCTTGTTCATCGCCCCCGCCAGGTGGGCCGTTGAAGTATCGACGGAAATCACGAGATCGAGATTGTCGACGAGTGCGGCCGTATCGGCAAAATCGCTCAGTTCATCGGTCCAATCGATGATGCGCCGCGCCGCTTCGTGACGCTCGCGCATTGCGCTCAATTGTTGAACGGCTTTTTCGCCCTTTTGCAGGCTGAACCATTGGACTCCCGGCACCTCGATGATCGGTGCCAACCGCTCGATGTCGAGCGAGCGGCGCGCATCGTTCTTTCTCAATTCGGCTACGTGCGGACGGTGGCCACCGGCCCATACCAAGCCCACTTTCAACGCTTCGTTCGGTACCGCTGCCTCGATGCGGGCCCGCCATTGCGCCGACGCTTGCGCTTCGGCGAACAGGTACGGCGTATCGGCCGGGATGGTGGCGATGACGGTACGCATCGCCAGCGGCAGGCTCAACAGCGGGCAATGGTAGTCGAACGCCGGCAGCGGTTCGCCAGCCGTCACGAGTGCTGCAACGCCTTCGAGGCCCGTCAGCAGCCGCGCGAGTTCGGGTTGTACTTCGAGCACGACGCGGGCGCCTTGCTTGGCCACGAGGGCAGCATATCGGCAAAACTGCAGCGTATCGCCCAGCCCTTGCTCCGCATGCAGCAGAACGGTTTTACCCTCCAGCGAAGCGTCGCCGAGCCACAAAGGCGCATCGAACGCGCGTCGGCTGGGGGCGATGCGCTTGCGTTGCCATCGCCATTCGTACTCGGCAAAGCCGGCGGCGAGGTCACCGGTTTGCAGCAGGCAGAGCGCCCTGTTCCAATGCGTCTCGGCGGAGTCGGGCGAAAGTGCGAGTGCACGCTCGTAACAGGCGAGCGCATCGGCATGCCGATTCAGGTCGACGAACGTCAGGCCGAGGTTGTTCCAGGCATCGACGAACGTAGACGACGCGGCCAACGCACGCTCGTAACTGGCCTGCGCGTCGAGCGGCCGATTCAGATCGGACAGCGCGTTGGCACGGTTGCTCCATGCCTCGGCGTAGTTCGGACGCAGCGCGAGTGCTTTGTCGCAACTGGCAAGCGCGTCTTCCGCGAGGCCGAGATCGCGCAGGGCGCAACTGCGATTGCTCCATGCTTCGGGGAAATCGGGCTTCGCCGCGAGCAGCTTGTCGAAAGTGGCGAGCGCTTCGCCGGGGCGATCCGCGCCCGCCAGGGCGACGCCGCGGTTGTTGAGCGCATCGACGAAACCGCTCTTGAGCGCGAGCGCGCGATTGGCGGCCGCGAGTGCCGCGTCGTGGCGGCCCAGCGCGTTCAGCGCGAAGGCCAGATTCGAATGAACGGCGGCTTGCCGGGCATCGACTTCCAGCGCACGCATCAACCACTCGACGCCTTCCTCATAGCGCTTCGCTTGCAGCGCCAGTGCGCCCAGCAATTGAAGGGCGTCGAAGTGGCGGGGGCGAAGGGCCAGAATCTCGCGGTAGGCGGTCTCGGCTTCGGCGAGCGCGCCGTTTTGCTGAAGCTCGACGGCTTCGCGAAGCAGGGTGTCGATATGGCGCGGACTGCCGGGCTTGCTCATGAGTGAATAGGCGGCGAAACGAAGTACCGAAATACCGAAGTGCCGAAGCGCGGAGCAGGGGGCTTCGCTCAGCCGATGCGGAGCGAAGCCGCGTGTCCGGCATCGGGTAAACGGCCTCGATTATCGCCGATGCGGGTGCCGGAGGCGAAATCTCGCCGCCACTCGGCGTGAAGCACCGGTTACAGCGAGCGGATATCCGCTGTCGGCGTGTCGCCGAACGCGTCGGATAGCAGGTAGCCGACGAATTTCGCCGCGGCCTGCTCGGGCGAGACCAATTGCCCCGAGCGCTTCATCTCGGCAAAACGCTCGCGTAGCGGAAAGCGCGCTTCATCGGCACCGCGGATCTGCCCTTGCATCTCCGTATCGACGACGCCCGGCGCCACGCTGGCCACGCGCAGCCCGCGCTCGGCATCGAGTGCGGCGGCACGCGCATGGTGATCCAAGGCCGCCTTCGTCGCGCAATAGATATTCCAGCCCGGGTACGGATTGCGTCCGGCACCGCTCGACACATGCGCAATCCTGCGATCGGGCACCTCGGCCGTGGCAGCCGAGAACGCACCGCTGAGCATCAGCGGCGCGGCGACGTTCAGCGCAACCGCGGCCGCGACGTCAAGGGGCGGCTGCACACCGGATGGGCCGATTGGCCCGAGCGTGCCCGCGTTGTTGATGAGCAACGCACGCCCAGCGCCGCGCACGAAGCTGGCGAGCGCATCGCTCGCCAACCACTGCGCGAACACACGCGTGTCCGACAAGTCGAGTTCGACTTCTTCGAACCGGCCCGGCAGGACAGACGCATCGGCCGTCTGCGCTCGCCGGGACCGCGCGAGTCCCAGCACGTCGATGCCTTGGGCGCGCAACGCATCGACGAGCGCCGCACCGAGACCGCGCGTGTGCCCGGTCACGATGGCCTTCGTTACAGGAACGCTGGGGGGCGTGGCAGCCATATCACCTCAAGCTGTTTCGAGCGCCGGATAATCGACGTAGCCTTCGGGCCCCGCGCCGTAATACGTCTCGGGGTTCGGTTTGTTCAGCGTGGCATCGAGCTTGAAGCGCGTCGGCAGATCCGGGTTCGCGATGAACAACTGTCCCCAGGCCACGGCATCGGCTTCGCCTGCGTCGAGCGTGTGCTGCGCGGAGTCTTTCGTGAACTTCTCGTTCGCGATATAGACGCCGCCGAACGCATCTTTCAGTTGAGGGCCAAGCCGATTGTCGCCCAGCGATTCACGTGCGCAGATGAAGGCGATGCGGCGCTTGCCGAGTTCGCGTGCCACATAGCCGAACGTTGCGGCCGGGTTCGAATCGCCCATCGTATGCGCATCGCCGCGCGGTGCGAGGTGCACGCCTACGCGTCCGGCGCCCCAGATGGAAATGCATTCGTCGACGATTTCGAGCAAGAGGCGTGCGCGGTTTTCGATGGAGCCGCCGTAGGCGTCGGTGCGCTGGTTCGTGCTGTCTTGCAGGAACTGATCGAGCAGATAGCCGTTTGCCCCATGCACCTCGACGCCATCGAAGCCGGCGGCTTTGGCGTTTTCTGCACCCTTGCGGAAGGCGGCAACGACATCGCCGATCTCATCGAGTTCGAGCGCGCGCGGCGTGACGAACGGGCGTTGTGGCCGAATGTGGCTCACATGGCCGCCGGCGGCGATCGCGCTCGGTGCGACGGGCAATGCGCCATCCAGGAAGACCGGATCGGAGATGCGGCCCACGTGCCACAGCTGCAGGAAAATGCGGCCGCCCGCGGCATGCACGGCGTCCGTCACGACTTTCCAACCGGCCACTTGCCCGTCCGACCAGATGCCGGGGGTAGCGGCATAGCCGACGCCTTGCGGCGTGACCGATGTCGCTTCGGTCAAAATCAGGCCGGCCGTTGCGCGCTCGGCGTAGTAGCGCGCCATCAACGCGTTCGGCAGGCGCTCGTCGCCGGCACGCTGGCGCGTAAGCGGAGCCATGATGATGCGATTGGGTAGCGTCAGGTCGCCGACGACGAGCGGATCGAACAAAGTAGGCATGGCAAGTTTTTCCTCATAGGGGCGGCGCACGGAAGTGGGCCACCGTGATGTACGACGGGCGTGCAATCCATCGGACTGCGCAGGAACGCTGGGGCGTGCGTCTGCCTTAGAGTTCGTCGCGCAGCGAGGCGAGAAACGCTTCGATGACGGCTTCGTTACGCTTGAAAAAGCTCCACTGGCCGATCCGGTTCACCGTGACGAGCCCCGCGCTTTGCAGCGTGGCGAGGTGGGCCGATACCGTCGACTGCGATAAACCGCAGCGCGCGTTGATCTGGCCCGCGCATACGCCGCAGTCGAGCGGTAGTTCTTGCTCGGGGAAGTAGGCACCCGGCTCCTTGAGCCACGCGAGAATCTCGCGTCGCACGGGGTTGGCCAGCGCCTTGTGGATGGCGTCGATATCGAGCGTCATTGCAAGCGTCCGGACTTTCCACCCTTCGCGCGGCATGCACGAAGTGCTAAGTGGATCGTCAGTGGCAGAATCATATATCGTTTTTTGACGATATGTGTAAGCCCACGTTGGCAAAGGGGGCGATAGCCGTCACCAGCCGCCGAGCAGGACCCGTCGGCGTAAGTTTTGATATCGGTGAACGTCGCAAGAAGCGCTGCTCCGGCAGCGGGGGCAACAGCCGAGCGTACCGCGATGACACCATCCTCCGAATGCAAAGCGGGCAACTGCATATGCCCAAATTCAAAGCGTGGGATTTGCATTCGCCAGACGGTCAGCTATCGCCTCGTCCATCCGCTTAAGCTCGTCCGTCAGGAGAAGCGCGGAAGCTTGTGCATCGATGGCATTTTCGAATAGCTTTTTCGGGATAGCCTTGCCCGCGTCGGAGTGAACGACAGCGCCGAAGTTTGCGCTCACGGCCCCAGGGGGGGCGGGACGGGGTTTGCAGTCCATGCCGCCGTGAACTTCAAAGACAGCCAACGAACAACAACGGAAATCTCCTTGCGGTGAATGCAGTCGACAACCACGTCCGGTGCGGGACCATCCTTTTTTCCAAACAATGCCTCTGCTTTTGCATGAGCACCCCCGCCGGTCGGGCTGGCAGGCATAATGCCTCCGACCGTGTGCAGCGCTCCCAGCGTGGTTACCGCTTCGGTTGTAGTCCGGTCTGCCCCCGGTCCAAGAACGGTGCCGACGACCGGATTTCTGCCATTCCATCGATCTCCTTCTGTCACCTCCGCCGCGGAGAAACATCGCTATTCCAAGCATCGTCGAACTCTTGTGAGCGGCGGCTGAAAACCGACAATAAGCGGCGGCGTCATAGTACGGTCCCGGCACCCGCGCATGAAGTTGGCCACGTTGGGCAAGCCGGGTCCATGTCGCGGCAGCGCCTCGAAATCGCGGTTGAACTGGGCAGGCATTTCATCACGCATGCTTGACGACTGAAGGCAGGCAGTGAGCTGGGGCAACGAGCCGGTTCACTTCCCGCACTTCCGTTTGTCCTAATTTTTCCACTGCGACAGCTACGACCGCGGTACGCAATCAAAATAATTCGATGCAACTGCGGCTGTTGGCATTCGGCGCAGAACGCCATCAACCTACCGCTCATATCCAAGTCCGTATCAAAACATGCACAACCATAAAACAATGTTTTTGACCGAGGGAGAACGAGAGTTCATAGCGGCCGTGAGAGACAGCATCCGCAAGGTCGATCCGACGCTGGCCGACGACCCAGCCTTCCCCGACAAGCTCACCGAAGCATTCGCCGAAGCTAAGGCGGCAGGGCTATCACGCGACAAGCTACTCGCGGACTTCATCTATCTCGAAATACAGGCGCCCGGTTTCCATCGCCACCCGTCGATTCGGCGATGGCTTCGAAAGCCTGGTGCTGCTCCGGACGAGCGTTTTGCGGATTTGATCGAGGTGCTTCGCAATAAGTCACTGCAGCTACAGGAGAACAAATAATGGCATCGACGCGCCGCTCGCGCCTCGAACAGGCGGGCCTTGCACTTTTGGGATTGCTAACTGCGGTGGGAGGTGCCGTGCGCGGGCTTGCCGACAGAGCACAGTCTGACCAAGACGGTCTCGAGTCCGACAAAGCGAAGTCGAACTCGGCAGCACGCGCAGTGCCGTTGCCTTATGAGTCGCACGCGCAATGCCCCCCGCGAAGGGGCGGGCTGATTACGAGGCGATGGCACATGTCGAAAATTTCCCGCGACTATCAAGCGCGCGTTACTGGCTTCGCGCCATTCACGGAATGGAAATTCATGAATATGGAATTCGATGGATTCCAAACGACGGAATGCCGTCTTCAGGAGGCAAAGGCTAGGTATGATCAGTTTTTCGATAAGAAAACTGGTGGCCCGAAGCGCTTCTTCAGAGCGTTCGGTGTTCAGCGCATGCTCCATCAGGCCAGCAAACAAAGTGATATTGCAAAATTCAATCCGCCGACGCGGCTAACCTGGTATTTCATGCAGCCCATCTCGCATAGATATTTCTCTAAAATTTTTGCTGAGAAAAATTTTTCCATTGAACCCTTACTTTATCCGTAAAATGAACGTTTTTTTGGCATTCAGACTTCAACAGCCGACTCTCCCGTCACGAGAGGAACACCTTCGGACCATCTGGAGAATCGCACAACTGTTCGAACCATTCGGTCTTCCAATCGAAATTTGGCATCCGGCAGCCCCAACGCGGAAGAAGTCCCTTGCATACCGTGCGTTCGACTGCGGCGGTCCAACGCCTGCCGCGCTCGAGATCCAGCGAGTGCAGGACGGGAAGGACGGAATGGCTAACTATCGGAGTACGGGCGTATGGAGCGGAAGCGAGAAAGGAAAGGGCGGGGTGCTCTCTGTTTCGTTTTCATCTAATCCTGATTCGCCGATCTGCTTGTTCGATCTGCAATTCGACGAGGTCGACGCGCTTGACAGCGCGAGAAACATGCAACAACTCATGCTTGGACTGCTTGACATATGCCCTGGCGCCTTCTACATCGAAGTCGGCCCGCTACGGTACTACACCACGTATCAGGTGTTCCCCAAGCGACCGGGGGTTGGCTGGATGCTCTATCTTCCGCAAGCGATCGTGAGCGAGCAACTCCCCGAAGCGGCGGAACTGCTGCCCGTCATGGAAGGAGAGAAGCAAACTGGAACGATCATCGTGAGCGTCGCGGACGCCGTGTTCTCCGCTGACAATCCGGATCACGTCGAAATCGCGAATGCGATCGAAATCCGATTGGCGGACCAAGACCTTTTGCCTCGGTAGAGGCGCTGCCGAGGCGGGAGCTCGGCCACCGGAACTGCCAGGGAGCTTCTGTTTCGTGCCGGGAAGGCTGACTAACGACCAACCCCACATGCCGAGTGCGCAGGTCATTCACCGCCTGCTTGTCCGACTGCCTTTCCAACGCAAACGACGAAGCCGCACCCGGGGCGTGGAAGAAAAGAGTGGGCTTGACGCTTTGGCCGGCTCCGCCATTTCGCCGACCGGTGCCTCGCGTAGCGCAGGATACGCTTAACCATCTCATTCGGAAGATCGTGAGTGTGCATTCATAGCGGCGACGCGGGCGGCAGGCGCGGACGAGATTGCCCGATGCCACTCGAGATGGACCTGCCGTCGCCGCCGGCCAGTCGCTGTCCTGGCGTTTCTTGCAAATTGCGATTTGCAAGAATAAAATGCCCGCTTCCACACCCTCCTCAACGGCGGCGGCAATGCGCTCGATTTCTCCTGTCATCATCGGCCTACGCGTCAAAATCGCGCGCGATGCCCTGCGCATGACGCAGGACGATCTGTCTACGGCGATTGGGTTCAACGACCGGCAGACGCTGTCGGACATAGAGAATGGCAAGCGATCGGTCAGCGACGACGAGCTGCTCAAGTTCAGCGACTTGCTCGACCAGGATCTCGAGTATTTCATCGATCCGTTCAGCGTGGTTGGGGAAGCTCAGTACTCGTGGCGTGCTAGCAAGGACGTGCCGGAGGAGGTGCTCAACCGGTTCGAAGAGAAGGCCGCGGGCTGGGTAGGCCTCTTGCGCTGGCTGCGCGCCCACTCCCCAGCAGATCGCAGCGCTTTGGGGTTTTCGTTGCGCCTTGACGCGAGGAGTTCATTTGAGCAGGCGCAGCAGAGTGCCGAGAACCTCGTATCGGAGTTCAGGCTCGGCCCGGTGCCAGCTCGAAAGCTCGTCGATTACGTCGAAACCACGCTCGATATTCCCGTGCTGTTCGTCGACACGAACGAGGAGTTGTGCGACATCAAGGGCACCATCTCGGGCGCCGCATGCCATTTGTCCGAGCTTGGTGTTGTCCTCGTCAATCGGCGCGAAAACGCGGCGCGACGCAACTTTGATTTGGCGCACGAACTCTTTCATGTACTCACGTGGGAGCGGATGGTGCCCCAGCATCGTGAGTCGAATTCCCTCAGCGACCGCAGTACCGCGCTCAGTAGGCGCATCGAGCAACTCGCCGACAACTTCGCCGCAGCGCTGTTGATGCCGTGCAGCTCGCTGGACGCTTTTATTGATCCCGAACGTGCGAAGGATGCCGGCCATTTGGCCGACGTGGCCCATAAGTTGTGCGTTTCGGCGGAAGCACTCGGATGGCGCCTTAAGAGCCTGGGCCGCATTGACGATGCCGCGCGTGTCGCGCTCGGCGCTGTCCGCCGCCAAGCAAACGCGGAAGAGGTGCCGAAGCCATTCTCGCGAAGTTTCGTCGGGGAGCTTCATGTGGCGCTTGACCGTGGGCGATTGACGGCACGCAAGGCTGCGCAAACGTTAGGGATGTCGTTGGGTGATCTCTCGGGCCTATTCACGGCATACGAACTGCACGATCCGTTCAAGTCCTGACCCCAGCGCGCATGACACAACGACGTATTTTTCTGGACGCCAATGTCATCATTGAATCATTCCGCATCTCGGTTTGGCCGGAGTTATCCAATGGACATCACCTTGAGACGGCACGAGATGTGCGAGCGGGAGGCGCTCACCGGGCAGACGACCAGCCATGATCGGGTGCATGTCGACGCGGCGGCGCTGAAAGCAGGGTTGAAAGCCTCCCACATCGTGAGCCGGCAGGAGCGCAACAGGCTTACGAGCGCGCATGCGGCCTGTATGAATATGGACCCCGGCGAGAAGGACCTATTCGCTCACCTCTTCGCCAGCCATACTGCGCTCCCGCCGCTTATTGTGCTCAGTAGTGCCGACAAAGGTGTGATCGTCCGGGCGAAGGACCTTGGATGGCTCGACCACCTGGTTTCGCTTGAAGAGCTCCTGGTAGGCTGCGGGGTTGCTCGTTCCAAGCTTATTTGCCTTGACCGCCAGTACAGTGCGTCGTTCCTGTCGGAAAAGCGCACCCAGGTCATGTTGGGCATCATTCCCTAAACGCCCGGCGCCGGGTGCCGGGGCATTCATCGAGCTTCCAATTGGCCAAGGTCGACGCGCGTGGTGCGACGAGCAAGGCGTAGCCCATCGCAGGTGGCGGGGTGCCCGGTGCCGCAGCGCTTTCAGCGTTCATTGTTCCGTGATAGCGCCCCCTTCGATCGCTTCGGCTATGCAGTTACACCCCATATCCCGAAGCCCGCATCAACCGCCGCGACAGCTCGCCCTCCAAACCTTCGGTGGAAAACTGTGCACGCAGTCTCGC
>NZ_JBQCDN010000276.1:0-2188 GCF_051961175.1 Trinickia sp. | reverse complement strand
TCCCTACACGACGCTCTTCCGATCTCGGCTCCTGACGGTGCTGCAGGCGCACAGGGGCATTGTTCGCGGCCGGCGTCGTACTGCGCGAGGCGAGCGAACGCCGCTGCAGTGCGCCGACTTCCTGATCCAGGCGTACCTGCTGCTGGCTATAGAACACCTCGCCCATCAACGGCACACCCAGCCGCGCTTCGACGAACAGCGGATCGGTGACACCCGTCATGACGTGACGGCGCACGAACACTGAGATCGTGCCGAGCAAAAGCCCGAGTACGGCGCCTCCCGGCAAAATCAGCAGCGGCTCCGGCTTGACGGGCTTGAACGGCACTTCGGCTTCGTCCACGATGTGGGCGCCGCCCGTCGTACTCGCACGACGTACCGACAGCTCCTCCGCCTTTTGCGTCATCCCGAGGTAGACCTGCTCGGCCACCTTCGCGTTACGCGCCAGATCGGCATTCTTGCGCTCGGACGCCGGCATCGCGGTGAAGCGCGAATTGAACTCGTTCTTCTGCGCTTGCAGCTGACTCAACTGCTGGTCGATATTGCGCACCCAACGGCTGTCCGGGGTGTACTTATCGAGCAATTGCGTCCGCTGGATCTGCAGATCCGCGATACGCCGATCGAAGTCGATACCGCCTTGCAGGTAGGCTTGCGCTTCCGCCGTCGGCTGCATCGATTGCGCCGTCGTCTGATAGGAAGCCTGGGCTTGCTCGGCCTTTTCGAGCTCGGCGTGCAACCGCGGCAACTCGTTGTTGATGAACGTCAGCGTCGCTGTGTCGTTGCGTTGTTTAGCCGCCACGGCCGTTGCCATGTACTGCTGCGAGATCGCGTTGGCGATCTCGGCCGCCATGCCCGGACGCGTATCCGTATAGGCGATCTGCACAAGCCCCGTATCCTTGACCTTGTCGGTCACCTTCAAGTCGTGGGCGAAGCGCTTGATCGCATCGAGCATCGCCCAGTGCTTCACGGTAAATTGCGTGCCGGGCCGCGCGACAAGCTGAGTCACGCGCATTGAAACGCCGTTGCCCGAATGGACGAGCGCCCCCACTTGCCCCGTCAAGATTGCGCCATTCGGGCCGCTCAGTTCGTAGCGGCCGCCATCGAGAACGGTCAGCGTGAGATCGCGCTCCTCGAGCGAATGCGGCACATCGAGTTGGCCGATATGGATCTGCTCGCCGCCCCACGCATACGAACTCATGCCGAACCACGCACGGGCCGGCTCCCCGGCCGTCGCCAATCGGCGGATGAAGTTGCCGACGACCGGCAACGTCTTCGGCGTGATCGTGACGTCAAACCGATACTTCTGGATGATCGGCTCGAGCACCGACCGGCTTTGCATGACGGCCATCTCCGCCGAAGGCGACGGGGCCGGCGGCGCATATTGCTGTCCTTGTTGCCCGTTGAGCGATGAAAGACCTAGCGCATTCGGTTCGGTCTGGTCCACGCGCACGAGGACATCCGCTTCGTACACGGGCGTGGCAATAAATACATAGGCAAGCGCCAGCGCAGTGACGCACAGGGCAATGCCCAGCACCTCCACGATGTGGTCGCGCAGCAGCTTGAACATGTCGCGTGCCGACAGTTGGCTGCGTTCGCCACCCGTCTGCACGTAAAGGGAATTGAGAGCCAAATCATTCACTGGCGTCGTCCTCGAAAATGTAGCGTTGTCAGGATCGCGTCCGCCTGTTATTGCGCCTTTTGTTGCGTGCCGCCCTGCTGGTCACGCAGAGCGTCTTCCAGCATTTCCAACACGAGCTTCAGATCGGACACGAGGATGGCGCAGGACTTCAGGCCCAGCACCTCCGCCGTTCCGATCGAATTTCGGACATGCTCCAACGCAGCGTCGTAAACGTTCATGGATCGAGTTCAAAAACGGTAGCTACGTATGCTCCGTCGCCAAACGCGCCACGGCTGCCGGCTGGACTACCGCCGGCAGCCGCGCACTGCTAGGTCGCGCGTCCGTAGACATCCTCGAAACGGACGAGGTCGTCCTCCCCGAGATAAGCGCCCGATTGGACCTCGATGAGTTCGAGGGGCACTTTCCCCGGGTTTTCGAGCCGATGTTTGACACCGAGCGGAATGTACGTCGATTGATTTTCTCCGAGCAGGAACTGCTCCTCGCCGCGCGTGACGAGAGCCGTGCCGCGAACGACGATCCAATGCTCGGCGCGATGATGGTGCAGTTGCAACG
>NZ_JBQCDN010000275.1:0-76386 GCF_051961175.1 Trinickia sp. | reverse complement strand
CATCGATGCTCAACTCGAATCGCCTGCCGGCGGGGTAGCGCTCAGCGAATGGGCGCAAGACAAGCCGCGCGTCATGGTTCGCTCGGCACGAGGCCCGGGTCTCGTCGAAGACCCATGGGCACCCGGTGCCTTAATGCATGAGGCGGGGTGCTGATGCTCGCGCTGCTCTACCCCGGCCAAGGCGCGCAAAGCGCCGGCTTTTTACATCGCTTGCCGCCGCATCCCGTCGTCGACGCGACGATCGCGGAAGCCTCGGACGTCTTGTCGCTTGATGTCAGTACCCTCGATTCGAGCGACGCGCTCAGATCGAGCGTGGCCGTTCAGGTTTCGCTTGTCGTGGCCGGCGTGGCGATCCAGCGGCGTCTTGCGGACGCCGGCATCGAAGCGCAACTTCATGCGGGCTTGTCCGTCGGTGCGTACGCGGCCGCCGTCGGATGTGGCTCGATCGCCTTCGCCGATGCGCTGCGGATGGTCAGAACGCGTGCCGAGTTGATGGAACGCGCCTATCCGAGCGGATATGGCCTCTCGGCCATCGAGGGGTTAACAGAAGCGCAAATCGAGACATTGATCGGGACATCGAACGGCGCGTCGGGTGATGCGGCCGATTCGCGCGTGTATGTCGCCAATGTCAATGCACCGCGGCAAATCGTCGTTGCCGGCTCCGATGCCGCGCTCGCCGCGTTCAACGAGCGCGCGAGCGCCGCCGGGGCACACCGGGCGAAGCGTCTTGCAGTCAGCGTTCCTTCGCACTGCGAACTATTGAAAGAAGCATCGGAAGCGCTGGACGCCTATGCGTCGACGATATCGTTTCGCACACCGACGCACGTCTACGTCGGCAATCGCCGGGCTCGTGCGCTGCGTCGCGGCGAAGACATCCGCGAAGACCTCGCCACGAATATGCGCTACACGGTGAGATGGTTCGACGCCTTGACGACGATCGTGGAACGCGGTGCGACGGTACTCGTCGAGGCGCCGCCCGGGCAGGTGCTGACCGACATTGCACGCCTGGCGTACCCGGAAGTCACGGCACTTGCGGCGGCATCGTTTGCCGGCGATCGTTTGGTGGAAGTGGTGGCACGGCGGGCGGGGGAGCCGGAGTAGCGGTATCCGAAGCGCCGCTCCTCCTACCGAATCTCGAACTCGATTTTCCCGAACCCTTCGATCTCCCCGCGCACCTTCCCTGGCCCCGTCGCGATGTAAAGCGGCGTATACGAGCCCGTCGTCAATACCGTTCGCGCCGGAATCGAATGTCCCGTCTCGAGCGTGCGCGCCACGAGCCAAGCAATCAAGCGTCGCGGATCACCCGCGGGATGCCGCGCAACCCCTTGGAAAATCTCCTGGTTGCCGCAGTAAAAACTGACATGCGGCGCGCTGACATCGAAACTGCGATCGTACGGACGGGTATCGCCCATCACGAGCGCCCCGTTGTTTTGCAGATCGGCGAGCTGAAGTAACGGATCGACATCCGGCCACGCATCGAACCGGCTATCGACAATTTCGGCGACGACCGACATCGTATCGATCGCATCGATCACTTCGTCGGCCTGCTCCGACAGCCGATGGTCCACATCCTCGGCGAAGCTGAATGCGATCTCGAGCTCGAGGCCGATACGCGCGTAATCACCGGCGCGAATCCCCGCCGCTGCGCCGAACACGCGCGTCGCAGGCAGCGGCGCACATTGCGGCACCGCCGTTGCCGAGCCAGCGCCGATCTTATAGCCCGCGCACCCGCCCAATTTGTCGAGCACGAGTTGCTGCACGACATAAGCTTCGTCGGCGTTCGCCGGCACGCACGACTGAACCGAGCCCGCGTCGATCAGCGTGTGGGTGCGGCGTGCTTCCAACAGCCGCGCCGCTAACTCTTGTGTATTGCTCATGGCCCTGTGCCTCCTGATCGTTCGAATAGTCTCACCGTTCCGCAGTTCCGAACAGCCGCCCGGCATACGCCGCCCCGCAAGTTGCGCGCCACCCTTGGGAATCATTGTCCCTGTTCGACCAAGAACGATTAAAAAACCCATCCGCGCAGATGCGACGGATGGGTTGAGGTGAGACATGCGGCGCGCGCACGCACCGCGATTATTTTTCTTAGAACTTGTTTAGAACTTGTGCCGAATGCCAACGCGCGCGACAGCCTGCTTCGACGTACTCGATACATCGTCCGTGCCCGGTATGAAGGCATGGTCGAGCGAAGAGCCGGTGCTGTCGCCGGCCACCTTTTGGAAGGCGCCTTGTATATAGACGTCCGTCCGCTTGGACAGGTTGTAATCCACCATCAATCCAAACGTATGGATCTTCGGCTTCACGCCGCCCAGCGTGGATTCGTAATGTTCCACCGTATAGACGTACTGCGCGCCGACATACAACGCAGGCGTAAGCTGGTATTTGCCATTCACTTCGAAGTTCTGGAACTTCAGCGCATTCAATGTCGCACCCGCGAGCGGCCCGGTGGTCGGGAACAGTGAATCGGCGGACGTCAGGTACGCACTGCTCGTCGGGTTGCTGATGTTCGTATTCGTATAGACGAAGCCCGCCGTTGCCGGCCCGAACGTGTAATTGATGCCGCCGCCGAAGATGCGCAGGCGCGACGAAGCGAAGTTCGCGTCGTCCGTGGCGATCGCCCCGCCCTGCGTCACCCCGGGATTGTTCGCCTGCAAATAAGCCGCGGCGACCAACAATCCACCGTTCTGGTACTGACCGCCAAGGCTATATTGGCGGTTGTTCGAGAACCCGGTACCGTTGCTGAAGCTGTAGGTGCCGCCGAACTGGAAGCCGGCGTAGTCCGGGCTCGCGTATTTGATCGTGTTGTTGACACGGAACGAGTTGTCCGTATTGTCGTTGTCGAACGGATGCGACAGCAGAGAGCCGCCCCAGTTGCCGTTCGCCGTCGTCGGCGCCAGATAATCGACGACAGCATCGTACTGGCGCCCGAGCGTGACCGTGCCGGCATCGCTCGACAAGCCGACGAAAGCCTGCCGGCCGAACATGCGCGAACTCTGGCCCAAGCGGCCGGAATTGACGTCGAACCCATTCTCCAATTGGAACACCGCCTTGAGGCCGTTGCCGAGATCTTCGGTACCCTTCAACCCCCAACGGCTGCCCTGAACGTCACCGCTCGCCAGCTCGTAATTGTGGCCGCCCTGGACATTGTTCGTGTAGTTCAAACCTTCGTCGATCAAGCCGTACAGCGTGACACTGTTCTGCGCAAACGCAGGGGCGGCGCAGGCCGTAGACGCAGCCAGCAAAAAAATGTGCTTTTTCATCGAATGCTCCAAGCCGGCGAATTCATTGGAAAGATTCTATCTATGGCAGGCCCGATTCTCATTATCTGGAAACGATCGGCCGCGCGGTCTTTCTCGAACTATTCGTCGTAACGACGCAATGGAGACGATGGTTGCACGACCCTACGGCCAAGTCCATCGCGCGATGCGCACTCGCTGCGCGTCGTTGCTTATTGCCAACTAATGGGATGCGAATCGTTTCGCGGGAAAGACAGCAATCGGCAAGAAAGTACGCTCACCCCGGGTTCACCCTGAGAACGAACTACCGAAACCGGTCCATTACCCCGCAAATGAAAGAAAAATGAAAGCAGCAGGGCTATTCGGGCTGACGCATTAATCCGCAGGCTTGCCCGCGCCGTCCTGGCAAAAGATTGCCGTGATGAAAGGCGCGACATGATGGACGATCGCCGAACTCCCCGCAGCCCTGACCGCCGTCTTGACACTGTCGGTCGCCCCCAGCACCACCGCGCCATAAGCGGAATCGGCGAGCGGCTTGCCGTCTCCTTTCTGAAACATGGGATCGTCCTTCTGGTACCCGACAATGGCGAACACATGAAAGCCGAAGGCCGTCAAATCCGCATTGTGGGTGGGATCGAACGCATTGATCGAGTTGGGTTCCACATGCGACGGATGCGGATCGATCAAGCCTTGCGATTCCAACGCGCCGATGAACGCCCGCGCGGGACGGTCGCAATGCAGCGGCTCATCGAGCGGCGTCGCAAAGGCCGGTACGGGCGATACCGTAGCGAACACAGCGAAGAGTGCGATAAGGGCGAGGACGAAACGATTCATGTTAGCGAAAGCGCCGGGAGACAGCCGGGCCGGTAACAATTGGAAATGTGCGCGTTGCACACTGCGTGCCGAATGCGATTGAGGCGAAAGTCCCGCACTTTAACGCGTTTGGCGCACGTTCGCCCACGCGCGCTATGCGTGCGCTGTCCACACGCGTGCCGAGCTGGAAGACAACACTGCGTAAAAGCGTATATATTTCTGCGGATGGACAACCGCGTCGAACCTCCTCATCGCGCCATCGCTCCCCTGCCACGCACGTGGGACGCCAGGCTCGCTCGCCGTCTCGTCACCCCGCTCAAGTCGTCGCGCATCACGCCGAATCACCTCACCACCGTGCGTCTCGCCGTCGGCATTGCCGGCGCCGCCGCGCTCGCGCGGGGCGGGTTCGTTTCGACCAACGTGGGTGCGCTGCTGATCGTGCTGTCGAATTTCATCGATCATACAGACGGAGAGCTCGCGCGCATCAGCGGCAAGTCGAGCAAGTTCGGCCATTTCTACGATCTGGCGAGCGACGCGTTCGTCACGATCGCGCTGTTCCTCTCCATGGGCGTCGGCGTTGCCCTCATGCACGGCGATAGCCCCTACGCGCAGCCGGCATGGCTCGGCGCGATCGCCGGTGTCGCCGTCGCGCTCATCTTTTATCTGCGCATGCGTATCGAAGCGATGGCAGGCAAAGCGGGAACGCAGCAAGCATCGGCAGCTGGGTTCGAAACCGAAGATGTCCTCTATCTGCTGCCGCTTGTCACACTCTCGCGTCAAGTGGAACCGTTCGTCGTCGCGGCGTCGATCGGTGCGCCCTTGTTCGCAGTCTGGGTGACGATCGATTACTGGCGCATCGTGCGGCGCAGGCGCGAGCCGCGGCAACAGCCTGACGAAGCGTGGGTGTCGCGGTGAACGCGCCGGTGGATGAGGTGCCCGCACGGGCAGCGGCGCGGCAGGCCGATACGTCGATCGACGGCGTCTTGGGTACCGCGATCCGCGGCCTTGATCGACAACGGCTGCGCGGGCAGTTCGTCGAACAGGGCGCATTCCTTTATCTGGACCGATTCCTGCCCACCGACGTCACGGCGCAGCTGGCTCGCAGCGCCCGCGCGCTTGAACCGGCCGTCAACCGCAACTACCTGCCCGGCCACAAGCAAGGCGGCAGCGTCAGCCGTCATCCGATCGACCGGCTCGCCCCGCATATTGCAGAGCTGTATCGCTCGCGCGCATTGATCGAATGGCTGGAGGCCATCACCGGCGATACGCTGCAGCTCTCGCCCGAGGACGACCCGCACGCCTACGCCCTCTACTACTACACGCGCGAAGGCGATCATATCGGCTGGCATTACGATACGTCCTACTACGACGGCAGGCGCTATACGCTGTTGCTTGGGGTGATCGACGATTCATCCTGCCGCCTCGACTACGAACTCCATACACGCACGCCGGGTGCGCAGGCGGTGGCCGACTCGATTCAGTACCCGCCGGGCGCGGCCGTCCTGTTCGACGGCGACAAGCTGCGTCACCGGATCACACCGTCGAAGGCTGGCGAAATGCGCGTGTCCTTGACGTTCGAATATGTGACCGATGCGCGGATGCGTCCGTGGCGCCGCTTCATCTCGAACATGAAAGACGCGATCGCCTATTTCGGCTTTCGCCAGGTATTTCGCTCGCTGCGTCCGAATACCAAACCGCCTGCCGGCCGAGACGGCGTATGACGCGCTCCGCAGCAATCCTCTTATCGCTCGGTGCAGCGGTTTTCGTTGCATTGCTCGCATGGCAAGGCGCGGGGGCCGTGATGGCCGCGCTCGCGAGCGCGGGTTGGGGCCTCGCACTCGTGGCGGCGTTTCATCTGCTCCCGCTCGTCATCGATGCGGCAGCCATTGCCGTGCTGGTGACGCCGCCCGGCTCCTTCGCCTATGCGCTGCGCGCGCGATGGGCCGGCGAATCGGTCAATAGCTTGCTGCCTGCCGGTCAAATCGGCGGGCCCGTTCTGATGGCCCGCCATTTGGCGCAGCACGGCACGCCGATGCGCGACGCGGCCGCCGCCGTGACCGTCTCGACCACCTTGCAATCGGTCGCCCAAATCGCCTTCGCGCTCGTCGGGCTGATGGCATTCGCGGCGTTCTCTACCGAAGGCAGCGCCGGGGCAACGCATGCCCTGCATCTCGCGGCACTCGCGGCGAGCGCGGTGCTCGCCGTTGCGGTCGCTGCGTTTTATTACCTCCAGCAACGCGGCCTGTTCGGCCGGTTCTCGCGTCTGTTCGGCAAGTTCTTCGGCCCGCATGGCGCGATGGCCTCCGCCGCGAGCGCCGATGCGATCGACGAGGCCGTGCGCGCGTTGTATCGCTCGCGCGGTCGAATCACGGCCACGTTTGCGCTCAGCTTTGTCGGCTGGGTCGTCGGCATCGGCGAAGTATGGCTCGCACTCGCTTTCATCGGCCACCCGGTGAACTGGCTCGATGCGTTGCTGCTCGAAAGCGTAGGGCAAGCGATACGCGGCGCAGCATTTGCGATTCCGGGATCGCTCGGTGCGCAAGAGGGCGGCTATCTGTTGCTGGCGTCGGTCGTCGGCTTGCCGCCCGATGCGGCGCTCGCGCTCTCGCTCTCCAAACGCGCACGCGAACTGGCCTTCGGTTTGCCCGGCATTGTCTATTTGCAATGGAGTGAACGAGGTTGGCGACGCCGGCGCGCAGCCGGGTGGCCACTTGCCGATTGACGCGGACCGCCCGCCAGCGCGTCTCGGCTTTTGACAGGAGAAGAAAAAGATGCGAGCCATCATTCTCGCCGCGGGCCTCGGCCTGCGCCTGCAGCAACCCCCGCAGCAGCAGTTCCCGAAGTGCCTGTTGCGCTTTCAGGGGGTGACGCTGCTCGAGCGCCACTTGCGCGCATTGCGCGCGCACGGTGTGGACGAAATCGAATTGGCCCTCGGCTTCCAGCCGGAACAGATCACCGCCGAACTCGGCCGCATCGGCTGGCAGCCGCAACCTTCCGTCGTGATCAATGACCGCTACGACCTCGGCAGCGTGCTCACCGTGCATACGATGGCCGATGCGCTGACGCGCGGCGGCGATGTGTTGCTCATGGACGCCGATGTCCTCTATGACGAAGCGATCTTGCAAGCCCTCGTGGCCGGCCCGAGCACCGATCGCCTGCTGATCGATCGCGACTTCGAAACGGGCGACGAGCCTGTGAAGCTCTGCCTCAAGGACGGCGTGCCGGTAGAGCTGCGCAAGCAGCTCGCTGTCGGGCTCGACTACGACACGATCGGCGAATCCGTCGGCTTTTTCCGCTTTCGCGAAGAGACCGCGCGCCGGCTCGCCGACATCGTCGCTAGCTATGTGCACACCGGGCGGCAACACATGCCGCACGAAGAAGCGGTGCGCGACCTGCTGCTCGAAGGCGGACGCCGGTACGACGTAGCAGACGTGACAGGCTTGCCGTGGATCGAAATCGACTTTCCGGGTGACGTTGCGCGTGCAGAAGCCGAAGTGCTGCCGCGCCTCGCTCAATCGGCGGGAGTGGCACGATGAACGCGCGCGAACCAGGAACGGCCACGGGCTCACGCTTCGCGCGGCTGCGCGAGCTGCTCGTCAGCGACACGCTCGAATTTCTCATGGAAGCGCACAACGGTCTATCGGCCCGGATCGTGCGCGAGGCGGGATTCAAAGGGATCTGGGCGTCGGGCCTCGCGATTTCCGCGCAGTTCGGCGTGCGCGACAACAACGAAGCGAGTTGGACGCAAGTCGTCGACACGCTCGAATTCATGGCCGACGCCAGCGACCTGCCGATCCTGCTCGACGGCGACACGGGATACGGCAACTTCAACAACGTCCGGCGCCTAGTGCGTAAGCTCGAGCAACGGGGCATCGCCGGGGTGTGCATCGAAGACAAGCAGTTCCCGAAAACGAACAGCTTCATTGGCGGCGAACGTCAGCCGCTGGCCGATATCGACGAGTTCTGCGGCAAGATCAAGGCCGGCAAAGATTCGCAGTCCGAACCGGATTTTTCGATCGTCGCGCGCGTCGAAGCGCTGATCGCGGGCTGGGGCCTGCAAGAAGCGCTCGACCGGGCGGAAGCGTATCGCCAGGCCGGCGCGGACGCGATCCTCATCCACAGCAAGCTGTCGCGCCCCGACGAAATCCTGGCGTTCGCGCGCGAATGGGCCGGGCGGGCACCGCTCGTCATCGTCCCGACGAAGTACTACAGCACGCCGACCGAAGTGTTCCGCAAGGCCGGTATCAGTACCGTCATCTGGGCGAACCATCTCGTCCGCGCCGCGGCCTCTTCGATGCAAGCCGTCGCAAAGGAGATCCACGACAGCGAAACGCTCGTCAACGTCGAGGAGCGCATCGCCAGCGTCGAAGAGATCTTCCGGCTGCAAAACGCCGACGAATATTCGATGGCCGAGCGCCTTTATCTATCCGCCGCGCGCAAGCCCGGTGCCGCGGTCGTGCTCGCAGCCAGCCGCGGGCATGGCCTCGAAGCCGTCACGGCAGAACGGCCCAAAGTCATGTTGCCCGTGGCGGGAAAACCGCTCCTGCGCTGGCTCGTCGATGCCTTCAAGAAACAAGGCGTCAATGACATCACCGTCGTGGGGGGATACCGGGCCGATGCCATCGATGCGGCCGGGATCAAGCTGGTCGTCAACAATCAGCACGCCGAAACCGGCGAATTGGCCTCGCTTGCCTGTGCGGTCGATGCCGGTGGACTCACGACCGACACGTTGCTCTCATACGGCGATTTGCTGTTTCGCAGCTATATTCTGCGCGACCTCGCGGAAAACGATGCCCCATTCACGGTCGTCGTCGATTCATCGCAGCCGCACGCCTCGAATCAAAGCGTGCGCGATTTCGCCTATTGCTCGGCGCCCGACGATCGCGCGCTGTTCGGGCACAAGACGCTGCTGCAGCGGATTCACAGCGGCAAACCGGCCGGCGCGCCGCCCGACGGGCGATGGATCGGCCTGCTCAGCGTTCGCGGACGCGGCATCGAGCGCTTGCGCACGATGCTCGCCGAGCTGCGCCGGCAGCCCGACTTCGACGCACTCGACGTCCCCGCGCTGATCAACGCGCTGATCGACGCAGGCGAAGCGATCGAAGTGCAATACGTACACGGCCATTGGTGCGGCGTGAACGACCTCGAAGATTTCCGGCGTGCGGGGGATTTCGCGCATGCGCAAACGCCGTTCGCCGTCGGGCGCAACGGGCAGGGTGGCACACCATGATCGAAGCGGCGCAATTCGTCGAAGCGGCTCGGCGCCGCGGCTTTACCTGGTACGCGGGCGTGCCCTGCTCATTTCTCACCCCGTTCATCAACTACGTTCTGCAGGATCCGGCGCTGCGCTACATCAGCGCCGCGAACGAGGGCGATGCGGTCGCCCTGATCGGCGGCATCACGCTCGGCGCGCGTGACGGCACGCGCGGCGTCACGATGATGCAGAACTCGGGGCTCGGCAACGCGGTGAGCCCGTTGACCTCGCTCACCTGGACGTTTCGGCTGCCGCAGCTCTTGATCGTGACTTGGCGCGGCGAGCCGGGCGTGTCCGACGAGCCGCAGCACGCGCTCATGGGCCCAATCACGCCGGTACTGCTCGAGACCATGGAGATTCCCTGGGAGCCGTTCCCGCGCGATGCCGATGCGATCGAGCCGGCATTGGCGCGCGCCGTCGCGCATATGGATAAAACCGGGCGGCCGTATGCGCTCGTCATGCAAAAGGGCAGCGTCGCGCCCTACCCGCTCGACGAAGCACGCACGCAGCGCGCCATGGCATGCACGCCGCAAGCGGACTGGCGCGGGGCCACAGAAGACGGCCTGCCGTCGCGACGCGATGCGCTCGAGCGCGTGATCGCGCATACGCCCGTCGAATCGACAGTCGTCCTCGCTTCGACGGGATTTTGCGGGCGCGAGCTGTATGCACTCGACGATCGGCCCAATCAGCTTTATATGGTCGGATCGATGGGGTGCATCATGCCGCTCGCGCTCGGTCTCGCGCTCGCGCGGCCGGATCTGCATGTCGTTGCACTCGACGGCGACGGCGCAGCGCTCATGCGCATGGGTGCGTTCGCGACACTAGGTGCGTATGGCCCGGGCAACCTCACGCATCTGCTGCTCGATAACGGCGCACACGATTCCACGGGCGGGCAAGCCACCGTCTCGCAGCACGTCTCGTTCGCGGGTGTCGCCGCGGCCTGCGGCTACGCTCGTGCGATCGAAGGCGACGATCTTTCGCTCGTCGATACGCTCTTCGCGCGCAAGCCTCTGGGCGACACGCGCGCCGGGCCGCACTTCGCTCGCTTGGCGATCCGGCGCGGCACACCGGATAACCTGCCCCGCCCGACGATTTCCCCCGCCGATGTCAAAGCGCGATTGATGCGCCACATCGGCGCTGCTTGAGGAATGCCCACAATGAAAACGCTGTTGCTGAACCCCGGCCCCGTCACCTTGACCGAGCGGGTACGGCAAAGTTTGCTGCAACCCGATCTATGCCATCGCGAAAGCGAGTTTTACGACTTGCAGGACGAAGCGCGGGCGCGCTTGCTCGGTGTCTATCGGCTCGATCCGCAAGAATGGTCGGCAGTCCTCATGACCGCCTCAGGCACCGGCGCCGTCGAGAGCATGATCGCTTCGCTCGTGCCTCGGCACGGTAAGTTGTTGATCGTGCAGAACGGGGTGTATGGCGAACGGATGGAAAGCATCGCCAAGCAGTACGGCATCGCGCATGAAATCGTCGCTCATGAATGGATGCAGGCCCCCGATCTCGCGCGCATCGAAGCGTGTCTCGATGCGAACGGGCCGTTTTCGCACGTCGCGATCGTTCATCACGAGACGACGACAGGGCGGCTCAATGATTTGAGCAACCTGGGCGCGTCATGCCGGGCGCGTGGCGCGCAGTTGCTCGTCGATGCCGTCAGCAGCTTTGGGGCGGAGGCGATCGATTTCAACGGAGCGAACATCGCGGCGGTGGCCGCCACGGCCAACAAGTGCTTGCATGGGGTGCCGGGCGCGTCGTTCGTCGTGGCGCGCAAGCAAGCGATCGAAGGCGCGGCGAGCCGGACTTACTACCTCGATCTGGGGCGGCTGGCGAAGCTGCAAGCGCAACGCAATACGCCTTTCACGCCGTCCGTGCAAGCGTACTACGCGCTTGTCGAGGCATTGCGCGAATTCGAGGCGGAAGGCGGCGTTCAAGCGCGGCATGCCCGGTACGCGGCACTGGCCGAACAAGTCCGCGGCGGCCTCGCTGCGCGCGGCATCGTATCGATCCTGCCGCCCGGGGAATCTTCCGTGGTGCTGCGCGCTTATGCGTTGCCCCCGGGAGTCGATTACGAAGCGCTGCACGATGCGTTGAAAGCGCGTGGGTTCGTGGTGTACGCGGGACAGGGCGATTTGTCGAAGCACCTGTTTCGTATTTCGACGATGGGCGATATCGACGCGGCCGACATGGAGCGGTTGTTGAACGCCTTCGATGCGCTGGTGAAGTAACCGCCGTTCATCGTACGCGCTCAGGGAAGCATCGCATCGACAGCCAGTTCCCCCAGCCGCTTCACCGCCGCGTCCAGTTCGCTCGTCCAACGATTGCCCGCGTTCAAGCGCAGGCAATCGTCGAATACGTCGCCCTCGCCGAACAAATGTCCCGGGGCAAAGCCGATGCCTTCGGCCCGTGCCTGTTCGAACAGCGTTCGCGTGCTGCGCCGCCGGCCGTCGATCGCGGGCAGCTTCGCCCACAACACGAGGCCACCCGCCGGATCCGTCACCTCGGTCCCGTCGGGGAAGTACTGCAGCACCGCTTCGCGCAACATGCGCTGCTGGCTCTGCAAGGCGGTCTTCAATCGCCGCAAATGCAATGCATAGCCGCCGGTCGCCAACAACTCGGCGACGGCCGCCTGCTGAAGCTCGGCCGTTGCCATGCTCGTCGTGTACTTGAGCGCTTTGACACGCTCGGTGAAGCGTCCGCCGGCAATCCATCCCAAACGCAATCCCGGACACAAACTTTTCGAAAATCCGCCGCAGAGCAAGACGTTGCCCTGTGCATCGTCGAACGAGCGCACCGGCCGCGGCCGCGTTTCGCCGAAGCAAAGATCGCCGAAAATGTCGTCCTCGATCAGCGGTACATCGCGCTCGCGCAAAAGGGCAACGAGCCTGCGCTTGTGGGCATCGCTCGCCACGCTGCCGAGCGGATTGTTGCCGTTGGCCACCGTCACGACAGCTTTGATCGGCACCCCGCGATCGAACGCGTCCTTCAGCGCGTCGATATCCATGCCGGCCTGCGGCCTGGCCGGAATCGGGTGGATAGGCATCTCGAGCGCACGCAGCATTTGCAGGAGGACAAAATAAGTCGGCGATTCGACGGCAACGACGTCACCGGGACGCGCCACCGCCCGCAATGCCAGGTTCAAGGCTTCGACACATCCGTTCGTCACGACGATCTCATCGGGATCGAGTTCGCACGCGTACTGCATCGCCCGCCGGGCGATCTGCGCGCGCAACCCGGGATATCCCGTGCCGCGCACGTGCGAGCCGACGAGATCGCGGTGCTGATACGCGAGCCGGCGCAAGAGCACGCTGAACCGATCCACCGGATACAGGTGCGTTTCCGCGGAAGCCAGATCGAGACGTACCGTCGCCGGTGCCGGGGCCGCAGCGATCGCGAGATGATCGCGTGCCTGGACGTCGAGTTCCGGCGCCGGCCGGGCCCAACGGTTCCCGCGGGGCGTCTTGGCGTCCCGCGCGCCGCTTGCCCGTTTACCGCCTTTGGCACGCTTCGCGACAAAATAGCCCGACCGGGGCCGCGCCTCGATATAGCCGCGCGTCTCGAGCCAACGCAGTGCCTGTAGCGCCGTGGATACGCTGATGGCGTGCTGCGCCGCGAGGATGCGCACCGAGGGCAGGCGGGTGCCCTCCTTCATCGCCGCCTGATCGATTCCGTCCCGGAGCCGCTGCGCCAATTGAAGGTAGAGAGGAGTATCGTCGTCGGCGCAATCCATAGATAGCTGTGCGGGAAAAATCGCAAAATCTGTTATGTAACAGATTCGGCCCTGTTGTGTATAGGGACACCGCGCACGTCATGCGATGATGGCCGCACTGACCGAGCACTACGGATAGGAGATCGAAGATGGAAGCAGCAGCACTGAAATACGACTTTCGCAGCGATACCGTCACGCGCCCCGGCGCTGCCATGCGAGCGGCGATGGCAGCGGCGGAAGTGGGCGACGACGTATTCGGCGACGATCCCACGGTCAAGCGGCTCGAAGCGCGCGTGGCCGAAATCATCGGCAAGGAAGCGGGCTTGTTCGTCCCGTCCGGCACACAGTCGAACCTGATTGCGCTGATGACGCATTGCGAGCGCGGCGACGAATACATCGTCGGCCAGCAAGCGCACTGTTATCGATGGGAAGGCGGCGGGGCGGCCGTGCTTGGCAGCATCCAGCCTCAGCCGCTCGAGCACGCAGCGGACGGCACCATTGCCCTGGCCGATATCGAGGCAGCCATCAAACCCGACGATCCCCACTTCGCCCGCACGCGTTTGCTCGCGCTCGAAAATACGATCGGCGGCAAGATTCTGCCCACGGACTACGTGCAAGCCGCGACGGCATTGGCCAAGCGGCACGGCCTGTCCTGTCATCTCGACGGCGCCCGGCTCTTCAATGCGGCTGTCGCGCTCGGCGTCCCCGCCGCTACCTTGGCGCAGCCGTTCGACACGGTGTCCGTGTGCCTTTCCAAAGGCCTCGGCGCGCCAGTCGGCTCGGTGCTCGTCGGCCCCAAGGCAGCGATTGCGCGTGCGCGCCGCCTGCGCAAGATGCTGGGCGGCGGCATGCGGCAAGCCGGTATTCTCGCCGCCGCCGGCCTGTACGCGCTGGAGCACAACGTCGACCGTCTCGCGCAAGATCACGCGAATGCACGCGCCCTGGCCCAAGGCTTGGGCAAGCTGCCGGGGCTGACCGTCACGCAGCCCGATACGAACATCGTGTTTGTCGGGGTGGAAGCGTCCGTCGGGCCCGCCTTCGCCGCCCACCTCACGCAGCACGGCATCGGTGTCGTCTCGATGTACGGGGCGACGCGCCAGCGCTGGGTCACACATCTGGACGTCGATGCACAGGCCATCGAGCACGCGCTCTCGATCGCGTCGCAGTTCTTGCAGCGATAACGGTTTAGCCGAACCCGATTCATCACGCACATCGTCCAATCGATTCATACGGGGCCATGCCCATGCAAGCCAACAATTTTTCGCTGACTGACTATCTCCACCGAATCGACTACACCGGCACGCCGAAGGCCGATATCGAAACGGTCGAACGCATGATGCGGCGCCATCTGTTCTCGGTGCCGTTCGAAAACCTCGATGTGCAAGCGGGCAAGATCGTCTCGCTCGTCCCTGAGGACATCGTCGAGAAAATCGTAGGCCGCAAGCGCGGCGGCTACTGCTACGAAGTGAACGGCTTGTTCGCGATGGCGCTCGAGGCGCTGGGCATCCCTTATCAATTCGTTGCGGCCCGGCCGATGTTCTATCCGGCGCGCCGGCCGCGCACGCATATGGCGCTCGTGCTGACGCTCGGCGATGAGCGCTGGCTCTGCGATCTGGGCTTCGGCAGCTACGGCATTCGCGCGCCGATGCGGCTCGACGCCTTGGACATCGAAATCGCTCAGGACGACGACACGTTCATGATGACCTTGGGCGACGACGGCTTTTACGTGCTGCGCGCGAAGGTGGACGGGCAATGGACGAACCAATACGCGTTCGATCTCTCGCCTCAGGAGTGGGTCGATTTCGTGCCGGCCAATTACCTGAATTCGACGCACCCCGAAGCGATCTTCGTCCGAATGACCGTAGCCGTTCTGATGACGGAGGCTGGCCGTAAGATTCTGGGTGGCGACAGCCTCAAAATCGTCGAGCATGGCCGGACGGAAAAGCGTACTGTGGCACCGAATGAGTTGGCCGGCATTCTCGCCCGTGAATTCGGGCTGACGATGCCTGGGGCATAGCGCTTACCCGACCGCTATCGCGTGCCGCCGCGCTGTCACAAAACGGCGGGGCCAGTCGTCTATGTCGGTTAACGGGCATTCGCTCACTTTTTCAAGGCCGATTTTCAAGGCCGATACCGATCCCGGTCAACCGACATGACAATCGACTCCACTCGCTCACCCGCCGGTCCCGACCCCTTCGACGCGCTTCGGCCCCGCCTGTTCTCGGTGGCGTACCGCATGCTCGGTACGCGCGCCGACGCCGAAGACGTCGTGCAAGACGCCTGGCTGCGCTGGCAGCAAAACACCGACCGCTCGGCCGTGCAATCGGCCGAGGCCTGGCTCGTCACCATCGTGACGCGGCTGTCGATCGATCGCTTGCGCGCGGCGAAGGTGGAACGCGAGGCGTATGTCGGCCGGTGGCTGCCCGAACCGCTGGTCGAGGCGTCGGACGAGCATACGCCCGAGGTGGCCGCCGAACTCGCAAGCGACCTTTCGGTGGCGCTGCTTTGGGTGCTGGAGCGGCTATCCGCTGAAGAACGCGCCGCGTTCCTGCTGCGTCAGGTGTTCGACCACGATTACGACGAAATCGCCACGCTGCTGGGCAAAACGGAAGCCGCCTGCCGGCAAATGGTCCATCGCGCTTCCGCGCGTGTGCAGCAAACCCGCACCCGTTTCGACATCCCGCGCGAAGCGCACCGGCGGGTGGTCGAAAAGTTCATGCGGGCCGCGCAATCAGGCGAGCGCGACGCCATTCAAGCGCTGCTGGCCGACGATGTGGAACTGGTTGGCGACGGCGGCGGCAAGGTCCCGGCTGTCTTTAAGGTACTGCATGGCGCGTTTCGCATCGCGAATCTGTTCTGGGTGACGGGGCGGCGCTATGGACCTCAAATGGCTTACCGCCACGCGCTGATCAACGGCGAACCGGGCGTCCTGCGATATGTCGACGGCAAGCTGGAATCGGCAATGGCGCTCGCTACCGACGGCGAACGGATCACCGGCATCTACGCGATCCGCAACCCGGACAAGCTGGCGCACATCCCGCAATCGCTCGCTCGATAAAAAAACCGCGCAACCTGTCACAGGCACGGAAAAGCCCGCGTCTTATGGGCATGGACGCCGCACAGGGCGGCGCTCCGCTCCCAACTGAGAGGGCAACGCCATGACACAAACCGCTCGGATCAACTACTCCCAACTCGCACCTACTGCCTTTCGCAATCTGTATCAGCTTTCCGCGGGCTTGCGCCGCGATCTGCTCGGGCATCGTCTCGTCGATCTGGTGTTGCTGCGCGTGTCGCAAATCAACGGCTGCGCGTTTTGCATCGACATGCACTGGCGCGATCTGATGAAGATGGAGGCCGATCCCCGGCATCTGAACGCTGTCGCCGGCTGGCGCGAGGCACCGTTCTTCGACGAGCGGGAGCGCGCGGCGCTCGAATGGGCAGAACTCGTCACCGATGTGCCGCATCGGGACCCAAGCGACGAAGCGTTTGCGCGGCTGCGCAAACAGTTCAGCGATGAGGAGATCGCGGAACTCGGGTTCGTCATCGTCACGATCACCGCGTGGAATCTGCTTAATGTGAGCTTCCGCAATCCGGTGCCCGAGAAGGTTTGAAACGTAAGGAGCCCCGCCCGGCTACACGACCGGGCGCATGCCACTCGGAATAGTCGCGCTGTTGCCGTTGCGTCGCGAATCGGGGCGAATCGGGGCGTTTGCGCCGCGGCCCGCACCTATCGCCTTAGCTCAACGCCTCGCGCCACAGCACGGTCAGGATCGTCATCAACGCGGGGCCGACGAACAAGCCCACCAGGCCAAACGTCTCCGCACCGCCGAGAATACCGAACAATACGAGCAGAAACGGCAGCCGCGTTGCACTGCCGATCAGGCCCGGGCGCACGAAGTGTTCGGCGAGAAACACCACCACGATGCCCGTCGCCAAGACGGCCAAAGCCCCCGCCGCCTGGTCATGAACGAAAAGCCATAGCGCCGCGAGGCCAAATGCGATCGGTGCGCAAAACGGCAGCATCGCCGCAATGGCCGTGACAAGGGCGAGTTCAGCCGCGTGCGGCAAGCCCGCCGCAAAATACGCGACGCCGATCACTGCGCCCTCGCCCAAGCCCACGACGACGAGGCCGCTCACGGTGCCCCGCACGGCCGTGGCCATCCGCATCGCCAGGTGCGTCCCGTCTGCGCCGAACACGCGCCGCACCGCCCTCGCGACTTGCGCCGACATCTGGGGCCCCGTGCGCAGCAGCACAAACAGCGTCAGCAGCATAAAGCCGAAATGCACGACGCCTTTCAATGCGAGCGTGCCGAAATGGCGGCCCGCTGTGGCGACATGGGTATCGCGCAATTGCTGCATCGCCGGCGATCCCTGGAGCGGACGCGCCAGATTCGCCTGCCACCAGTCCGCAATCTGCTGACCGAACGGCAGGCGCTGCGCAAATTGCGGCAGCGCGATGCCGTTTTGTTCGACGTCCACGACCCATTTCATCAGATGATGTGTCTCGTGCAGCACCTGCGTGAAGATCCCGACGATCGGCAGTACGACGAACAGGCCGACGCCCGCCGTCAACGCCAACGCGATGGCGCTTGCGCGAAGCGAGGACTGCGTCGGCGAACTCAACCGTTCCAGCAGCGGCCATACGACGATGGCAATCACGAGTGCCCACACAATGGCCGGAATGAACGAGCGAATGACCCACAACGCCAGCGCCACGAGCACGGCATACAGCGCGAGCGTAGCGACGCGCTGCCAGCGCTTCGCGCCGGCGGGATCTTTCGAGGCAAGCGGGAAAAGCGGCATGAAAATCGCCCTTGCGGAGAGAATGTCGATCGCCGACATCTTATAGAAGTTCGCTTGGCGCTCGTCACGCCGTCATTGACTTCCCATCTCAACTTGCAAAAAATGCAGCCGACGTAACGTACAACGAATGCCCTTCATCCCGGGAGCGGCCATGCGCTCGAAGTGTGTCTTCGCGTCACGCAGCATCTCCGCAGTCCACGCCATCGTCGTCGCCATCGCGTTCGTCAGTTCGATCGGCGCGACGGGGCACGCGCTCGCCGATGAAGAAGGCAATACCGGCAGCCAGGCAGCCGAGCCCGTCGCTCCCTCGGTCCCGGCACACCACGCTGACACCCACGCGCTGGGCGCGAGCGCGCCAGCCCTCGCCGCGTCCGCACCGGGCCCCGTGGAACTACCGATCCCGCGCGAAACGTCGATCGTCACAGAGCACGCCTTGCGCCTGAACGGCCACCGGCTCGCCTACCGTGCCACGGCGGGCAACCTGCTGTTGCGCGACGACAAAGGGGAACCCGATGCAAGCGTGTTTTACGTGGCGTACACGGTACCTGGCCGCGAGGACAGCGCCGTCCGGCACGGCTCGACGCGCCCCGTCACGTTCCTCTTCAACGGCGGCCCGGGCGCGGCCAGCGTCTTCCTGCTGATGGGCTCGTTCGGTCCGAAACGCGTGCAGACCTCGAGTCCGTCAGCCACGCCTCCCGCTCCCTATGGGCTGGCCGATAACCCGGGCTCGTTGCTCGACAAGACCGACCTCGTCTTCATCGATGCCGTGGGTACGGGCTTTTCAAAAGTCGTCGGCCACGGGAACGGCAAGCGGTTCTGGAGCGTCGACGGCGATCTCGATGCGTTCGTCCAGTTCATCGATCGCTACCTGAGCGCCAACGATCGGTGGAATTCGCCGAAATTTTTGATCGGCGAGTCGTACGGCACCGCTCGCGCGGCCATGTTGGCCTACCGTCTCGGTCAGCACGAAATTTCGCTCAACGGCGTGGTGCTGCTATCGTCGGTGCTCAATTCAGGCATGCGTGTGCCGGGCCTCGACCTGATGTACGTGCGCTACCTGCCGTCGTTCGCCGCGGCCGCGTGGTACCACGATAAGCTCGCGGCCCCCAAGCCCACCGACTTGCCGGCCTTCTTGCAAGAAGTGCGCGATTTCGCAGCCGGGCCGTATGCCACGGCGCTCGCGAAAGGCGACGCCCTGCCCGATGCCGAACGCGACGAGATCGCCGCGCGCCTCGCCCAGTACACGGGGCTCGACCCGCAGTACATCGTCAGAGCACGGCTGCGCATCCTGCCCTCGCACTTCCGCAAGCAATTGCTGCTTGGGCAGGCGCGCAGCCTGGGACGCTACGATAGCCGCTTCGAGGGGATCGAATACGACGACGATTCGTCATCGCCCGACTACGACGCCTCCGAAAAATACATCACGAGCGCGTTCAGCGCCGCGTTTCACGCGCACCTGGCGCAAGACCTCCACTACACGAGCGATACCCCCTATCGGGTATTCAACGACCACCTGCTCGGCGCGTGGGATTGGAAGCATCACGCGTGGTGGGGCGAAACGCTCAGCGTGCCTTATGCGGCAGCCGATCTGGGTGAAGCGATGCGGCAAAATCCGCGTCTGAAGGTGTTATCAGCGAACGGCTACTTCGACCTGGCCACCCCGTTCTTCGCCACCGAGTACGACCTCGCCCACATGGGACTGGAACCGTCGCTGCGCAAGAACGTGCAGATCATGTACTACCCCACGGGGCACATGATCTACCTCGACGATTCTGCGCTGCATACATTGAAGGACGATTTGGACCGGTTTTACGACAGCTCGATCCGACCATAACGAAGCACGCATGCTTGCCTGCATGCAATAACTAAACGCAAAACAATCGATGCATATCGATTCCATCCTGGAGTTTGCATGGCAAGACATTTTTCCATATATTAGAGCAAACCTACGAATTCGCGATTTGCTCCATTTTTATATCTAATTCTAGAACGGCGATATACATCGCCCATAGACCGTCCGCCACACGGGCTCAGGTCCACTATGCTTCCGCAGCGCCGATTCAGAACGGACAGACCATCATTTCCACTACCACTATTAACAGCTACACAAGCCTATTTTTGTCTTGTTAGCTTAATCACGCTCAATAAATCGTTGAGCGTTTTTATTCCCACAATCATTACGATGGCTCGAGACGGCATCAAATCTCCAATCCGTTGACTCACCGCTATCCCGCGGATACGGCGTCTCTTGGCGTTGCAATCCTAGGAGGTCAAATTGAAGTCGACATTTAAATCGAAGGGGTCGGTACCGAGTATTTTTAAAACCGCGGCATTTGCGTTGCCGCTTGTCGCCACCGCATTGCCCGCTCATGCGGCGGCCGCGCCGGCGGCATGGGTCAGCACCGAAACGAGGGCCTTTCTGACGCCGGAACAGATGAGGACCTTCGCTGCCACACCGGAAGCCCAAGCCACGGCGGGCGAAGCCGCACACGTCGTCGTCAGCCTGCGCGTGCGTCATATGGCCAAACTCAAGGCGCTCGGGCAGGCCGTCAACGAGCGCGGCAACAGTCAATACCATCGCTTCCTGACGCCGAAACAGTTCCTGGCCGACTTCGCGCCGACCGAAGCGCAGGTGCAAAAGGTCGTCGCCCATCTGCGCAAGAGCGGTTTCGTCAATATCCGGGTATCGAAGAACCGCCTGTTGGTTTCCGCGGACGGCACGGCCGGTACCGTGAAGACGGCGTTCAACACGCCCCTTGTGCATTTCCGTAAGGGCAATCGCACGGTCTTCGCGAACGCCGCGCCCGCCGAAGTCCCTGAAGCGTTGGGCGACACGGTGTTGTCGGTGCTCGGATTGCAAAACGTGACGCGGGCGCACACGATGGCCGTCAGAGGCCCGCGTACCGAAGCGAAGACAATGGCGACCGGCACGGAGAAGGGCCACTACCCGACGGAATGGCCGAAGCTGTATGGCGCCACAAGTCTGCCGACGGGAGCGAACACGACGGTCGGTATCGTCACGATCGGCGGCGCGGATCAGGCAACTCAGGATCTGAATCAGTTCACGCAGGCGAACAACCTGGGCACGGTGAACGTCTCCGCGGAGCAAACGGGCGACCCGAACGGCAACTATAGCGACGACCAGGAGGGACAGGGCGAATGGGACCTCGATAGTCAGGACATCGTCGGCGCGGCAGGCGGAGCCGTGAATCAATTGATCTTCTACGAAGCCGATGCGAACGCATCGGGCAACACGGGGCTGACGCAGGCGTTCAACCAAGCCGTCAGCGACAACACGGCGCAGGTCATCAACGTCTCGCTGGGCTGGTGCGAAACCGATGCGCAAGCCGACGGCACGGTGGCGGCCGAAGATCAAATCTTCGCCGCGGCCGTCGCGCAAGGGCAGACGTTCTCGGTATCCTCAGGCGATGAAGGCGTCTACGAGTGCAATAACCGCGGCTATCCGGACGGCAGTACATATTCGATCTCGTGGCCCGCCTCGTCGCCAAACGTCATCTCCGTCGGGGGAACGACGCTCTTCACGACGAGCAGCGGCGGCTGGGCCAGCGAAACCGTCTGGAACGAAGGGCTCGACGGCAACGGCAAGCTCTGGGCCTCGACCGGCGGCATCAGCCAGGTCGAACCGGTGCCGTCCTGGCAAAGCGCGCTGACGGTGAGCCCGAAGCCGACGGGACGCGCCGTGCCCGACATTTCCTTCGATGCGGCACAAGGCTCCGGTGCGCTCGTCTACAACTACGGCCAGATCCAGCAGATCGGCGGCACGAGCCTGGCCTCGCCGATCTTCGTCGGATTGTGGGCGCGGCTCGAATCGGCCCATTCGAACTCGCTGGGCTTCCCCGCCTCGAGCATCTACAGCGCCGTGCAGTCGACGCCGTCGCTCGTACACGATGTCACGTCGGGCAACAACGGCTACCAAGGCTACGGCTACAAGGCGGCGAAAGCCTGGGACTACCCGACGGGCTGGGGCAGCTTCGTCATGTCGAACCTGGCGTCGTACGTGAACAACCATTCGTTCGGGCAATGACCGGGAAAGTCTCACCGCGGCGGCCGAAGGTTCGAACGTTCGAACGTTCGAGCATGTGCGTGTTTGCGTGAGCAAGCCCTAGCGTGGCGACGATGCCCGCACGCGGCCGGTTCGTCCTTTTGGCCGGACCGGCCGCGCTTTTGATGTGCGCGCAACAAAGCGCAACAAAGGGGGCTTTTTGCAGGCGCGCCCGCAAAAGTCGGCGCATAATCGCTGCTTTGTGTCCTGACCCCGACACGTCGTTGCAGCGCCGCTTGCCCATGCCGCTTGCCATCAAAGCCTTCATCGCCCCGCTGATCGTGGCTTGTGCCATGTTCATGGAGAGCGTCGACGGCAACATCATCGTCACGGCATTGCCCTCGATGGCGCGCGATTTCGGCACCGATCCGATTGCCTTGAAAGTGGCCATCACGAGCTACGTTCTCGGGCTGGGCGTGTTCATCCCAATCTGCGGTTGGCTGGCCGACCGCTTCGGCGCACGCACCGTCTTTCGCACGGCAATCGGCATCTTCGTCGTCGGCTCCGTGCTCTGCGGCTTCTCGCGTTCGCTCCACGTCTTCACGCTCGCGCGCTTCCTGCAAGGCATCGGTGGCGCGATGATGGTGCCCGTCGGCCGCATCATCATCTTCCGCGCGGTGCCCAAAACCGAGTTCGTGCGCGCCATGAACTACCTGAGCCTGCCCGCGATGTTCGCACCGGCCGCGGCGCCGCTGCTGGGCGGCTTCATCACGACGTACTTGCACTGGCGGTTGATCTTTTTCATCAACGTGCCCGTTGGCATCCTTGGCATTTATCTGACGAACCGCTATATCGTCAACACGCATGAGCCGCATCCCGGCCCGCTGGACTGGTTCGGTTTCCTGCTCTCGGCCGTGGGCGGCTCGCTCGTCATGCTCGGGCTGTCGCTGATCGGCAGCGCAATCGTCTCCGATCGCGCCGCCTTCGAAATGACCGTCTCGGGCGCCCTGCTCCTCGCGATCTATGTGGTTTATGCGCAGCGCGCGCAACGGCCCGTACTTGATCTGCGGCTGCTCAGCGTGCCGACGTTCCGCGCGAGCGTGCTAGGTGGTTCGATGTTTCGCATCGGGCTCGGCGCGGTGCCCTTTCTGTTGCCGCTCGCCTTGCAGGAAGGGCTCGGCATGTCGGCGTTTCAATCGGGCGCGATTACGTGCGCTTCGGCGTTCGGCAGCATGTTCATGCGCTCGATGACGTCGTCGGTCCTGCGCAAGTTCGGATTTCGTACCGTACTGATCTATAACGCCGTCTTTTCAGGCATGGCGATTGCCGCGTATGGCGCTTTCTTTCCAGGCACGCCGGTTTGGGTGATCTGGCTCGTCGTGCTGTTCGGCGGATTTTTCCCGGCGCTCCAGTTCACGAGCTTGAACTCGATGATTTACGCGGAAATCGCCAGCCAGGATGTCGGGCGCGCAACGAGCCTCGGCAGCGTCGTGCAGCAAATGTCGCTTGGGCTCGGTGTCACCGTCGGGGGGATCGTCCTTCAGATCTCGCGAGATCTGCATGGACACGCGCATGCCCTGTGGTCGGATTTCTGGCCGTCGTTCGTCGTCGTCGGACTGTTCTCGCTCGGGTCGATTCCCATCACGCGCCGGCTGGCGCCCAACGCAGGCGACGAAATCGCACGCGGCACGCGCGGCTAGGCCGCCCGCTCGCCCGCTCGTTTGACCGAAGCAGACGGCGGCTCATGCATCGACTCATGTATCGACTCATGTATCGACTCATGTATCGACTCATGCCGCGATGCGGGTCGCCTCACTCGAACTCGGGTAGCCGTAGCCGCGCACCGCCTCGACGACGATCGTGGCCAGTTGCTCGACCGGCGCGTTGGCCGCGCTCGATGCGCGCAACAGCGAAAGCCCGAGCGAGGGCAACGCCGGCAAGCCGTAATCCGCGGGATCAAGCGTGCGCACCGTATGCGGCAAGCCGTACGAGGTGCGAACCGTGAGCCCGAGCCCCGCCGCCGCCGCCGCCCACAGGCCGGCAAGACTCGGGCTTGTCAGCGCGACGCGCCAGGCGATGCCCGCGCGATCGAGCGCGTCGGTCGCCAGCGAACACACCATGCATGCGCCATCGAACAGAACGAGCGGCACCGGCTCGCCCGTCTCCGGCGACCATTGCAGCGCATCCGATCCAATCCAGTACAACGCGGGCTTCGCCACTTCGACGCTGGCCCCCGTCGCACGCCGCGCGCGCGTCGACAGGTTGAGGTCATCCCAGACGAGCGCGAGATCGAGTTCACCCGCGTCGAGCCGCTCCGTCAGATCGGCGTTGCGCGCGACGCGCGCTTCGATGCGCACCTTCGGATGCGCCCGCGCGAATCGGCCCAACACGTCCGCCAGCAGCGACTCGCCGAAATCCTCCTGCAACCCGAGGCGCACCCAGCCTTCGAGATCCGTGCCGCGCGCCGCGACGACAGCCTCGTCGTTCAATTCGACCAGACGCCTCGCATAACGCAGCATGACTTCGCCCGCGTCGGTCAATCCGAGCCCTCGCCCCGCTTTCCGAAATAGCGGCGCGCCCACCTGCTCTTCCAACTTCCGGATTTGCGCGCTAACCGCCGATGTCGATCGGCCGACACGGTCTGCGGCTTTCGCGAAGCTGCCCAGATCCATTCCCATGACGAAGCTGCGCAAGGCGGCCACGTCGAAGTTCGCCTGACTCATCGCGCACCCCAACCATCCCGAAATTTCGAACGATCAATTCAAAATTATCCAATTTTCAGGACAATCATAGAGTGCGAGACTGGCCTCCGTCAAATCTCGAACGGAGCAAAGAATGGATACGCCCTTTCTGGCGAAGGCCCCGGGCAAGGTGTTCGGCACCTCGCATCGGTGGAAGGTACTCGGCGTTGGCGTCGCGGCGAACGCCGGTTTCTCGGCGGCAGCGGCCGGTATTCCCACGACGGCGGTCTGGATGCGGACCGGCTATCACCTCGGCAACGCGGAACTGGGCATCGCGTTGGGCGCGACCGGTCTCGGCATTGCGCTCTCCGAGTTGCCTTGGGGCGTGGCGACCGATCGCTTCGGCGATCGCCCCGTCCTGATCGCCGGCTTGCTCGGGACGGCACTCGCGCTGTTGTCGATGGCACTGTTCGTCGTGCCTTCGGGGTCGTCGATCCCCACCTTGCCGCTACTCGCCGCCGCCATGGCGGTGGTCGGGTTGCTCGGCGGCAGCGTCAATGGTTCGAGCGGGCGCGCGATCATGAGCTGGTTCAAGGAAGGCGAACGCGGGATCGCCATGAGCATCCGGCAGACGGCCGTGCCGCTGGGCGGCGGTATCGGGGCGTCGCTGCTGCCGTGGCTCGCGTCGGCACATGGCTTTGGTGCGGTTTTCAGCGCACTGGCGCTGCTCTGCGCGGTGCCCGCGGCGTTCGCGATTCGTTGGCTGCATGAGCCGCCGCAAGGGGTAGCCACGACGAAAACGAGCACGAGTACGAGCACGGGCTCGGGCACGGGCTCGGGTGCACCCGCCCAACGCAGCCCGCTTGGCGACGCTCAAATCTGGCGCGTCGCGCTCGGTATCGGCGCGCTTTGCCTCCCGCAGCTCGCTGTCCTGACATTCGGGACCGTGTTCTTACACGATTTCGGCCATCTGGGCACCGCGGGTATCAGCGCAGCGATGGCCGCGGTTCAGATCGGCGCGATGGTCATGCGTGTCTGGAGTGGCCATCATACGGACCGCCGAGGCAATCGCCGTGGCTACCTGCGCGGCTCGACGCTCGTCGCGGCGGCCTCGTTCGCTGCGCTCGCCGGTGCCGTGGCACTCGGGCATGCCGTGTCCGTGGCGGCGGCGGTGGCATTGATCGTGTTGGCCGGCATTTGCGTGTCGGCATGGCATGGCGTCGCGTACGCCGAATTGGCCACACTGGCCGGGCCCGCCCGTGCCGGTACGGCCCTCGGCATGACCAATACGATCGTCTACGTCGGGCTGTTCATCGTGCCGCTGTTGCTGCCTCATCTGCTGGCCGTGAGCTCGTGGGCGGTCGTCTGGCTCGTAGCGGGATGCGTCGCGCTTGCCGTTTATCCGCTGTTTCCGCGGCCGGTGCGCGGTTGATATCCCCATACGAATAGGTACGCCGCATGCTACTCCCCATGTCAGCATTCCCCTGAAACCGGGCTGCCTGCGCGTGGGAGATCAACCATGAAGTTGTATCTGAACAAGTCTGCAGCAGAAACCGTCAAGGACACGCTCGTCGATGACGTGCCGGCTGCAGTTGAACCGACGAACGTCCCGCACGACGAAGCGGGACTCCTCAATACGCCCACCCTATCGCCGCTGCGCCCGATGAACGCTGTGATGCCTCACGGCAGCGCACGCGCGGCGCAGCCGGCGGAAATCGCCGCGGTCGAAGCATTGAGCGCGAGCCACGCACTGACGCTGCTCAGAACGCTGAATACGTTTTCCTATTCCGTCGACCTGCTGTTTCACAGCGCCGAGCTGTCGTATTACGTCACGCTGTCGCAAGACGGCAACCTGTGGCGCGCTTTGCACGCCGCGGAACTCGATACGGCGGAAGCGGCCTTTCGGCATTTCGAGGATCTTGCAACACGGCTCGCGGACGTCGAATTGAAGCATATTCAGTTACAGGCGCAAAACGAGCATATCGAAGCCATGGCCGCCGCCTCCGAAGCGCAAGCGCAGCAATTGCGCGACGATCTGGAACGCCATGCGGAGCAGACTCAGTTCGTGAACAATCAGCAGCAGCAAGCACGCAAGGAAGTCGCGCAATTGGAGGCGCAACGGATCGCGGCGCAGGCCCGTCTAAATAAAGCGTTGCGGCAGATGCATCAACTACGGGTGACCAGTAACGAACGCCTCCCGCATCCTCATTGCCGCCGGACGGACAGCTGAAAATCGGAGCGCTGAAATCAGGCGAACGGGCTCACGCCGATCAACCAGCGATGGAGCACGAAAGCGAAGATCGCCCAGGCAACCAGCCCGATCACGACGACCTTCACATCGCCCGACGGCGTCCCCGCGGGATATCGCACGCCGGCGGCCCGGTCTCGGCCACGGCAAACGAGCAGACCCGCTGCGCCCCATGCCAGAAACGCGCCGAACAATACGACCGCATTCAGCGTCCCGTTCGCCAGCAGATGGCCGAGTGCCCAAATCGCCGTACCGGCCATCATCGGATGCCCGAGCGTCCGCTTGATTCGATTGCCGGGGATATAAGCGGCCACGATCAGCACGAACGCAACCGCAACGAACAAGGCCGTCAAATGCCGGATACCGGCGGGCGGCATCCACAAGACCGTCGGCGTGCGCCGTGCGATGCCGTAGCCCCAAACCAACAAAACGAATCCAATCAGCGACGCGACCGAGTAAATACCCTTCCAGCCGTGTTCCCCAAATCGCGCCACCTGCGCATCCCGCCATGCCGGCGCAACGAGCCGGATTGAATGAATACCAATGAAAATGACCAAGCCGAGAATCAGTATCGCCACGTCGAACTCCTTTGTTGTTGTCTTCATCGTTCCGTGCCGCAGGTCATGCACGGGCGCCGCACGGCGCCCGCTTCCGATCGTCTTGAGCCCCGTCACGTCAAGGCGTGGCCGCGATGACCTCGGCCATGGCGGCGGTCAGTTTCTTCGCGTAGGGCACATGCAGGAATTCGTTGGGACCGTGCGCATTTGATTTCGGACCGAGCACGCCGCAGACGACGAACTGCGACTTCGGGAAACCCGCCTGCAACACGTTCATCAGCGGAATCGTGCCGCCTTGCCCGATGAACGCGCAGTCGGCGCCAAAATGATCGCGCGACGCTTCGTTGACTGCCGTCGCCAGCCAGGGCGCAAGCTCCGGTGCATTCCAGCCGTAGGCGGCGGCTTCCGGTTTGAAGGTGACCTTGGCGTTGTATGGCGGATCGAGTTCGAGCAGTGCTTTGAGATCGGCAACGGCACGCGCCGCGTCGACAAGCGCCGGCAACCGAAGCGACAGCTTGAAAGCCGTGCGCGGACGCAGCACGTTGCCCGCACTCGCCAGCGCGGGCAACCCTTCCGCACCCGTCACCGATAACGAAGGCCGCCACGTTGCATTGAGCAGGGCCTCGTACGGATCGGCGGTGACCGGCAATACGGGCTTGCCGTCCTGTCCGCACGCCCAGGGCGACGCCTTCCATACTTCGTCGCCGAGAATGCCGGCCGTCTTGCGCGCTTCCTCCAGGCGGCTCGCCGGAATGTCGCAATGAAAACTTGCCGGCAGCAGATTGCCCGACGCGGCATCTTCCAGGCGCTCGAACAGCTGGCGCATGATGCGGAAGCTCGACGGCACGATGCCGCCATACCCGCCCGAGTGAACGCCCTCGTCGAGCACCTGCACTTCGAGCGAGCCGCCTACGAGACCGCGTAGTGAAGTGGTCAACCAGAGTTGATCGTAGTTACCGGCACCCGAATCGAGACACACGACGAGCCCGACATCGCCGAGCCGTTCCCGCAGCGCATCGACATACGGCAGCAAGTCGTAGCTGCCCGATTCTTCGCAGGTCTCGATCAGGCCGACACAGCGCGGCCGTTCGATCCCTTGCGCATCGAGTGCGGCGATCGCGGTCAGGCTGGCATAGATGGCGTAACCGTCGTCCGCACCGCCGCGGCCATAGAGCTTGCCGTCTTCGAGTTTCGGCGTCCATGGGCCGAGGTCCCGACGCCATCCGTCAAACTCCGGCTGCTTATCCAGGTGACCGTAGAGCACCACCGTCCCCGTACTGCCCGAGCGCGTCGCCGGCGTCTCGAAGAAGATCACGGGCGTGCGTCCGGGCAGACGCACGATCTCGAGCTTGAGCCCCCGCACGCGCTGCGTCTCGGCCCAAGCCGCTGCGTCGGCAACGACGCGCTCGAGATATCCGTGTTTTTCCCAATCGGCGTCGAATGCGGGGCTCTTGGCGGGAATCGCAATGTAATCAGTAAGCGCCGGAACGATTTCGTCATTCCATTTACGGTCGACGAACTCGGTCAACGCCGAGCGATCGATCGAGGCATTGTGCTGCTTCGCATCCAGTACGGTCATGGCGGTGCGCTCCGGCAGTCAAAGCGCACATGATTGTCCGGATTGCCGGGCAAACGACCGTGGCCAAACGACCGGGCACGCGCGAGCACTCGGTATGCCGCCCAGCAAAGAACGGCAGAACGCGCGACAATGTGTCACACCCCAACCTCGAGGGGAGCATCATGTTGGATCGAATTGCCCTGCAGATCGTCGAGGTGGTGTTTGCGCTGACGATTTACTTCTTGCCGGCGATCATCGCAGACCATCGCAAACGCCACGATATCCTCACGCTCGCGCTGTTCAACGCGTGTATGGGGTGGACGGTGGTGGGATGGCTGCTGGCGCTGGTGTGGGCGTACGTCCCGAATCCCCCCGCGGGCCTCGCCCGGGACGTGACCGCCAAGCGCCGGCTGGTGCGGATGGCGGCCTTTTCCAGTGCGCTGATGGCGCGTGTCGATCAGCGCGCGGCAAAGCAAGGCAGCGCCAGGCACTAGGCTCCGCCGCCCTGCCGCCCGCCGGCTCAGGTTGCCGCCGGCAGCGCCAGGCGCATCGATCGACGGATCAAAGGCGGGCTTTCAGCGCGCTCGCATGTGCGGCATGCTGGCCGCCACCGAACCTGCAACCGAGCCGGCCATCGAGGCGGCGTAGCGGCGGACGTGGACGAGGCCCGGCGGGATCGAGCGCGGCTCACGCCCCAGTGATTCCGGTAGGAAGGTGTCTTGACGCAACTCGCCGTGTTCGTCGAACCATTGACATAGCACGGTATCGCCGCATAGGCCCGTTACCGTCATACGCGAGCCGCCCACCTTCAGTGTCACGACATCGCCTACGCAAAACTGCTCAACCAGGTCACGAGTAGCCGTCGTCATGTGTACTCCGTTATTAAGCGTCGAACCGTTCTGTCGGGAACGGCAACCCAAAGGTTTCAATTGGTGCGGCAACGAACCGAACGAAATCGCGAAACCCTTCTCTCATCCGGTCCTTCGATATGCCTGAGGTCAAACACAGATTAACAATAGAATTTTTATTCTACAAGCCGTTTTAGGGAAAACATGGAGAACGAATTTGCAATTCCGATTCGTGGAATACCGGAAAATCGCTTTCCCAATTTATTAAGGGACGGATTACCTTCAAATTGCAACAATACTACTTTTTGCGGGCCCTCGACACCGCCATCAGGCCGTCTGCGCCCCGTCCCACGGCCCCGGAGGCCAATAGAAGGCCGATGCCCCGTCGTGACCGGGACGAGTAAAAGTCCGGCTTTATCGCAAAATCAAAAGCCTCAATTTGATCGAAATCAATTCCGCACTGCGTCATTAAGCCGATCGATTTATTCATCGGCAAATGAATTAACCATAGATGATGCGGACGGAATGAAAACGTTCCCTATTCGTACGAACTTATTGACGAATCGTCGCGATCGTCTCGGCAAGACGATCGCGATGTCTGAGCAAAGGCGTCAGCAGGCGCAGGGGGCTGTCAGGCGGTCACGCTTGCGTGTCGAGCGCCGCGCAAGCGCGACGCGATCCGACGACGATCAGCTTCATGGTGGCGCGCGTCGCACCGACAAACAGTTTGCGGGCCGCCCGTTCGTCGAACGCGTCGAAATCGACTTCGGTCAGTACGACGCACGGCGCCGACTGCCCCTTGAATCGATAAATCGACTCCAGCAGCACATCGCCGTCGCGATACTCGGGATTGCCGAACAGGTCGTACTTGCCCGTGAAGCTGCGCAGGCGATGCGGCCCCAAATGCTCGAGCCCCGTCAACGCCGATCCTTCGCGCCCCCGAAACGAAAGCACGGCGATGTCTTGCTTGCGAAAGCCCAATGACAGCGCCTGCGTGATCGCACGCTTGGTCGCCTCGATCACCGCGTCGTCCCGCGTTTCATCATAGGAAGCGATAGCGATTTGCGATCCGTCGAACGGGCTGCCGGCGGCGAGGTTCGATGCACGCGGCACGGCCTGGCCCACCTTCTCGCGCACGAATTCGAGGATGTCACGCGGGCTGCGGTAGTTCGTCGTTTCGGTCAGCACCGTCCATCCCGGCAGCGCAACCGGTTCGCGCATATAGAGGTTTTGCAAGGGGTCTTCCAACCACCACCATGCGCCGTCCGGCTTGACGAGCCGCGAGAGCGCCTCCACCCAGGCTTCCTGGAAATCCTGCCCTTCGTCGACGATCAGCACGTCGAAGGTCCATCGTTCCCCAATCGGGGCATCGGCAAACGCAGCCTCCAGCCGGCCGAATACGTCCGGCGCACGAAAATCCTGCACGGCGCCGACATCGCGGGCCACCCAATCGCACAACTGATGGTAGTTCGCCACGCGCGCCCCCTCGGGAGCGACGCGCGCGATGTGGTCGGCGAGCGGCCGGTTAAAGCAGACGTAAAGCGCGCGTTTGCCGCTTGCCGCGGCGTCTTTCATGACTTGTACGGCCAACTGCGTCTTGCCGGAACCGGCCGTTCCGATCACGCGCAAGCGGAACGGCGAGAAGTCCAACCGGCGCGCCCAGGTTGCCAGTCCCCCCGACAGACGCGTGACGAGCGTCCCCGCCTGCCCGACCAGCGCGCTCGTATCCGGCGTCAACGCCAGTTCGTCCGCCAGAAAATGATGGATCTTGGCGGCGCAAGGCAACTTCGGCTCGTCGGCGGGCAGCGCCTCCAGAATGACGGCGGCAAGCTGCTCCTTGCGCGTGGCATCGACGATGCGCTCCGGCGGTACGCCGGCAATCGCGGCATGCTTGACGATGTAATCGGGACAAAAAAGCAGCGCTTCGATACAGTACGTGCCGGCGCCGAACGCTGCCGTGAAGCGCCGGTGCAGCGTTTCGACTGTCCGCGCCAGTTGAATCGACACGTTGCGCTCCGTCTGGAGATAGACCTTCACCAGACCTTTCGGCGTCTCGCGCAGGAAGCCCGCCTTTTGCTCAACGAGCATCAGGCGCCCCGCGGGACTCACGATCACGAAGTCGGCCTCGCCGAATACGGAGAAAGCCCGGTTCAGGCGAGTCCAATGCACGCCGTGATAAAGGGTGTAGTCGTCGGGCAACGCTTGTTCGAGCATCGCGAGCGTTTCGCGCTCGCGTTCGGCTGCGCCGGTTGCGGCGAGATTCTTCCAATCGTCGGGAATAAGGCGTGCCATGGCGGGCTAATCCTCGCTTTGACGTTTTGAATTCGGCGTATTGTACAAACCGCGCGGCGTCCGCCCATGCCGGGACGACACCGCATTCTTCCGGAGGAAAGTTAAATGCTGACGATTTGGGGACGAGCCAACTCGGTCAACGTGCAAAAGCTGCTATGGTGCTGCGACGAGCTGGGCCTGCCGTTCGAGCGCGTCGATGCCGGCCTGCAGTTCGGCCGCGTCAACGATCCCGACTACCGGGAGCTCAATCCTAACGGACAAATCCCCACGCTCGTGGACGGCGCGTTCGTCCTATGGGAATCGAATTCGATTCTGCGCTATCTCGCGATGCAATACGGCGCGTCGAGTTCGCTCTATCCCGCCGATCCGCAGTTGCGCGCGAGCATCGATCGCTGGCTCGATTGGTCGATCTCGACGCTGGCGCCCGCGGAGCGGCCTGTCTTCCTGACCCTCGTGCGCACGCCGCCCGAGCAACGCGACATGGAAGGGCTGGCCACGAACCTGAAAACGCTGATCGCTCGATGGAAGATCGTGGACGGGCATCTGCAGGGGCGCTTTCACCCCGAGGGCGACCGGTTCACGATCGCCGATATCGTGTTGGGCTCATTCGCCAAGCGCTGGTTCGGCGTCGAAGGCATCGATCGCCCGCCCATGCCGAGCCTCGAACGGTGGTACCAGCGGCTGACGCAGCGCGCCGGTTTCAAGAAGTACATCGATCTGCCCCTGACTTGACGCGGCAAAAGGCGGCCCGAAGCGTCACCGGCGCTTCATGACTGCTGACGCCGCTCGCCAGCTCGTTCGAGCAACGTGTCGAGCAGCGGCAGCTGGACCGGTTTGGTCAGGTGCAGATCGAAGCCCTGATCGAGCGAGCGCGCGACGTCGCTTTCCTGTCCGAATCCCGTCATGGCCGCGAAGCACGCGTGCTCGAGCGCCTTCGTGCCTTTCAGCTGACGTAAAACAGCGAACCCGTCGACGCCCGGCATCGCGAGATCGATGAGCGCGACGTCGATCCTCCCGGCCTGGCTGGCGGCTTCGAGCGCCTGCGCGCCGCTGTACGCCACCTGCACGCGGTGTCCCTTCATGCGCAGCAGCATCGCCATGCTGTCCGCGGAATCGCAGTTGTCGTCGACAACGAGTACCGTCAACGTCCCGGCATCGCCGCGGCCACGCGCGTCGCAGCCCATGCCTTCGTCGTTGGCCGCATCTTGCACGGAGAACAAAGGCAACCGCACGGTGAAGGTGGCACCGCACCCCAGGCCGTCACTGGTCGCTTGGATCGATCCGCCATGCATCTCTACGAGCCAGCGGCATAGCGTCAGCCCGATTCCGAGCCCGCTTTCCTTGCGCTCGAAGCGGTTGTCGGCTTGCACGAACAAATCGAAGATCGATTCGAGCGCGGCGGCGTCGATACCACAGCCCTCGTCCGATACGCGCAAGCGCGCGAACGTGCCGACTTTGTCGACTTCGACACCGATTCGCCCCCCATGCTCGGAAAATTTCGATGCGTTGTTGAGCAAGCCTTGTACAACTTGCACAAGCCGCGTTCCGTCGCCGTTGACGACGATCCCCGTCGGCGGCACACGCACTTCGACCGCTTGCTGACGCGAGGCCACATGCGGACGAATCATCTCGATCGCGCGCACGACGACATCCGACAGTTCGACGGGCTCCAGGCGCAGCGCCACCTTTCCCGTGGTCACACGTCCGGCGTCGAGCAAATCGTCGACGAGACGCGTCAAATGCGAAATCTGGCGATCGATCATGTCGCGGCACTGCCGTAGCGTCGGGCTCACCAGCGGCTCGAGCATCATGACGCTCAGCGCATTGCTGACGGGGGCGAGCGGATTGCGCAATTCGTGCGCGAGCGTCGCCAGAAACTCGTTCATATGCTGGCTCGCGGCCTCGAGCTCGCGTAGACGCTTGCGCTCGGTCATGTCGCGAGTGACTTTCGCAAAGCCTTGCAGCCGCCGCCCATCCCGGCCCGGGGCATAGACGGCCGTGATGACAACGTTGGCCCAGAACATCGTGCCGTCCTTGCGCACACGCCAGCCCTCATCCTCGACCCGGCCCGTCCTGGCCGCAGTATCGAGCTCCGCCGCCGGCGTGCCGTTGGCCACGTCGTCAGGCGGATAGAACATCGAGAAGTGCTGCCCCAGAACCTCTTGCGCGGTATATCCCTTGATCTTCTCGGCACCGCTATTCCAACTGACGATACAACCATTGGGGTCGAGCAGATAAATGGCGTAGTCCTGGACGGACTCGAGCAGAATCCGGAGACGCTCTTCAGACGTCACCACGGGTCGGGGCGGTGGCGGAGGGGGCTGACTATCGCTGACAAAGCTATCCGGACGCATAACGGCGGCGTTTGATTTTTGGAAAGTGCGACATGGAGTTGCCGCTGAGAAACCTTCAAAGCACAACCCATGCCTATGAGGCCCTAGCGCCTGCCCGGGCGAGCGCCCTTGAACGTGCGCGCGCGCCGCGTCCCGCGTGCACTGCCGCGTTAGCCCACGTAAGCGAAACGCCCGTTGCCCGCCTATCGTTGCGAGAGCAACTTTGACAATGGCTTTTGCAAAAACTGCTGCAGCCTTGGGGCTGCTGGGCACATTAGCCGATGGCGCGCGCCGCAACGGCGTCCGCGAGCAACGACACCAGCCGCTCCGGCTCGGCCGGCTTTCTCATGAAGTGATGAAACCCCTCGCCGATACTGCGCAGACGATAGGCTTCGTCAGTGTGCCCCGTCAGTGCCAACGCCACGGCGGGTGGGCGATCGTTACGGATTTCGTCATCGCGCAGCCGCTGGATCAGGTAAAAACCATCCATGGCGGGCAAGTCGATGTCGCAGATGACGGCATCCGGCGCCATCTTCAGCGCCGCCTCCACCCCTTCCTCCGCGTCGGCCGCGGCCACAACCCGCGCGCCCTCGGATTCAAGCACCATTGCAAGCGACTCTCTGCTGGAGGCATCGTCCTCAACGACGACCACCGTCACCTGTTCGAGTCTCATCAGTCCGTTCATTACCGTATGTTGTCGCTATCGATACCTACGCCAGCCCCTCGGACCGTTTCACCCTCGCGGAAGTTGCACACGCGGAAGTTGCACACGCGGAAGTGACACGCGGAAGCTGCAGCGGATGTCGGCCACGGCCGACGCGCATCGTGAAGATGTCGCGACGGGAGCCGGGGCGGACGATACCACGATGCCAAGTTACGACGATGACTTTCATATTGCGAGCCATAAACAGACGCTGAAGCAGCGAATGGCGTCTTCTCGCTGAGAAATGTCCGAGCAAGCCGGATCGACGAGCCGTGCCGGCTGCCGCGTGTCCTGCCCCTTTCAAGCGGTCCTGCCTTTGCCCCCATTACCGGACGTGGCACGTGGCAGCGGAGGGCCGCGATGACGCTGAGCGCATCGCGCGTGCACGCTCGCATGCGACGGCTTCATCGACAGCCCGGCCATCCCATTCTCCTATCGCACGAGCGTCGTCGCGTTTTCGCCCGATTGCACACTCGCGCCCTTCGACGCATTGAACTGAAACGACTGGAACAACTGGAAGCGTTGCTCGGCATCCGTGCAAACCGTCCCTTCGGCGGCCCTCATCGCGGCTGCATCGAGCGACGCATTGCCGCCCGACTCCGCCAACGTCAATTGCTTGACGATGTTCGGTGGCCACACGGTGATGCGAACGATGACCGTCCCCGTCTGATGGGCCTGCCGCGCTTCGCTCGGATAGTCGGGAGCCGGAATATGGCAGGTGATCTCCTTTCCGGCCACCTCCTTCGTGATCACTCGTTCGTGCGACGACACGGCGGAAGGAGACGAGGTTGTCGATGCGGCGACCGAAGGGGCAGGTGATGTAACCGCAGCCAGCACCGGCGCGGACGGGACCGTCGTCCGAGGAGCAATGGCTTGCGACGCACACACCGGCACGCGTTGACCGAATCGTGTTTGAATCGGACATTGATCCGACTCGCGGATGGCGGCGCAACCTGCCAGGATCAGAGCCCCGATGATGCATGCTGTTTTTTTCGTTTTCATATTGGTTCGGACAAAGTGACGTTCGCTCGACCCAGCAATGGCCGGCGCATGCATGCCTTTAACGGCAATTACCCGGAAATCTTGACAACCGAATCACATCAGCCGCAATCGTTTGCGAGACGTTATTTTAAATCGCTATTATCCGCGTATCCGCATTATTCATCAGACTAAAGCGGGTCGTGACCTGACTCGCAGGACCGCTATTGAGCTTTCATCGTCAAGACAAACGCTCGGAGGCTGACACCTCGGCTCGGCGTGCGCGGCGACACAGCGCCGCGAGTGCGATAGGTCAATTCAATTGGCATCAAGGCCAAGATGTTCTTAAATAAGCCGGAGGGCGCGCGGCACCTATCTGTCCGCCTCGCCCCAGTCGCGGAGATCGAAGATGACTCAACCGAACGTGGACGAACTGGCGCAATCGATCGCAAGCGACACCGGCGTCCCGCGCGAAACCGTATCGGCAATGGTGTCCCGGACCTGGCAAGCGTTCAGCGACGGCGCCCACGTCACCGATTACCTCCCCGTGCTCGTCACGAAACGCGTGCGCGAAGATCTGCGCAGCCAGCGCGAGCAGGACCATCACTGATTCATCCGATCTGATCGTGCGACGGCGTGCGGCGCCGTCGCCGTCGCCGTTGTTGCGTCCTCCGGCCGATCGTTCGTCCAGTTCGGGGCGCCTGGGAATCAGGCGTCTCATGCGCCGGTCTGTTTCCGCACGGTGAGCGGGCGCGCGGCTTCGTATGCCCGCGCGCCTACGGTCACTCCCTGGAATCGCTGCGCGAGAAACCGCTTCAATCTCTGCCGGAATAGACAACATCGTCTATTTCATCGGCCGCCAACCAATCGGAAATCCACCGCATTTCGGCATGGCACGGCTTCCTATCGATTTTTCTTTTAATTTATCCGCATGCAGAATCGCCGAACCACTGCCTGGGGTGGCCGTCTGCGGATCGGCTTTGAAAACGAGGGGACCAAAAACGAACCATTCCACTCCATGGAGAAGCCATGTTCGAATCGTCCCTTCCGCATCGCCAGGGCGCCATGCGCGCGCGCGCCTCCCGCATCGCCCGCCTCATGTTGTTGGCCGGATTGGCCGCTTCCCCCTTATGTCACGCCGATGCTGCCTCCACTTTGCCGGCGCCGCCGTCGGAGCTCTACGGCGATTTGTTCGTCGCCGTTCAAATGCAGCAGATCTTTCCCGATCAGAAAACGTTCGTCGATGCCGTCCCCACCAGCGATCCGGCGACGATCGTTCAGCAGTACGAACAGTCGAAGGGCCAATCGAATTTCGATTTGAAGCAGTTCGTACTCGCGCATTTCACGTTGCCGAGCGAGCCCGTCATTACCCCGCCCAGCGGGCAAACGCTGCGCGAGCATATCGATTGGCTGTGGCCGAAGCTCACGCGAACGACGACGGCGGCCGACGTCGCGCCATACAGTTCGCTGATTCCGCTGCCCAAGCCCTACGTCGTACCCGGCGGACGCTTCCGCGAAGGCTACTACTGGGACACCTATTTCACGATGCTGGGGCTACAGGAATCGGGACATGAAGATCTCGTCGACGATATGCTCGACGACTTCGCCTACGAGATCGATCAATTCGGTCACATTCCGAACGGCAATCGCACCTACTACCTCAGCCGCTCGCAACCGCCTTTCTTCGGCCTCATGGTCCAATTGGCCGCCAAGGCCGAAGGCGAACGAGTCTATCGGAAGTATCTGCCCGAGCTGAAGAAGGAATACGCCTACTGGATGAAGGGCGCCGAGACGACGCAGCGCGGACAAGCGGCACGCAATGTCGTCGTGCTCAAGGACGGCACCGTGCTGAACCGCTATTGGGACGAGCGCGACACGCCGCGCGACGAGTCGTATTACGAGGACGTCACGACGGCACGCCAAGCGCCGGGCCGCGATCCGAAGGAGGTGTACCGCGATTTGCGCGCGGCCGCCGAATCGGGGTGGGACTTCAGTTCGCGCTGGCTCGCCGACGGCCAAACGCTCGCGACGATCCGCACGACGTCGATCGTCCCCGTCGATCTGAATAGCCTTTTGTTCGCGCTGGAAGCAACCATCGCCAAGGGGTGCGCGCTGTCGCGCGATTTCCGCTGCACCGGCGATTATGTGCAAAAGGCCGAGCGGCGCGCCTACGCCATCAACCAATATCTTTGGAACCCTAAAGGGTATTACGGCGATTACGATTGGCGAACGGGCACGCTGACCGGCAACGTATCGGCCGCCGCCGTGTATCCGCTTGCCGTGCGCGCGGCCTGGCCCAGGCGCGCGATCGATACCCTGCGCACGGTGCAAGCTCAACTGCTCGAGCCGCGCGGCCTGGCGACGACGACGATCCAAACCGGGCAGCAATGGGACGCGCCGAACGGATGGGCGCCTTTGCATTGGCTGGCGATCGAAGGCGCACGCCATTACGGCGATCGTCAATTCGGGAAAGAAGTCGGCACCCGGTTTCTGGCGGATGTGAAGCAAGTCTATGCATCCGACCAAAAGCTCGTCGAGAAATACGTCGTGGAAGGTCCTAATGCGGGCGGCGGCGGAGGCGGCGAATATCCGCTGCAGGACGGCTTCGGCTGGACAAACGGCGTCACGTTGAAACTGCTCGATTTGTACGCGCCGGGCGAATAACGGTTCGAATCAAGGCCGTGCACGGCGGCTCGAACGCGTATCGGTAGTAATATTCGAGTCGCCGAATATTCCCGCGATACCGCGGCCCCATTCGCACGTTTTCTCAAACCCGGATTTTCAATGGAAGACCTGCTGCCGCATTACGAACGAGAACTCGCCATGCTGCGCCGCTCATTGCACGATTTTGCGGCGCGCTATCCGAAAATCGCCGCACGGCTGGCCGTTTCGGGTGAACACTCCGACGATCCTCACGTCGAGCGCATGCTGCAATCGTTCGCGCTGCTCGCCGCCCGCATCGATACCCGGCTCGACGACGACTACCCCGAGTTCACCGAAGGCATGCTGCAGGCGCTGTATCCGCAGTACCTGCGCGCCTATCCGTCGTGCTCGATCGTCGAATTCGATATCGAGGGGCTGTTCGAAGGCCTGTCGGGCCCGGTGACGATCGCGCGCGGAACCGATCTCGTGACGAAAGACCGGCCGTGCCGCTTTCGCACCGCCTACGATGTGACGCTCGCGCCGATCCGCATCAAGGCCGCGCGCTATTTGCGCAGTGCCTCGGCGCCCGCCAATGCCACCCTGCCGCCGGAAACTTCGGGGCTCGTCGCCATTACACTCGCTCAGGCATCGGCCGCCGCGGGGCTGCACGTCATCGCGCCCCGCACGATTCGCCTGCACGCACAGGGCCAACGCGAAATCGTCACGACGTTGACCGATACGCTCTTGCTGCGGGCAAGCAAGGCGTTCGTCGAAGCCGACGGTTCGGGGCGGTGGATCGCGCTCGATCGTCTGCCGATCCGGGCAGTGGGCTTCGACCCGAACGACGCGCTTGTCGATGCGGACGGCGCCGTCGGCGTGCCATTCCGGCTCCTCACGGAATATTTCGCGTTCCCCGATAAATTCGATTTCCTCGATCTCGATGCGGCCTCGATGCTGGCCGCCACCGGCCCGTGCAAAACGCTGACGCTGTACGTGGCGATCGAAGGGTTGCACGACGATTCGTGGGGCGGGCAACGCATGGCGCAATTGAGCGAAAAGCACCTCAAGCTCTTTTGCACGCCTATCGTCAATCTGTTTCCGACGAAAGCCGAGCCGATTAAAGTCGATGTGCTCGCGAAATCGTATCCCGTCACGCCGAAAGTGCAGAAATCGGCAAGCGCTTCGGATTTCGAGGTCTATTCGGTCGATGCGGTCTACCCCGAAAAGCAATCCGCGTCCAGTCCGACGGCATTCCAGCCATTTTTCAGTCTCATGCACGGCAGTGCCGCCGCACTGAGCGGGCCCTATTGGGCCACGCGCACCGAAGCCGATCCGGAGCACCGCGACGCGCAACGCACGATGCTCGCGTTCGTTGGGCTCGACGGCCACCCGGCGGCCGTCCCCGTTGCGCAGGTTGCCGTCGACGTCACCTGTACGAACCGCAATCTTCCGGCGATGCTGCCGTATGGCGCGGCTGGCGGTGATCTGATGATCGAGGGCGGTTCGGTGGCCTGCCGGCTCGTATTGCTGCGCCGCCCGACCGAAAGCGTCCGTGCGCAGCAAACCCACGGCGCACTGTGGCGTCTGCTTTCGCAGTTCACGCCGCACGCTGCGTCGCTGAGCACTGCGGGGCTCGACGAAATCAAGCGTCTATTGCGGCAGTTCGCCGCGCTTTCGCCCACGCCCGCGCGTCATATCGAAGGCATCACGTTCGTTGGATCGCGCTCCGCGATGCAATGGATCGTCATGGAGCCCTGCCCTTCGCTCGTGCGTGGCATCGAGGTCACGCTCGCCATCGACGAACAAGCGTTTTCGGGCAGCAGCATCAGCGCCTTCATCGACTTGATGGATCGTTTCTTCGCCCCGTTCGCGCCTGAAAACAGCTTCGTGCAACTCGTCGTCATTGCGAAGGCGACAGGTGCATTGCTGCGCCGGTGCGAGCCGCGGCAGGGGGCCATGGCGCTGCTTTGAGCCAACCGGACTGAAACGAACAACGACGATCGGCTGCCTGGCCGGGGTCCCCAATGCCATGAGGCCGGCGGGCGAACCGGCCATACGGCCAACGTCGGCGTGCGACTGTCGCACGACCAAAACGAGATATCTATGCTCCGGTGCGGCGGTTTTGCGTACCTACCCTCCTGTCTGATATCGACGAGTACCCCCATCGGCTACGGATCGTAGCCCGAACGCGCCCCGCGCAAGCCGCCACTTTTTGTCACTACAAATAAGGCTTGCACGTTATGTTTTTCGTAACTACAATAATTACCCGAACGGCCAGAACTACCTTCGATCCAGCCAAAAGCGAAGCCAATTGGAGCAAGCATGGTGTATCGCTCAGGCTCGCCGAATCGATCGACTGGCCGGAGGTCTGGTGCGCGCCTGACGGCCGTCGCGATTATGGCGAGTTGCGCGAAATCGGCTACGCGCACATCAACGGGTATCTGTACTGCGTCGTGTTCACGCAGCGCGGCAGCACATTCCGAGTCATCAGCTTGCGTAAGGCAAATTCGAGAGAGGTCAAACGCTATGTCGAGCAAACCTAAGCTGCACATCCCCACGCCCGAAGAAGACGCTGCAATCGAACGGGGCATCGCCGCCGATCCCGATACCTTCGTGCCTTCGGATGCTCAATTCGCGCAAATGAAGCGGCGCGGGGGAAGGCCGAAGCTCGAGCACCCGAAGGTGGCACTGACCGTCCGCTACGACGCCGACATCATCGAACGGTTCAGAACGACCGGCGAGGGATGGCAAACCCGGATGAACAATGCGCTGCGGGAATGGCTCGACGAACATCGTCTGGCATAGCCACGCGGGCTACGAGCGCATCGTCAATAGGATCGATCTGCATTCCCGACCATCACTCATTGCGCCCGCGAGTGCGCGCCAGCACCCGGCGCCCCCTCGCAGCCGACACTCATCAATCAAGCCGCAAGCATGAGCGTGGTCGATTGCCGCACATCGTCGCGCTCGTCACCGCGGCCGCATGCTGCGGCGCATCGATTTTTTGCTTTTCCGTCAGCGCGTTAAGGCATGTCTATACGGTAAATTGCCGCACCGCGCTTCCATGCGGCCCGATATCCGCGGTGCAGCATTTTTTCTCCCGCTGATCTACGCTGTCGACCGGCTGCTCATGCAGTGCGCGTCGACAACGGCCGGCGCGCGTCGCTCGTCACCGGTACTGGTATCAGCTATGGACTCTTCCACGTTCAGCGCCTTCGATCTTGCGCGCATTCAATTCGCCTTCACCATTTCGTTTCATATCGTCTTTCCCGCACTGAGCATCGGGTTAGCCAGTTTCATCGCCGTGCTCGAATGGCGATGGCTCAAAACCGGCAAAGCCTATTACAAAGACTTGTGCCTGTTCTGGTCGAAAATCTTCGCCGTCGCATTCGGCATGGGCGTGGTCTCGGGCGTCGTCATGGCCTATCAGTTCGGGACGAATTGGGCCGGTTTTTCGAAATTCGCCGGGCCGATCACCGGTGCGCTGCTGACCTATGAGGTCATGACCGCCTTCTTTCTCGAAGCCGGCTTTCTCGGCATCATGCTATTCGGCTGGAACCGCGTAGGGCCGCGCGCGCACTTCGCCGCCACACTCACGGTTGCGATCGGCACGCTCGTGTCGGCCTTCTGGATCCTCGCCTCGAACAGTTGGATGCAGACGCCGCAAGGCTTTGCGATCGAAGACGGCCGCGCCGTTCCGGTCGACTGGTTCGAGATCGTCTTCAATCCGTCCTTCCCCTACCGCCTCGTGCATATGACGCTGGCCGCGTTCCTCGTGGCCGCGCTCGTCGTCGCTGCTGTGGGTGCGTGGCATTTGCTGAAAGGCCGGCGCGACCCGGCAGTCAAGAAGATGTTTTCGATGGCCCTGTGGATGCTGCTCGCGCTGGCCCCGCTGCAAGCGTTCGTCGGCGATCAGCACGGGCTGAACACGCTGCGCTACCAGCCGGCCAAGATCGCGGCCATCGAAGGGCTCTGGGATACCGAAACGAACGGCACGGCCCTCAATCTGTTCGGCGTGCCCGACATGCAAGCCGAGACGACGCGCTATGCGCTGTCGGTGCCGCATTTGGGCAGCCTGCTGCTCACGCATACCTGGGACGGAGAGATCCGCGGCCTGAAGTCTTTCCCGCGCGACGAGCGCCCGAATTCGACGGTCGTGTTCTGGAGCTTTCGCATCATGGTCGGGCTCGGCATCTTGATGATCGTGCTGGCCGTGGCGGCCTGGCTCGTCGATCGCCGCGGCCGGCTCTATGACGCGCGCTGGTTACATCGCTTCGCGCTCCTGATGGGCCCGAGCGGCTTCGTCACGCTGCTGGCGGGCTGGGTGACGACGGAAGTCGGCCGCCAGCCGTGGGTGGTGTACGGCGTCATGCGTACGTCGCAGGGCGTGTCGCCGCTCACCACGCAACAAGTCGGCATCTCGCTGATGGCGTTCGTCGTCGTGTACTTCCTCGTTTTCGGCACCGGCATCTACTACATGCTCAAGCTCATGCATGCGGGCCCCCATGTCACCCCGAAAGACGACGACGCCCACGAGGCCCGCCCGGGCGGCCGGCGCGCACTCGCGATGACAGCCTGATCGAACTTGAACAACGTCTACCGATATCTGCCTTTCGTCATTCGAGGATTACCATGGATGTCACCTTGATCTGGGCTGCGATCATCGCGCTCGGCCTGCTGATTTACGTCGTGCTCGACGGCTTCGATCTCGGCATCGGGATCGTCTTTCCCCTCTTTCCCAACGAGCGCGAACGCGATCTGATGATGAACACCGTCGCACCGGTCTGGGACGGCAACGAGACCTGGCTCGTGCTCGGCGGCGCCGCGTTGTTCGGCGCATTCCCGATTGTCTATGCGACGGTACTGTCGGCGCTCTATCTCCCGCTCATCGCCATGCTCGTGTGCCTGATCTTGCGCGGCGTATCGTTCGAGCTGCGCGGTAAAGCCTCGCGCACGAAACATCTGTGGGATCTCGCGTTCATCGGCGGCTCCACCGGCGCGGCGTTCTTTCAGGGCATTTCGCTCGGTGCATTCGTCCAAGGCATCCCGCTCGCGAACGGCGAGTTCGCCGGCGATGCGTTCGGCTGGCTCACGCCCTTCACGCTGCTGACCGGGCTCGGCGTCGTCGCCACCTACGCGCTGCTTGGATGTTGCTGGCTCATCGCGAAGACCGAGGACGATCTGCAACGCCGCCTGCACCGCCTGGTCTGGCCGCTTACGCTCGTGTTGATCGCCTTCATCGTCGCCGTCAGCATCTGGACACCGTTGCAAGAACCCGAGGTTGCCGCGCGCTGGTTCAGCGCTCAGTGGTTTCACCGTATGCTGCCCGCACCGTTCCTCGTCGCGATCTGCGCCTACCTGATGCGCCGCGCGGCGAACGATCGTCATCACACGCTCCCGTTCGTGCTGGCCATGAGCTTCGTCGTGCTCGGCTATGCCGGGTTGCTCGCTACGCTATGGCCGTATGCGATCCCTTCGTCGGTCACGCTCTGGCAAGCCGCGGCGCCGGAGCGCAGTCTGACGTTCACGCTGACGGGCGCCGTCGTGATCTTGCCGGTCATCATGGCGTACACGATGCTCGGGTACTGGGTGTTTCGCGGAAAGGTGCGCCATGGCGAGCATCACTACCATTAAGCGGCGCGGGGCCTTACCCCGCTGGGCGTGGTTCGTTTTGCTGTGGTGCGTGGGCGTCGGCGGCGCGATGCTGGTCGGCGAAGCGTTCAAGCTGCTCATGAACGCGACGCTGTTCGCCGTTTCGAGGTAGCGCGCCGGCATTCGGCCGCGCCAGCGCGCGTATCCCATCGCATCAGTATCGGCCACTTGCGGTTCAGTCCTCGATGGGCGCCGGCGCGGCACCGAGATACGCGTCGCGCATTGCATCGATCTGCCGCAGGTGCTCCGGCGTGCCGTGCGCGACGACGCGCCCGCTTTCGAGCACGTATGCCTCGCGTGCATGGCGCAGGGCGACGGATGCGTTCTGTTCCGCCAGTAAGAAACTCACTTTGTCCTCGCGGTTGAGCCTGCCGATGGTCTCGAAGATTTCCTCGACGACCTGCGGCGCCAGTCCCATCGACGGCTCATCCAGCAGAACGAGCGACGGCCGCGACATCAGCGCCCGGCCGATCGCGATCATTTGCTGCTCGCCCCCGGATGTGTATCCGGCCGCCGTGTTCCGACGCGTTTTCAACCGCGGAAAAATCGCATAGACGCGGTCGAGCGCGTCGGCGATTGCTCGCGCCGACGGCCGGCGCACGAAGGCGCCGATGCGCAGATTGTCCTCGACACTCAAGCGCGAGAAGCAGCGCCGCCCCTCCAGCACTTGCACGAGGCCGCGTTCGACAAGACGCCAGGGGTCGATATCGGTCACGTCCGTGCCCCGATAAAGAATCCGCCCGCGCGCGAGCGCGCCGCGTTCCACGCGCAACAGGCTGGAGATGGCCTTCAGCGTGGTTGTCTTGCCCGCACCGTTGCCGCCCAGCAGGGCGACGATCGCGCCGTCGGAGACGCTCAGCGATACGCCTCCCAGCGCAGATGCCAGCTCGTTGTACGTCACCGCGATATCGTCGACCTGCAGGATCGGCGGCCGCTCCATGCTCAGATCTCCTTCCCGCAATCGCGCGGCGTGATGCCCTTTTCCTTTGCATAGGCATTGGCCGACTTTTCGATGATCGGCCGCAACAGTGCACGATCGGCCTGCACCCAGCCGCTGACGACCTTCCAGTGCGCACCGTCCCACTGCTGGAAGCGCACCGCGCCGCCGCCTTCATGATCCGCGCAGGTGAGCTTCAACGGCTGCACGAGCCCATAGGCGCCCAATTGCTTCAGTCGCGCATCGTCGAGTTTGAGGTGCTCGAAGCCCCACCGCACCTGCTCGCCCGTGAGCGGCTTGTCGCCGAAGTGCGCCTGAGCGACGCGTACCGCCTCGACATTGAGAATACCGTTGACGACCCCGAGGTTGTAGTAGACCGTGCCGAAGCGCGCAGCATCCTTGAGGTTGCCGTTACCCGGCTTGACGACGTATTGATCGATTGCCTGCAGCACGGGAAAATCCGTGCCCGACGGGTGTGTCGTGATGGAGATGAAACCCTTCGCCGCTTCGCCTGCCGGCCGCACGTCCTCCTCCGAATTGCTCCAGATGTTGCCGATGATCCGGTTGGCGGGGAAGCCGACCTTCTGCGCGGACTTGATCGCGACCGGGTTCATCACCCCCCATCCCCGCAAGATCACCCAGTCGGGATGGATCCGGTGAATCGTCAGCCACTGCGAGCCTTGCTCGTTGCCCGGATGCGGGACCTCGAGCTGCGTCAGCTCGAAGCCATACTTTTTCGCCAGGATGTCGAGCACCGGAATGGTCTCGCGCCCATAGGGCGAACCGTGATAGAGCACGACGATCTTCTTGCCCTTGAGCGCGGCAGGGCCGCCCGATTGCCCCGCGATGTAATTGACGATCGCCGACACCTCGCTGTACGGATTCAATTGCAAAGGAAACACGTAGGGGAAAACCGCGCCGTCAGTCGAATCGGTCCGGCCGTGGTTGATCGTGATCAGCGGGATCTTGTCCGCAGTCGAGCGATCGATCGTCGCATACGCAATCCCGACGGAGAGCGGGTTGGTCGCCGCGGCCGGCGCGCCGTTGAGCCCGTGCTTGAGCCGCTCGTAGCATTCGACGCCCTTCTCCACCACGTATTCCGTTTCGCACTCGCTCCACGTCAGCTTGACGCCGTTGACGCCGCCGTCGCGCGCATTGACGAGCTGTAAGTAGTCGATGAAGCCGCCGAAAAAGCCGCTCCCGCCAGCTGCATACGGCCCGACGCGGTAGCTCTGCAGCGGAAAATACTGCTCCCCGGCAGCGCGCGCCGTGCCCTGTCCGGCCGCGATCAGCGACACGGCCATCCCGCCGGCGGCGATCAGCCGCCCCGCCGCTCGCAGATATCGATTCAATCCTGTCCGTTTCATCAGTTCATCGCTCCAATTTCGTTGCCGTTGAAAGTCTCAGGCCCTCGGTCGCCGGTCGAATAGCCGCCGGCGTGCGTTGTGTACAAGTCGGGCGAGCCCATCCGGTTCTTTGATCAAGAACACGATGACAAGCAAGCCATACAGAATTTTTTGCAGGTTTTGCAGTTGCCCCGCTTCGATGCCCAGGTGCGCCAACCACCCGGCGGCGTTCGATAACAGAATCGGCAGCAACACCATGAACGCAGCGCCGAAAAAGTTGCCGCCGATGCTCCCCATCCCGCCAATGATCACGACGAACAACACCTCGAACGACAAGTTCAGGTCGAAGCCGTGCGGCTCAACGGTGCCGAGATAGGCGAATGCCCAGAGCGCGCCTGCAATGCCGAGCACCGCTGAACTGAGCGCAAACGCGAGCAGCTTGTCGCGGCCCACCGGAAAACCCATCACGCGGGCGGCGGTCTCCATGTCGCGGATCGCCATCCAACGTCGGCCCAGTTCGCTGCGTACGAGCCGGGCCGTCATCGCGAACGTCGCGGCCACGACGGCGAGGACGAGCAGATAGCGCGTGCCCGGCGTGTCGATTCGGTGTCCCAGCACGGTTACCACCGGGGCGCTCAATACGCCGGAGGCGTCGTCGTGCGAAAACCAGCTCACGCGCGTGAAGACCCATTCGACAAAAAACTGTGCGGCCAGCGTGGAGACGATCAGATAGAAACCGCGGATTCGCAGGCTCGGCAGCCCGAACACGGTGCCTATCGCCGCGCAGGCCACCGCGCCGAACAGCAGATCGATGGCGAACGGTAGAGCCGGCACGCGCACCGCCAGGTTGTACGCGGTATAAGCGCCGACCGACATGAACGCGGCGGACCCGAGCGAAAGTTGTCCGGCATAACCCGTCGCGAGGTTGAGCCCCAGCGCAGCCAGCGACAAGATCAGAAACGGCACCAGGATCGCGCCGAGCCAGTAATCGCTTCCGAAGCGCGCAAGCGCAATGAGCACGGCAATGGCAAGCGCCGCCAGCGCACGGCGCGGCCAGATGTTGCGCGCGCGTTCACCGTGCGCGGACACCGGTTGGAGATGGATCGACGACATTTGACTTGGGCCTCACACACGTTCGATCGGCGTTTCGCCGAACAGGCCCGACGGCCGCATCAGCAGGAACAGCATGGCCAGCACGTACGGAAACCAATTCTCGATCCCGCCGCCGATCGCCGTGCCGGCATAGACTTCGGCGAGTTTCTCCGTGGCCCCGACGAGCAACCCGGCGACGATCGCACCGCCGATCGACGAGAAACCGCCGATGATCAGGACCGGCAGTGCCTTCAACACCACGAGCGAGAGCGAAAACTGCACGCCGAGCCGGGCGCCCCACACGAGGCCCGCGACGAGACTCGTCAACCCGGCAAGCGCCCATACCGCGGCCCACATATGCGGGAGCCGGATCCCCACTGCCAGCGCCGCCACCGGATCGTCGGCGATCGCTCTCAGTGAAAGCCCGAACCGCGTGAAGCGCATCAACGCCGATAGCCCGATGACGAGCAAGGCGGCTGTGCCTGCCGCGAACAGGTCGAACTGGCTGATCATCACGCCGCCGATGGCCAGCGGCCGATCGTCGATGCCGAGATCGAGACCATGGACCTGCGAACCCCACAGCAACTGCGCCGCCCCTTCGAGGATCAGGCTGAGACCGAGCGTTGCCATGAACAGCACGATGGGCGGCCGGTTAACGAGCGGCTTCAAAACCCACTGCCCGATCGCGAGCGCGACGAACGACAGCGCAACGAGCGTGAGCGCGAACGCCAGCCACGGATTGATCTGCCGCTCGACGAGACTCACGAACGTCAAAGCGCCGAACAGCACCAGCGCGCCCTGCGAAAAGTTGAATACGCCCGACGCTTTAAAGATCAGCACGAAGCCGATCGCGACGAGCGAGTACATGACGCCGGCAAGCAGTCCGCCCACGAGCACTTCGGTGAAGAACGACATGATTCGGGTCCCCAGGGCCTAATGCCGCGTGCCGAGATAGGCGGCCAGCACGTCCGGATTGGCACGCACCTGTGCCGGTGTGCCATCGGCGATCTTGCGGCCGTAGTCGAGCACGATGACGTGGTCGGACAAGCTCATCACGATGCCGATATCGTGTTCGATCAAAACGACCGTCACGCCAAAGCGCGCATTGGCCTCCCGGATGTAGCCGGCCATCGCCTGCTTTTCCTCGGCGTTCATGCCGGCCATCGGTTCGTCCAGCAGCAGCAAACGCGGCAAACCGGCCAGCGCGCGTGCGAGCTCCACACGCTTGCGAATGCCGTACGGCAGTGCACCGGCTTCGGTGTCCCGATAGCGCTCGAGATGAAGCGTCTCGAGCACCGTCTCCGCGTATTCGCGTTGCCGTTCATCGTCGCGGCGTGCGGCAGGCGTGCCCAACGTCTGCGCCAGCCACCCGCTGCGCCGGAGCAGGCTGCGTCCGGTCAGCACGTTGTCGAACACGCTCATTCGTGCGAACAGGGCAATGTTCTGAAACGTTCGGCCGATGCCCGCGTGCGCGGCGACGTACGGTGTGATGCGCCGGTATTCGCGGCCGTCGAAGTGCAGCGTGCCGTGTTGCGGTCGGTACAGGCCGCCGATCACGTTCAGCAGCGAACTCTTGCCGGCGCCGTTAGGGCCGATCAGCGCGCTGATGCGGCCGGCTTCGATACCGAAGCTGATGTCGCTGACGGCGGGCACGCCGTTGAACGACAACGAGATGCGATCGAGCGACAGCAGCGGCCGCGAACCGGCCGGAGTAAGCATCGTCATCGGAGATCCATATGCAAGGAATCACTTCCAACGCCGCGGCGGCGCGGAGCCGCCTGCAGCAACCCCGCTGCGCCGGGCATCGTGTTCAAGCGGCGACTTGCTCGCTCTGGCGCGCTTCGATTTCGCGCACGAGCGGCAGCACCTTTTTGCCGAAATACTCGACTTCCTCGATAAAGTGCAGGAACCCTGCGAGGACGAGATCGACGCCGATCGACTTCAGCGCCACGATCCGCCGCGCGATCTGCTCGGGGGTGCCGATGAGGTTGGTACGGAATCCGTCGTTGTACTGCACGAGATCTTCGAACGTGGACTTCGCCCAGTTGCCTTCCCCTTCCGGCGACGCCTTGCCAGCCTGCTTCACTGCATCGCCGAACGCATGCACGGCTTCGACGTGGGCATGATCGATGATGTCCCGCAGTACGGCCTTCGCTTCCTCCTCGGTGTCGCGCGCAATGATGAACGCGTTCACGCCGATACGAACCTGATGATTGTTCTTCGCGGCCTTGGCCCGAATGTCGTCGATCTGCGCCTTCAGGTTCTCCGGCGTATTGCCGTTCGTGAAGTACCAATCGGACACGCTTGCCGCGTTGTCGCGCGCGGCGCGCGAGCTTCCGCCCTGGAAGATTTCCGGATGCGGCTGTTGCACAGGCTTGGGGCTCAGCGTGTAATTCGTGAAGCGATAAAAGTCGCCTCGGTACGTAAAATTGTCCGTGGTCCAGATGCCCTTGAGCGCCTCGATGAACTCCTTCGAGCGGCGATAGCGCTCGTCGTGCTCGAGCCACGGTTCGCCCACTGCCGTGAACTCGTCTTTGAACCAGCCGCTGACGATATTGATCCCGATGCGTCCGTTCGAAATATGATCGATCGTGGCGATTTGCTTGGCCACGACGGTCGGGTTCCACGGGCCGGGCAGAATCGCCGCGAGCACCTTCAGTTTGGTCGTGGCATGCAGCAAGGCCTGGCTGAAAGACACCGACTCATGTTGATACTCCGCACCGTAGCCTGCCGTGAAACGGATTTGGCTCAGTGCATAGTCGAAGCCGGCTTTCTCAGCGGTCTGCGCGAGTTTCTGGTTGTATTCGAGGCTCCAGTCCGTGCGTTGTTCGATGGTGCTGACCACCAGGCCGCCGCTGACGTTCGGCACCCAGTAGGCGAATTTGACGGCCTCAAGCGGCGATGTGACGTTGCTCATGGGAGTATCCGGTTGATTGAAGAATGCGAAATTTAAAATCGAAGTTTCGAAGTCGGAGAGAGAGGCGCGACGCGTCAGGGCCTACGATGTCTTGCCATTACCGATCTGCCAGACATACGGTGGCTCCGCGCGATTGATCTCCCATGCGCCGACGATGCGTTCCTTGTAGATGATCGGGTTGTGCGATGCGACCGTGCGCACGTTGCGCCAATGGCGATCGAGCGATCGCGACTCGCTCGTCCCCGAGGCGCCAAGCGCATTGAACAGTTCGGTAGTCGCTTGCAGAACTAAAGCCGCCACGGCGATTTGCCCTCGCGCGGAATCGAGTTCGGCCGCGATGTTCGCGTCGCGCTCGTCCTGCTCGTCGCCGCCGAAGCGCGCTTCGTAAGCCCGTTGCGAGGCTTGCGCCGCTTGCACAGCCGTCGCTTCGGCGGCGAACACGCGCGCCGCGACCTGACCCACGACCTGTTGAACCTGCACGTCCTCGCTGACCGACGATGCGTTGCCATGGCTGTAGACACGGCGGCGCTCGCGCACTTCACGCGAGATGTCGCGCAATGCCGCACGCCCCGCACCCGTCATCGTGGCGAGCAGCACCAATTGATAGAACGCCGTCTGATACCGGAATCGCGTCGAGAAATCGATGATGTTCTCTTCGTCGATATGCGCCGCTTCGAATACCGTCGTGCCGCTGCCCGTCGTGCGCTGGCCGAATCCGTCCCAATCGTCGGTCGTGGTCACGCCCGGCTGATTCGTGCGGACGGCCGCGATCACATCGGTGCCGTCCGGATCGCGCCGCGCGTAGACATCGATCCAATCCGCGAAGATGCTGCCCGTCGTATAGAACTTCTTGCCGTTGAGGACCCAGCGGCTGCCGTCGTGCGACACGCGGGTGATGACGTCCCCGATCGCGACGTCGTTGATTTCCGTCCAGGCGTTGCCAAACAATTCGCCCGCGGCGAAGCGCGTGAACCACTTCTTGCGGTTCGCGTCGTCGGGTGCGTTCAGGCGATCCTCGACGAAAGCAAAATGGCCACGCAGCGCCTGCGGCAACGCGGAGTCCGCTTCGCCCAGCTCGATCAGCAATTGCACGAGTTGCGGCAGCGACAGACCGTCGCCGCCATACGCGACAGGGATGCGCACTGCGCCGAAGCCCGCCTGCTTGAGCCAGGCGATTGGCTCGTGTGGAAGCGTACGAGCACGTTCGCGTGCCACCGCCCCTTCGGCAATACGTTCGAAGATCGGGCGGAAGCGAGAAGCGACGCGCTCATAATCGGCGCCTCGCGAAAGAACGGGCGCGTCGGTGGAGTTCAAAGAAGTCATGGAGTATGTCGATTAAGCGTCGGTTAAGCGTCGGTTAAGCGTCGGTTAAGCGTCGGTTGAGCGTCGGTCCGCAAACCGCGCGGGCGGCACGGGCTTTAAAAAACCGGTCGTCGAATCTCAGCTCCCGTCGGCCGGGATCCATGCGGCCGTTGCGGCGCCGCTTGCCAGAAACGCGGGAAATTTTTCGCCGAGCTCCGCCATCGTGCGAATGTCGTTCTTCAGGAGATCGTCGCGCGTAATCAGCGTCGGCTTGATCACGATGTGGTGGTCCAGGGACTGACCTGCCACCTGCAGCGCCGCGGCACGCACGGACACCGCACCGACCACCGCCGGGTTGGTGGCGGCAGTCGCCGCCCATGGGCTGTTCGGCGCGCGGATCGCCGTGATATCGGCAGTCGAAATATCGGCGCTATAAATGCGCAGCTTCGCGCCGAGGTTCGCCTCGTCGGCCGCCAGCTTCGCACCGCGCGCAAACTCGTCGTAGGGCGCGAACACGACGCGGATATCCGGATGTGCGCGATATGCGGCGGCGGCCTGATTCGCGACAGACTGCGCGATCGGGTTGTCGACCGTGCCCCAGCGGGCCTTTTCCTGCACGCCCGGATGCGAGGATTTGAACGCACGCCAAACGGCATCGCGACGGTCGAGCGGTGCGAAACCGGCCACGTACACGTAGCCTGCCGAGAAGGTGCTGCCGTTGTCCTTCACCGCTTGCTGCAGGAGCAACGTGGCAAGATCCTCGTCGCTCTGCTCGATCTGGGGGACTTTCGGATTGTCGAGGTTGACGTCGAACGCGACGACCTTGATCCCCTTGTCGAGCGCGCGCTGAACGACATCCTTCAGCGATTCCGGCAAGCCGTGATTCACGATGATCGCGGACACACCGAGGCTGATCGCCTGCTGGACCTGCTCGCGCTCTTCGGCTGCGTCTTGCCGGCCCTCGTAGATGCGCAGATCGACGCCAAGCGCTTTTGCCTGCTTTTGCGCGCCCGCCTCGTAGGCTTGGAAGAAGTCGCCTGTCGACAGATAGTTGATCAGCGCGATCTTCACGCCCCCTTTGTCGAACGGCGCCGGCGCGCCCTGCAGGCCAGCGGCCGATGCCGCGGAGCCGATGCCCAGCGCGGCCGATGCCAGCACGAGCGCATTGAGGGCCGCACGCAACGGCGCTTTGCGCGTGGCGCCTGTCATACGGTGGATGGCGGTATTCGTCTTTGTGTTCGATAAAATCATCGGCTGCCCCTTTTGTCGTTCGCTCGGTATCTATGGTCGTGTACGTACGTGTACGTGTTCTTGCCCGGGCATCGCCGTGTCATCCGACGGCGGGCTCCGTGTGTCTCGCGCGGTACCCCGCGCCGGGATGCGGATCGGAGAGCCGCGCGCCCCGCCCGTGCAGCTTTTCGCGCAGCGTGCCGGGGGCGTAGTCCGTCTTGTCGGCCCCGCGCCGTTGCAGCTCCGGCACGACCAAGTCGACGAAATCGCTGAACGTCTCGTGCGTCAGCGCATAGGCAAGATTGAAGCCATCGACGTCGGTCTCCTCGACCCACGACTGCAGCTCGTCGGCCACTTGCGCCGGATCGCCGACCGTCACCGGCCCCAGGCCGCCTATCCCGCCCCACTTCGCGATTTCGCGCACGGTCCACACGCGCGTCGGGTCCGCGCTCGACAGCGCTTCGACAGCCGATTGCACGGCATTGCTTTCGACATGGCGCAACGGCTCGTCCAGGTCATATTTCGACAAGTCGATGCCCGTCCAGCCCGACATCAGCACGAGGGCGCCCTCGTCGCTCGCATAGCGCCGATAGTCGGCGTGTTTCGCATGCGCCTCGGCCTGCGTGGCACCTGTGATCACAGTGTGCAGATTAAAAATCAGCACGTCGTGCGGATCGCGCCCGAAGCGCTTGACGCGTTCGCGGATGTCCGCGACGAACGCCTTCAGGATCGAGCGCGACGGCGCCGCGATGAAGATGCACTCCGCGTGCTGAGCGGCGAAATCCTTGCCGCGTTTCGATGCGCCGGCCTGATACAGCACCGGCGTGCGCTGCGGCGATGGCTCGCACAAATGGATGCCCGGCACGTCGTAGTAGCGGCCGTGATGGCCGATCGGATGGACTTTCGATGGCTCGGTAAACACGCGCCGCGCGGCATCGCGCACGACCGCATCGTCTTCCCACGACGACTCCCACAACTTGTAGCAGACCTCCAGATATTCGTCGGCGAGCGCATAGCGTTCGTCGTGATTCGCCTGGGCGGGCAGCCCCACGTTGCGTGCAGCGCTGTCCAGGTACGACGTGACGACGTTCCAGCCGATCCGCCCGTTCGTCAGGTGATCGAGCGTCGACATGCGGCGCGCGAACGGATACGGGTGCTCGTATGACAGCGAGCACGTCACGCCGAAGCCGAGATGCTCGGTCACGTGCGCCATCGCCGAGACGAGCAGAATCGGATCGTTGACGGGAACCTGTGCCGCTTCGCGAATCGCAGCTTCGGCGCTGCCCTGATAGACGTCGTAAGTGCCGAGCACATCAGCGATGAACAGGCCATCGAACCGGCCACGTTCGAGCAGCTTCGCCAGGCCGGTCCAGTAGTCGAGCTGTCGATAGCGCGACGCGTTGTCGCGGGGATGGGCCCACAAGCCCGGCGATTGATGCCCGACGCAGTTCATGTCGAAGGCATTGAGACGAATTTGTCGAGTCATGACGAGCGAGCCGGCATCAATTCCATGGATGGCGCGCAGGCTTCGCGCCGTTGAGGTAGTAGTTGCCGACGAGGTGGTACTTCCAGCGCACCGGATCGTGCAACGTATGGGTGCGCGCGTTGCGCCAGTGACGGTCGAGGTTGTGCTCGGCGAGCGTCGCCTGGGTGCCGGCCAGCTCGAACAGTTTTTCACCGGCGAGTAGCGCCGTTTCCGTCGTCAGCACCTTGGCCTCGCCGACGGCGACCGACGCGCGCGCCACATCGTCCTCGCTGGTTTGCGCTTGTTCGGCGATCTCGTCCAGCACGCGCGCGGCGCGTTCGAGCAGCGCATCGGCCGCGTGCAGCTGAATATGCAGACGACCGATCTCGCGCAACGTCAGCGGATCGTCGGCTGCGCGCTCGACGTGGCTATCGACCCACGGCCGCGTGCGCTCGCGCACGAAGCGCAAGGTGTCGGCCACCGCCGCATGCGCGATACCGGCATCGATCGACGCCTGAAGGATCTGCGAGATCGGGCCGTTCAACGTCGGTTCATCCGACACGCGATGCGCCGGAAACACGTGCGATGCGGGCACGCGCACGTGATGGAGCACCACCGTGCCGCTGGCCGTCGTCCGTTGCCCGAAGCCCGACCAGTCGTCGATCACCGTGAGACCCGGCGTGCCCTGAGGGATATAGGCGAGCCAGCCCTTGCCGCCTTCATCGAGACCGAGCACGGGAACGTAGTGCGCGAACAGTGCGCCCGTCGAATAGAACTTCGTGCCTTCGACGCGATAGTCATCGCCGTCGCGTGTGACGCGCGTCTTCAGATCGAGCACGTGTTTCGTGCCCTTCTCGGAAAAGCCGTTGCCGAAACGCTTGCCCGCCAGCACCTGCGAGAAGAAGAAGCGCTTCTGCTCGGGTGTGCCGGTCAATGCGATGACGTCGACGAGGCCGAAGTGATTCTGTGGCAACTGCCCGAGCGATGGGTCCGCTGCGGCAACGATTTTCACCACTTCGGTCAAGGTCACGAACGACACGCCCGCGCCGCCGTATTCCTTCGGGACGGTAATCGCCCACAGGCCCGACTGAGAGAACCATTCCACCTCGTCGTGCGGCAGGCGCCGTTCGCGGTCGCGCACTGCGGCGTCCTTGGACAGACGAGCCGCCAGTTCATGGGCGACGGCGATGGCCTGCGCATCGTTCGAGATGATGCGTACGGCGTGTGCGGGTTCCTGTTCGGATTCTTGTTCGGGTTCTCGGTTCAGGGGAACTGCTTCGTCGATGGTGGACATCGAAGGCTCCGGCGTCAGTGATCATCGACACACGCTATCAGCGACACGCGATGTCGCCAAACGAGGCTTTCGACGATCGTTATTCCTTCGAGTCTCGGATCCTTTTCAGTGTCGCGACGATATGCTGTTCTCGCCTTGCGCGATAACGATCGCGTCGATCGATGGTTCCAATCGACGCCGGTTGGTCAGTAAAATCGTCATGGGTCACGCTTGAATGCGGCCACGATGCCGGGCACGATCATTCGTCATGACCGGCGCATCGCATTTCACGCGCTATGTCTATCCGTTACGCGTGCCCCTCATCGCGTTTGCCGACGCTGAACGTCAACGCCAGCGCGGCCACGAGCAGGGTGCCCTTGATGAAGTCCTGCATGTAGTACGGCGCGTTGAGCATCGTCAACCCGTTGAGCAGCACGCCGACGAATACCGCTCCGATCACAGTGCCGAGAACATTCGGGCGTTTGAGGCCCCCGACTGCATAGCCGACGAGCGATGCGGCCACCGCATCGAGGAGAAGCGAATGGCCGGCGCTCACATCGCCGCGGCCCACACGCGCGGCGATCAGCACGCCGCCGAGTGCCGCGATGGCGCCCGCCGCCACATACGCCGCCGCGCGGTAGCCGCGTGTCGGGGCCCCCGCAAGACGCGCAGCCGTTTCGTTCCCGCCGATTGCATAGAGCACGCGGCCCCAACGCGTCGTCTCCATCACGATGACGCCCAGCACCGTCAGCAACAGCAGCACGATAACCGGCAACGGCACGATATCGAACACTCGCAGGCGGCCTAGCGCTAGAAAAGCGTCCGGGAAAACGCCGGACGCCTCGGTCCCGTCCGGCAGAATCGTACCGGTCGCCAGCGATCGGCCGCCGGTAGGAATAAGCTGCAGGCCGGCGAGCAGAAACAGCGTGCCAAGCGTCGAGAGTTGGTCGGGCACGCGCAGCCGCGTGATCAGTAGTGCATTGAAGAGCCCCGCGAGCGCGCCGAGCGCTAGACAGGCCGCGAGGGCTTCGACCGTACTGCCGTGCCAGACGATGAGGACATAGCTCGCCGCCATCTGCGCGGTGGCGGCCACGCTGCCTACCGACAGGTCGAAGCCGCCAACGGCCAACGTGAGTGTGACCCCAATGCCGAGTAGCGCCGTGATCGACACGCCTTGCAGGATGCTGAAGAGATTGTCGACGTTGAGAAATGCCGGCTGCGCCACCGAGAAAACGATAACGAGCGCGGCCAGCGCGAGCAGCATGCCCGTGCGCTCCAGTGCGTTGCGTAACGCAGCGAGGCCGAACCATGAGCGTGGCTCGGATGGATTGCGGTACACGGACGCCGGCACGATCGCCTCACTGGGCGATCGCTGATTCGAGGATGGACGGGTGTTCATTGGGATATCGGCGCAGGAACGGGATGCGAAACGGAAACTGAAACGGCTGATAGGCTCGGCGCGACCGAAGCGTCCGGCGCGCCACGGTCGAAATGCACGATTCGGTCGGCCACTTCGAGTGCTTCTTCGAGATCGCTGACGAACACGAGGGTGGCCCGCGAATGCGCGTGACGGCGCAGCAGTTCGACGATATCGGCGCGGGCGCCGGCATCGACTCCTTGAAACGGCTCGTCGAGCAAAAGGACGCGCGCGGGCTCCGCATGCCAGCGTGCCAGTGCGACTTTCTGCTGATTGCCGCCGGAGAGCCGGCCAGGCCGGTCCGCAGGGCCACGACAGCGGATGCCGAAGCGTTCGATCGCCTCGAGCGCTGCCTGATGCTCGAGTCGCGAGTGCACGATGCCGCTCTTGAACCATCGCCGCAGAAACGGAAAGCCGATGGTGCCCGCGATGGTCGCAAACGGCACGCTGTCGGGAAACAGCGATGTCCGGCGCCGATCCTCGCCGAGCATGAACACGCCCGAACGAATGGCCTCGGAAGGCGAGCGCGGCTGCCAACGGGCACCGTCGAGCGTGACGCTCCCTTCGAGGGGACGCGACAGCCCGAAGAGCGTACGTGCGAAGCGCGATTTTCCGCTGCCGAGCGGGCCGGTGATGGCGACGATTTCGCCGCGATGAACGTCGAGATCGAACGGTGCGCTATCGGCGCGCAGACGCAACCCTCGAATAGCGAGCGCGGGGGCGCCGCGGCGGCGGGTACCGATGGCCGTATCCGCCTCGGCGGGCGCTTCACATTGGACCTGAGCGGCTCGAGCGGTTTGCAATGGCCGCCCGAGCATCGTCTCGAGTGCCGCGTCGAAATCGATCGGCCGTTTCAGCGCCCCGACGATACGGCCATCTCTCATGACGACAACACGATCCGCCATCCGCCGTAAGTCGCCCTGCCGATGCGATACAAGCAGGATCGCGACACCTTCGGCGCGCAATTGCTCGATCAAATCGAATAGATGTTCGGCGTCGAGCGCAGACAGGCTCGCGGTCGGCTCATCGAGAATCAGCAGCTTGGGCTGCGCCGCCAGGGCCCGCGCGATCGTCACGCGCTGTTGCGCGGCCAGCGGCAGGCTGGCGAGCGGCGCGTCGAGATCGACGTGCAGGCCCACGCGCGTCGCGCGCTGAGCGGCAGCGGCGCGCCGCACCTTACCTGGGTGAAACCAGGGCGCATTTGCGTCGCACAGTACATCGAGCAGCAGATTGTCGGCGACCGACAGCGAGGGCACGACCGCATCGGCAATGGCCTGATGCACGGTCACCACGCCATGCCAAACCGCGTTGTGCGGCGACGTGGGCAGATAAGGCTCGTCCCCCAGCGTCATCGCACCGCGATCGGCGCGATACACGCCGCTCAGTATCTTGACGAGCGTGGACTTGCCCGCGCCGTTTGCCCCCATCAACGCGACGACCTCCCCCGCCTCGATCGATAGGTCGACGCGATCGAGCGCGGTGTTCTGACCGAAGCACTTGACGATGCCGGCGGCGCGCAGAACGGGAGGCGGCATGGCGACTAGATAAACGGCTCGGGCGATGCCGCGGGCGCAGTTGCGCGCGAGCGGAACGAAGCCCCCGCATGGCGCGCAGCCAGCCGGTCTCCCTCGCCGAACAGCCGGTGCCTGAATGTGCCCGCGTCGTACGCCGTTTTATAGCGCCCACGGTCCTGCAGCTCCGGCACCACGAGATCGACGAAATCCTCGTAGCTCTCCGGTACAACGGTGCGGCTCAAATTGAAGCCATCCACATCCGCTTCGTCCACCCACTTGCTGAGCTCGTCGGCCACCTGCCCCGCGCTGCCCACGATGGCGGGATAGCGCCCACCGAGCTCGAACATGTGCAACAGCTTTCGGCGCGTCCAGCCGTGCGCCTGCGCCGTGCGCGTCGCCGATTCGATCGCGTTGCCGGGCGTGTAGTCGACCGGCGCATCGAGATCGTACTGCGCGTAGTCGATGCCCGTGCTGGCGGCGAAGTGCGCAAGACCCGCCTCACGGCTCGCGTAGCGCAGATAATCCGCATGCTTCTCGCGCGCTTCGGCCTCCGTCGCACCCGGCACGACCGCCACGCCGACGAATATCTTGACGTCGTTCGGGCGGCGCCCCGCTCTCACAAGTTCCGCTCTCAGCGCACGCACGGTTTCACGCCCCACCTCCCGATTCGGCGGCGAGATGAACACGCACTCGGCATGGCGGGCCGCGAAACGCTGTCCGCGTCCCGAACTGCCTGCTTGGAACAGCACCGGCGTGCGTTGCGGCGACGGCTCGGAAAGGTGATAGCCATCCACCCGGTAGTACCGGCCCCCGTGCTCGACACGATGCACTTTCGCCGGGTCCGCATAGACACGGGCGCGTTTGTCCCGCCTCACCGCATCGTCCTCCCAGCTGCCTTCCCACAGTTTGTACAGCACGTCGAGGTATTCGTCGGCGCGGTCATACCGTTCGTCGTGCGGCAGTTGCGCGGCGCGTCCCATCGCACGCGCCGCACTGTCGAGATACCCCGTCACGATGTTCCATCCGATGCGCCCCTGCGTGAGATGGTCAAGCGTCGAAAAGCGCCGCGCAAGCAGATACGGCTCCTCGTAACTCAGGTTCACGGTCACGCCGAAGCCAAGATGCTGGGTGGCGGCGGCCATGGCGGGCACCAGCAGCGCCGGATCGTTGACGGGCAATTGGATCGACTCGCGCAGCGTCACGTCGACGTTGCGCTGATAGACGTCGTAGACACCGACGATATCGGCCAGGAACAAGCCGTCGAACAGCCCGCGCTCGAGCGTACGCGCAAGTTCGGTCCAGTACGACAGCAACCGATAGTCCGACGAGCGGTCGCGCGGGTGCGCCCACAGGCCGTGATTGATATGGCCGACGCAGTTCATATGAAACGCGTTGAGCAGGACGCGCTTACCGTTGCCCATACTCGCCATCACAGTGCTCCATGCCGCGGCGGCAGCTTGCCGTTCAGATAGAAGTTGCCGATGGCGTGATACTTCCAGCGCACCGGATCGTGCAGCGTGTGCGTGCGCGCATTGCGCCAAAATCGATCGAGCCCGAGATCGTCGAGCGTGGCTGCCGTGCCCGCCAATTCGAAAAGACGCGAGCCTGCGTCGAGCGAGATCGCCGTCGTTGCCGCGCGCGCTTGCGCAACGGCAATCGATGCTTCCGCCACGGACTGCTCGCCAGGGTTGGCCTGCGCGGCGTCGACGAAGCGTCCCGCACGCCTGAGCAGCGCCTCGGCCCCACGCAGACGCGCCGCAAGGTCGCCGAACTGGACGATGGCGAGTGGGTCCTCCGCGGCACGCGCAACCTTTGCGTCGACCCATGGGCGCGCGCGCTCGCGCACGAAATCGAGTGCGGCAGCGAATGCGCCGCGCGCTTGCCCGAGGTCGATCGCGGCATGAAGAATCTGCGCGAACGGGCCGATGGTCGTGGCACGCTCGAACGACGCGCCGAACGGCACGACCCATTCGGGCTGCACCGCGACTTGCTCGAACCGCACGGAGCCACTGCCTGTCACGCGTTGCCCGAAGCCGTCCCAGTCGTCGACGATCGTCACGCCCGGCGTGTGCCGCGGCACGAACGAAAGGTAGGTCACATCGCGGCCGTCCTCTTCGGCAACGACGAGCGTCGGGATCCAATCGGCGTACAGCGCACCGGTGCAATAGAATTTTTGGCCGTCGATCTGCCAGCGCTCGAACGTCCGCGTGAGCCGTGTACGACGCTTGAAATCCTTTTGCCCGATTTCCGCCAATGCATTGCCGAAGCGCTCCCCGGCCAGCACGCGGTCATAAAAGAAGCGCTGCTGGGCAGGCGTGCCGCCCACGCGCAGCACCTCCAGCGCATAGAAATGGTTCTGCGGAATCTGGCCGAGCGAGCCGTCGGCTGCGGAGATCGTGGCCACCACTTCCGCGAGCGTTCCCGCCGTCACGCCTGGGCCGCCGTAAGCACGCGGCACCGTGATCGTCCACAGGCCGCTCGCGACGTACGCGTCCAGTTCGGCCCATGGCAAGCGGCGTTCGCGGTCGCGCAGTGCGGCTTCGGGAGCGAACTCGGCAGCCAGTTTTTTGGCGACTTCGACAGCATGCGCATCGCCTTCGATTCGCGCCGGCGTATAAGGCCGATCCCCTTGCGCGGGCGATGGCGCGGAGACGGCATGCGTGGCGCTTTCGTCGGGCGCCACCGGAAATTCGAGCGTCATGGTTCAACCCCGGTTTCGGTTCGAGTATTCGATTCCACCTTCAACACGCGCTTCAATTCCACGAGTGCCGTGCGGGCAGCACGTGATTGAGGTGATAGTTGCCGATCAAATGCAGCTTCCAGCGCACGGGATCGTGCAGCGTGTGAGTGCGCGCGTTGCGCCAATGACGATCGAGGTTGTGCGCGGCACGGGTGGCCGAGGAACCGGCCAGCTCGAACAGCTTCTCGCTGGCCTCGAGTGCGATGCGCGTCGTGAGCACCTTCGCTTCGGCGACGGCCACCGATGCACGCGCGCTGGCCTCGTGATCGACATGCCGCGCGGCGAGCGCATCGAGCGTCCGGCCGGTTTCGAGCAACACCTCGTGCGCCGCATGCAATTCGACTTGCAATCGGCCGACGTCGGCGATGATGTAGGGGTCATCGCTCGCACGCTCGACACCGGAATCGAGCCACGGCCGGGCACGTTCGCGCACGAAAGTCAGCGCATCGGCGACAGCCGCCTGGGCGATGCCCTGATCGATCGCGGCCTGAATCAGTTGCGAAGTCGGACCGTAAAGACCGGGGCGGCCGGCGAGGGGCCACACGGCGACGACATCCTCGGGATGGACCAGGACATCGTCGAACACGACCGTGCCGCTGGCGGTCGTTCGTTGTCCGAACGAATTCCAATCATCGATGACGGTGAGCCCCGGCGCGTCGCGCGGCACCCAGACCTGCACAGCACGCCCTTCGTCATCGATCGCACGGGCCGGCACCCGATGGGCGAACAGCGCGCCCGTCGAATAGAAGCGCCGGCCGGACAGGCGCAGGCCGCCCGGCGTCGACGAGAGGCGGGTCGTGCCGTGCAAGATGGTCGGCGCATCGGCCGAACGGCGTTCGGGTCCCGCGTTGCCTAGCCGCCAACCTGCCAACACTTCTGCATAGAAGCGGGCCTTCTGTTCAGGCGTACCCGCTTCTTTCAACAAGCCAAGCACACCGAAATGGTTCTGCGGAATCTGGCCGAGCGCCGGATCTGCCTCGCAAAGAATCACGAAAACTTCAGCGAGCGTCGCGAAAGAAACGTCGGCGCCCCCGTATTCGCGCGGAACGGTAATGGCACCGAGCCCGCTTTCAGACCATTGATCGAGTTCGTCCCACGGCAACAAGCGCTCGCGGTCGCGTTGAGACGCCGTGCCGGCGAACTGAGCGGCTAGCGTACGGGCCGCAGCAAGCGCGGCGGCGTCATCGGCGATACGCTGCACGCGGGAAGGGCTCGGGAGCCGCGGCAAGCGGCCGCCGGCGGCGAGTGTTTCGGTAGTCGGCATGAGTGTCCGGATCGGGCGAATGGCGATGCCCGTCCTGCGTCTGCGTCGGTTCGCACCACGGTGCGGTCCATAGAATCTCGCCTGTCGCATGAACGGGTCCAAGCCTCAATTGGACCAGCACTCGCCGCTGCGGCCTACCAGCAAATCGGCACTTGCTTATCGTGAATATCGAATTGGGCGCGTCGCGGAGGCGGCATCCTGTGCCGATGCCCGGCCAAAGGCGCGGCTCGCTCGGGCGGCACAACCGCACGGTCCTGCTGAAACATTACGAACTGACAGCACAAAAATTACAAACACCCTTCATTTCGATGAAAAAGACGCTTCAGCACCCATTTTCCTAGGGCAAACCCCTGATTGAATGCGGTCAATTTTTCTTGTTACAAAAACGTGAAAAAATTGCCGAAAGTCGCATACGTGTTTTTTTCCTACAATTTATTAGGAAGGGATTGCTTTCGGTAAAAGTGCTTCTTAGAATGGCCCCATGGTGTTACAAGTTGTAACGAGCTGTATCAAACGATGCACCGGGGACGCGCAAACGATGTCGCCCCCGCGAGCGACAAAATTACACGGTATAAAATACCGGACCGGGTCAACGGGGCTTCGGAAACGTGAGAAATGGACCGCAGCAGCGAAACGCTGGACTCTATCCGCGAAATTAATTTGTCGTACATCATGCTCGCGCAACGGATGCTGCGCGAGGATAAGGCCATCGGCATGTTCCGCCTTGGCCTGTCGTCGGAACTGGCCGATCTGCTGGCCGGGCTGTCGCTCGCGCAATGCGTGAAGCTGGCTGCTTCCGATCAGCTCTTGTGCTTTTTCCGCTTCAACGATCACGCGATGCTCTCGGCTTTGACGCAAACCGCGAAGAATACCGAGGTGGCCGCCACGCACACTGCGATTCTGCTCGCCAGCCAGCCCGCTGAGCAGTTCGCGTGAACGGAGGGAAACGCGCCATGGTCCAGAAGAAGAGCCTGACGGAAGACGCCCAGGAAGTGTTCCGTGCCATCGCCCTGATCGAACTCGGGGCGCGCATGCAGGTGCTCGAGAGCGAACTGACGCTCTCGCGCGATCGCATGATCCGTTTGTACCGCGAGATCAAGGGCGTGTCGCCGCCGAAAGGCATGCTGCCGTTCTCGGCCGATTGGTACATGACATGGCTCGCGAACATCCACGCGTCGCTCTTCTATAACACCTACGTCTTCCTGAAGCATGAAGCCGGGTGTTCGCACCTCGATGCGCTCACGAAGGGCTACCGCCTCTATCTGGAGCACTGCAAGCATAGCGATGCCGAGCCCGTACTCGATCTGACGCGCGCCTGGACACTCGTGCGCTTTTTCGATGCGGACATCTTGCAGCTGACGCCGTGCTGCCGCTGCAGCGGCAAGTTCGTCGCTCATCGGCACGATCTCCAGAACAACGTCGTGTGCGGCGCATGTCAGCCGCCGTCGCGCGCGGGCAAGACCAAGCGCGCCAGCGCCGCGAAGCACAACGCGGAAAGCACGCAACCGGCCCAAGCCGCCGCGCACGCGGCCTAACATCCCCGCCCGCCTCCTCCTCTTTTCTTGTTTCGCTCCACCTGCCGCGTGACGAATTCCCGGTTCATCACGCGTGCTGTTTCGTCGTCCGTCTTGCCGAGGCTTTTCTACGGCGATCGACCTTGCGATCCGCCCTTCCCACGCCGCCACGGTCAAGTTCGCTAAAGCAGCCAATTAAACGCTTCGTGCAAATTGGACTCGGGATATTCCCTGAGCGCCCAGGCCCTGTTGCTGCGTTGCGCCATGCCCGCGTGGTCGCGATTGACGCTGCTTTTAAGCCCTTCGTTGGAATGCTTTCCTATTGCATTGCATTCATTCCCCGCGCTTGACTCCTCCCCTCCTGGCTGCTGAAGTAAATCCACAAAATTGATTTAATCGAGCAGCCGATGCCACGCGCTGCCAGTTCGTTGTCCACCACCCGGAGGAGGAGCGTTCGATGAAGACCCGTCCCTGCCTGGCTGCGGCCAAGTACCTGATGTTCGGCGCAGCAGCTGCCTCGGCGCTATGCGCCGGTGTTGCGTTCGCCGATCAGCCTGTCATTGGCCTCATTACCAAGACCGACACGAACCCCTTCTTCGTGAAGATGAAGGAAGGCGCCGAAGCTGCCGCACAAAAAGACGGCGCCAAGCTGCTGACGGCGGCCGGCAGATACGACGGCGACAACAGCGCGCAGGTGACGGCACTCGAAAACATGACCACGGCGGGCGCCAAAGCGATCTTGATCACGCCCAGCGATACGAAGGCCATCGTGCCGTCGATCAAGAAGGCGCGCGCGGCGGGCGTCATGGTGATTGCGCTCGATACGCCCACGGACCCGCAGGATGCAACCGACGGGCTCTTCGCCACCGATAACTTCAAGGCCGGCGTCCTGATCGGCGAATATGCGAAAAAGGCGCTGGGTGGCAAGCCCGCCAAGATCGCCACGCTCGATCTCGCCCCAGGCATCTCGGTGGGGATCTTGCGGCATAACGGCTTCCTCCAGGGCTTCGGCATCAAGCAAGGCGACCCGAGCATCGTTTGCAGCCAGGACACGCGCGGCGATCAATCGAAGGGCCAAGCAGCCATGGAAAACTGCTTGCAGAAGGCGCCCGGCATCAACGTCGTCTACACGATCAACGAGCCGGCAGCAGCCGGCGCCTATCGCGCACTGAAAACGGCGGGCAAGGAAAAGGACGTGCTGATCGTGTCGATCGACGGCGGCTGCGAAGGCGTGCGCAACGTCAAGGCCGGGCAGATCGCCGCCACGGCCCAGCAATACCCGCTCAAGATGGCCTCGATGGGCGTGGATGCCGGAATCAACTACGCGAAGACAGGCAAGAAAGTGAGCGGCTACACGGATACCGGCGTGACGCTGATCACCGATAAGCCGATGTCCGGCGTCGATAGCAAGGACACGAAGTTCGGCCTCGAAAACTGCTGGGGCAAGTGACGGTACGTTGGTAACGGCTCCGGTACGGCGCCAATCTGCCGCGCCGGCTCCGTGCTCCATTTCGATCGCAGGAGAAGACGCATCATGACGACTCAATCCGCCGGACCGCTCACCCCGGCCCCCGCCCCACAAGCGCGCGGCCATCGCCTGCCGACCATCGCCGAGGCCGGCCCGTTGATCGCTCTCGTGGCCGCGTGCGCCTTCTTCATGTCGCAAAGTCATCGGTTTCTGTCGTTTCAGAATCTTTCGTTGATTCTTCAGCAAACGATGGTTGTCGCCGTGATTGCGATCGGCCAAACGCTGATCGTGCTGACAGCCGGCATCGATCTTTCATGCGGCATGGTGATGGCATTCGGCTCCATCATCATGACGAAATTCGCCGTCAATCTAGGGGTGCCGCCGATCCTCGCCATCCTGTGCGGCATCGGCGCAAGCGCGTTGTTCGGACTGCTGAACGGTGTACTCGTCACACGCGTGAAGCTGCCTTCGTTCATCGTCACGCTCGGCACGCTGAACATCGCCTTTGCGCTGACCCAGATCTATTCAAACGCGGAAACGGTGTCGAGTCTGCCCGATGCGATGATGTTTCTCGGCAACACGTTCAAGCTCGGGCCCGCCGAAGTCACGTACGGCACCGTGCTCGCGCTGTTGATGTATCTGGCCACTTGGTTTGTACTCCGAAATACTGTGCCGGGCCGGCATTTGTATGCCCTCGGCAACAACCCCGAAGCGGCGCGTCTGATGGGCTTGTCGTCGCAGCGAATCTTGCTGACTGTCTACACGCTCGCGGGGTTCATCTACGGCGTCGCGGCCCTGCTGCTGATCTCGCGCACCGGCGTGGGCGATCCGCAGGCGGGGCAAACGGACAACCTGGACAGTATCACGGCCGTGGTGCTCGGCGGCACAAGCCTCTTCGGCGGGCGAGGATCGATCGTCGGCACCCTGCTCGGGGCGTTGATCGTCGGCGTGTTCCGCAACGGGCTGACGTTGATCGGCGTCTCGTCCGTCTATCAAGTGCTGATCACCGGGATTCTCGTGATCCTGGCAGTGGCGGCGGACAAGCTCTCGCACCGGCGCGGCTGAGGGATCGGCGATCCGGGCTCGTCCACCCTCGCATTCGCACTCATATCCGTCTTCATATTCGTTTCGTATTCGTATTCGTTCGCATTCGCCAAGGAAACGCCATGTCGACCTCAAGCTCTCACTCCACCCAGCCCGTGCTCGAGGCGCGTGGCCTCGTGAAGCGCTACGGACATGTGACCGCGCTGGACGGCTGTGATTTCGAAGTCATGCCCGGCGAGATTATGGCCGTCATCGGCGACAACGGCGCCGGCAAATCCTCGCTGATCAAAGCGCTCTCGGGCGCGACCGTCCCCGATGAAGGGGAGATTCTGCTCGATGGCGCACCCGTGAGATTCCGCAGCCCGCTCGATGCGCGGGAGAAAGGCATCGAAACCGTTTATCAGGAGTTGGCCGTCGCGCCGGCGATGACGATCGCCGAGAACCTGTTTCTCGGCCGCGAGCGCCGCTTGCCCGGCTGGCGCGGTTCTCTGCTCAAAATGATCGACAAACGCCGGATGCTGGAGGAAGCCACCTCGGCCATGAAGGACTTGCAGATCGGGATTCGTTCCATGCGGCAAGCAGTCGAAACGCTGTCGGGCGGGCAGCGCCAGGGCGTGGCCGTCGCTCGCAGCGCCGCGTTCGCCCGGCACGTCGTCATCCTCGACGAACCCACCGCCGCGCTCGGCGTGAAGGAAGGCAATATGGTGCTGGAATTGATTCGGCGCGTGCGCGACCGCGGCCTGCCCGTCATCCTCATCAGCCACAACATGCCGCACGTGTTCGAGATCGCCGATCGGATCCATATCCAGCGGCTGGGACGGCGCGCGGCGCTTGTGCGTACGAAGGACATTCATATGTCCGACGCGGTCGCGATCATGACGGGCGCCAAGCAGGCGGATGTCCGAGCCATCGCATGAGGGCACGCTCGACCGGCGCCGCGGCTCATCCGTTTGCGCGGAAGCGGATCCCCCCGCATGATGATCCATCAGCATGAATGTGCGCACGCCCCCGCACGCGACGAGAACGGTCGGCTCGAACCAGGTCGGCATGCGGCAATTCAACGAGCGCATCGTCTTGCAAACGATCCGCTTGCATGGGCCGCTGCCGAAAGCCGACGTCGCACGGCTCACCCGGCTCAGCATGCAAAGCGTGTCAACGATCGTCGATCGGCTCATCGATGACGGCCTGCTCGCCAAACAAGCCCGCGTGCGTGGGCGGATCGGCCAGCCGTCGGTGCCGATTGCGCTGCGGCCCGAAGGGGCCTATACGATCGGGATCAAAGTGGGCCGCCGCAGTCTCGATGTCCTCGCCATGGATTTCATGGGGCATGTTTGCACGCGCGATGTTCTCGAATACGCGTATCCCGATCCCGACATCCTGTTTCCCGCGTTGGAGAGCAAAGTCGCGCGCGTAACCGATTCGCTCGGCACCCGGGCCGACAAGGTCGTGGGGATCGGCGTGGCTGCACCGTTGTGGCTTGGCGGGTGGCGCGATTTTCTCGGTGCGCCGCCGGCCGCGCTCGAAGCGTGGAACGCGATCGATATTCGGGCGCGCATCGCCGCGATGACGGGACTGCCGGTGGAATTCGCCAAAGATACGACGGCGGCGTGCGCGGCCGAGCTCGTCATGGGACAAGGGCGTGGCATTCGTTCGTTTCTGTACTTGTTCGTCGGCACGTTCATCGGCGGCGGGCTCGTGATCGATGGGCGCTTGCATGGTGGCCCGCACGGCAATGCCGGCGCGGTCGGCTCGATGCCGCTGACCATCGGCAACGGGGGGGCGCCGCGACAATTACTGCATACGGCGTCGGGTTTCGTGCTCGAACAGCGCTTCGTGGCGGCAGGTGTACCGGCGGCTGCGGCGCATGATCATCGCGCGCTCGGCGCCGACGTCTGGGCCATCACGGAACGATGGCTCGACGAGGCATGTCCCGCCATCGCGATGACGATTGCCGGTTCCACGGCGCTGCTTGACTTGGAAGCGATCGTCATCGATGGCGAGGTCGATCGGCAACTCGTCCGCGAACTCATTCGGCGCACGCAGGCCGCGCTCGATCGCATCGAGTGGGAAGGGATGGTCCGGCCGCAGTTGATTGAAGGGACGATCGGCGCCGATGCGCGGGCCATGGGCGGTGCGATTTTGCCGCTCTACGCGCATTTCGCGCCGACGCACGAGTTGTTTTTGAAGGATTGAGCCATTGATTGAGCCATTGCGTGGCGATGGACGGCGTTCCCTTTGGCCGATTCACTTTCAACCATTGCCGGGATTGAACATCCGCTGTTTCCGCTCAAGTCGAACGGCAGCAATCGCTGCCGCCAAAGTGAGACTGAATCAGACGGTCGCCTGCATCAGGCGGGCTTGTTGATGAACGGGTCGTGCTGATATCCCCCGCAGCCGTCCCCTCCACCGCCACCGCCGCCTCCGCCACCGTCATCGCCGCCGTCACTATTGTCGTTGCAATCCTCGCAGTTGCAGAAAAGGTTGAACGGCATGTGATAGACGACTTCCCCTTCGTTCAGCACCGTGGACTCCCAGTAGACGTCCGTGATCTCCTTGCGCACGATGTTCTTCGTCGTCACATCGATTTCCCAGCTGTTCACGGTTTCGACGACTTGCTTTGGAGGGGTAAGATTCTCGGCGCCCTGATTGAAGACGAACCCCCGGATGAAGGCGCGATACGCCACGCTCTCGACATCCGCTTCGCCTTGCAGATAGGCCGGGGCCATGGTTGAATCGGCCGGTACGCCGTCGGCGACACCCCCCAATGAGAGCGTCTGGATGCGCCAACGAATGATGTTGCCTCGCTTCCCAAAGATGTCCAACTCCGAGCCGCCCTCGCTCCTCGAATCCCACCACGTGGAAAGCATATAGACGTAGCCCACGCCCTCGCTGTTCGCTCCGAGCGGGATGTAGTCGCTAAAGCCTTTGTGGTCGCGCGCCTTATTCGGCCCGTAATGGTAAAGAATACGCGGCGCATCGACGATGACGGCCACATCGATGATCTTTGGACGAAATTCAGGCAGGCTGGACATAGTCATTCCCATTCAATGAGTCAAAGTAATAGACCGGATACGGACGATCGACTCGATCCGGAACGCGTGCCTCGCTAACGTTAGGTCACCCGCCACCGCGGCGGTAGCGCGAACGGATCGCGCACGGGACGCAGTCCTGCAGTCTGGGAAAACGACGGGAAACCCGCCGCGAACGCTCACTTCCCCTTAGCGCGGAGCATCTCTTCGCGTCTTTTGCTCCCATCGAATTTTCATCGTGTGGCGCCGATAGTCGGCCCCCGCTCCTCTACTTCACCCAGTACCTTGCATAAAACAATACTGCCTGCTACAGTTCGCACCATGCCAAACCAAGTACCTTGCGATGCATAGCACTCAGCAGTCAGGAAGCCGAAGCCGCGCATGAAGACCCAACTGAAAAAAGGCACGCTCGACATGTGCGTTCTGGCCGTGCTCGCACGCGGTGACAGCTACGCGTATGAGCTTGTCTCGACGTTATCGGAAACGATGGAGATCAGCGAAGGCACGATCTATCCGCTCATGCGCCGGCTGCAAGCCGAGGCGTGGGTATCGACCTATCTGGTCGAATCGAGCTCCGGCCCGCCGCGCAAGTACTACACGCTGACGGATCAAGGGCGAATGAGCCTGAATGCGATGCAAGACGAGTGGCGAAGTTTTGTCGACGAAGTGAATAGCGTGCTCGGCAGGCCCGGCATGAAACGAGGCTAGTGCCCTGTCCCGCAAGTTCCTTTGATATGAAATCGCCCATTTGGCCGCCAGGCGGCGTCGCTCGTCGTTGCCATAGCTACGGCTATGGCGCCTCCTCGCTCCTTGCCTGACAGGCTTTGCATGGGGCCGGAGTAAGCGCTAAAGCGCTAACACCGGCCGACACCAAATCGACAATTTCATTTATCAAAGAACTTACGGGACAGGACACTAGGGAGAAGCTCAATGAAACAGGACGAATTCATTCAGCGGTTGCGGCAAAGTCTGGCCAGCCTGCCCAAACAGGAAATCGAGGAAATCGTCGCCGATTACCGCGAGTACATCGGCGACGCGATTGCCGCCGGCCGCGATGAAGAGGAGGTACTCGCCGCGCTCGGCGATCCCGGCAAGCTGGCGCGGGAAATCAAGGCGCAGGCCACCTACCGTCAATGGGAAGCGCGCCGCTCGTTCGGCAATCTCGCGCGGGTTGTCGTGTCGATTGCCGGGCTCGGGCTGCTCAACCTCGTGCTGCTCGTGCCGTTCATCATTTATCTCGGGCTGTTGACGGCGGGCTACATGATTTCAGGCGCATTCGCGCTCGGCGGGCTCATTGCCGTTGTCTATGTCGGAAGCCATCAGGTATTCGGCTGGCCGCCCGCCGATAAACCGTCGATTCACATCAGCACGAATGTGGCCCATGCGGCGTCCGAGGCTTCCCGCAGCGACGGCGATAAAGAGGCAAGCGGCCAAGCGCCGGATCTCGGGGACGTCAAGGTGGACGGCGATCACTTCGTCCTGAACCTCGATGAGGGCAGTAAAGCTTCGATCGTCACGCGCGATGGTCTGGTCGTCCTCAAAAACGAAGATGGCGAGATGAAGATCGCCGCCGTCGTCAGCGGAGCCGAAAAGCTGCTGACCCCGGCGGGCGGCCATACGTATCGCATTGCGACGAACGACGTCACCTCGATGGTCGTCAAGGACGACGAAGGCAAAGCGGTGTCGATCAGCCATGCCCACAACGACAAAACGACGTTCATCTGGGATCTGCATGACGACAACGGATCCGATCACGTCCGGTTCGAGCAAGACGCACAGGGCGATATGAACCACTTCGCGGTCAAGAGCGGCTCCGATTCGGTCGTCATCGATCCGCAGCAAGGTATCACGATCCAAAGCGCCGACGATCGCGTCAAGATCGTCGCCCCGATGGGATGGTCGTTCGGTGCGATGACGTTTCGCTACGCGCTGGCCATGCTGATCGGCGGGGTGCTCGGCCTCATCGTCTGCATCTGGCTGACTCGCAAGACGTGGCTCGCCCTGGCGCGCTACGTCCATCGCCAAGCCGACGCGCTCTCCGCGCGGCTCGGAGCACGTGGACAGACGTCGTAACGCGTACTGACACAGTCACGCAGTCAGTCAGGCATTCGTACATTCATGCATTAGCCGTTAGCCGTTAGCCGTTAGCCGTTAGCCGTTAGCCGTTAGCCGTTAGCCGTTAGCCGTTAGCCGTTAGCCGTTAGCCGTTAGCCGTTAGCGTTACTGTGGCCGTTCATCGCCTGCTCATCAATTAGTTAGTAGTCCTTATATTTATTCTCACCCATCAAGCGGCATCGAAAGAGAGGAATCGCCATGAGCCTGCATCTAGCCGATGTTTCCCGTTCCGCTGGGCGCCGGCCCGCCCCTACGCCGGCGCATCTCGACGGCTTCCAGCTCGACGCCATGTTCATCCTCGATTGGCTCGAAACGGGTTGGCGTGCCGTGCGCACGCAACCGCTGCTGTGGTTGGGTGCCATGCTGGCGTGCGCCGCGTTCGCCGTAGCCTGCAAACACGTTCCCTTGCTGCGCCCTTTTATCGTCCTGATTGCCCCTTTGCTCGTCGGCGCGTTGATGGTTGCGCAAGAGCGCGTTCGGATCGCCCGGCCCGCGCGGCTGAGCGACATCGTCGCCACCGTTGCCCACCACCACTACGCTCTGCTGGCAATCGGGCTGGCCAGTGCCGCGCTGATCACCGTCGGATATGTACTCTGCGCGATCGCCGTCGATGCCTCCGTGCTCAAATCGTTCGTCACGAGCGGCGTCCATCATCTGTCGATCACGTATGGCGGCCCAGGCCTGCATGGGACGATTGCGACACTCGTCGCCCTGCCGATCTTCACCGTTGCACTGGCCGCCGCCTGGTTCGCTCCCGCGCTCGTCATCCTGCGGGAGGTGGGACCGCTCGACGCGATGGCGGCCAGCCTGCACGGCGCCGTCCGCAATTGGCGCACGACGCTGATCTACGTCGTGGCTGCGGCCGATGCGGTGCTGCTTGCGGGCCGCATTCCGCTTCTGCTGACGTCGTTCGCATTGACGCCGCTGATGTTGATGTCGATCTACGGCGGCTATCGCGACCTATTCGCCTAGCCCGCTTTATGCACCGCAGGATGATTCGATTCGACGACCTCACCGTTTCCGTGCTTGCTGCCGGCCCGGCAACATGTCGGCCGCGGCACGCCTCCTCCAGCGCTGAGTCGCTTGCACGCTTTTTTTGCAGGCGCCGGACAAAAGCGCATTTTGCCGAATGAATGGCGAGTACTCGCCAACACGCCGAAAACGTTTCCAGGCCAGAACCTTTACGAGTATGGCGCCCGAATAACGGCGACAGCGTCGCTTCGAATATCAGTTTTTCAATAAAATATCCACCGACGCCGGCGTAAGATTATCCTTAATCTTGCGTGAGATTTTCCCATTACAAAAACATAATATGCCTCTTGGGCGAATTGTCGTTACAAAGATTTACACGCACTAAAATGGGGCGATCTTGATCAGCCTGAATCACTGGAGTAGTCTCTCGTTGACATTTAAACCCCATGGAGGCCCGCCACATCAGGTTTGACGTCACGAACGAGATTTATCGCTGCCCCATGCCGTTACCGCTTGCTTTGAAAAAGCGAGCTCCGGATGCGCCTGGATCATCAAACTGACCGCGCGAAGCAGCGGCGTTTTCCCGCATCAGCATCGCCACTCGAATCCAACTTCGAGATCTGAATTTTCAATTGATTGCTACTGATCAAGCATCTCCTGGATCGTGCGCAGCGAACAAGAAACAAGAAATGGGAACGTTATGACTAACTCCTCGGATCAAAATATTTATCTCAGATATCATGCCGGCGATAAACACATACCGATCGTCAGCTTGGCCGCGTTTCTCACGAGAGACGAACAACGCAAGCAAGAACTTGCGCAGGTGCTCGGCAGGGTCTGCCGGGAACACGGCTATTTTTACGTAGAGCATCATGGGATTCCCGCGCATCTGCTGGAGCAGGCCGAGTCGGCCGTGCGCGCATTCTTCGACCTGCCGCTCGCAGAAAAGATGGCGATCAACATCGCCAACTCGCCTTTTCATCGCGGGTATGTACCGGCAGGCGAAGAGACCGCTTACGGCAGTCCGATCAAGGACATCAAAGAAGCGTTCGACATGGCGCTCGAGCTGGACCTCGACGATCCGGACGTCCGCGACGGCAAGTTTTTCCATGGCCCCAACGCCTGGCCCGCGGCACTGCCGTTGTTGCGGCCGACGCTATCGTGGCTCTACCGCGAATGGCTGACGATGTGTGGCAATGTCAGCGAGTTGTTCGCGCTCGGGCTCGGGCTGCCGAATACTTACTTTGCCGAGCGCACGCTCAAACCGCTCGCGCAACTGCGGGCCGCGCGCTATCCGCAGCAACCGCCGGGCGATATGGGCGGGGCGATCGGCTGCGGCGCCCATACCGACTACGGGATTGTTACCGTAATCTGGCAGATCGACGAGGAAGGGCTCGAAGTCTGCGATCCGTCCGGGCAATGGATTCGTGCGCCGCGCATCCCAGGCACGTTCACGTGCCTGCTTGGCAACGTGACCGGCATGTGGACGAACGACCATTGGCGAGCCACGCCGCACCGCGTCCTGAACGTATCCGGCCGCACGCGCCACTCGCTCAACTTCTTCTTCGATCCCGACTTCGATTGTGTGGTCGAGCCACTGCCGCGGTTCGTGACGGCTCAGCATCCGGCGCGCTACCTGCCCACGACGATGGGTGCCCATCTCGTGCAGAGTTTTGACGGCGTCTTCGAATACCGCAAGCAACCCTCTCAGGCCGAAACGGCCGCATATCAGGAGTGAAGCCAATGAAAAACATCATAGTCATCGGCGGTGGAGTGGTCGGTCTGGCGATCGCGCTGGAATTGAGCGAGAGCGGCGTACAGGTGATCAACGCGTTTCCGCGTGCCGGCGATGCGCTCTCGGCTTCGCGCGCCGCCGGCGCCATGCTCGGCGCATTTGGCGAACTGTCTGCCGACGACGGCCCCGAGGAAATGGCGGAGTTCGATTTCCGTCTTGCCGCGCAGCGCTACTACCCGGCATGGCTTGCGCGGCTTCGCGAGCTGTCCGGCACGCGCGTGTCGCAAGTCAAGGGCACCGTCATCATCGCGAACAACACCGGCGCGCGCGATCGAGACGGAATACGCCGCATGCATGAAGAAGCCATGTTGCGCGGCGAGCCTGCCGAGTGGATCGAACCCTCCGACGTACCCGGACTGAAGCCCGCTCCGGTCCACGCGCCGTCACTATGCCTTTATCTGAAGAACGAGCACTCCGTTGACTCCGGTGAACTGCTCGACGCGATGATCGCCGCGCTCGCGAAGCGCGACAACTACCAGCACCTCGATACCACCGTCATCGCGGTAAAGCCGGACGGGCAGTCGTGGGCTGCGAAGCTCGCCGATGGCAGGACGGTCACGGCCGATGCCGTCATCCTCGCGAACGGGTCCCGCTCGCTCGATTGTCTCGACCCATCGCTCATCGACGACGCCGCGCTGCCCGCGGTCAGCTTCGGCAAGGGCGTGTCGTGTCTGGTCAGCGGTGCCCCCGCAGTGGCTCATACGATCCGCACGCCGAACCGCACGTTCGCCTGTGGCATCCATGTCGTACCTCGAACCGCGAGCGGCTTGCTTTACGTCGGTGCCACCAATTTCACCGGTATCGATGAGGACGCGGAACAGAAGGTACAGCCCGGCGAGTTGCATGGCCTTTTCGACGAGGCGATCCATCAGATCAACACCGAAATTCGCACGAGCCGTATCGAGCAGATCCGCGTCGGGTTTCGTCCCATCGCCACGTTCAAACGGCCGCTCGTGGGCAAGACGCGCGTCGCGAACCTTTACATTGCGACCGGCACGTATCGCAACGGCGTGCTGATGGCACCGCTCGTCGCCGCGATGATCGCTGCGGAACTGGGCCTGCGCTCCGCGCCGTACGAGGGCAATCCGTTCTCGGTGCTGAGCGAGCAGAACAAGACGGGCTGGGAGATGGACCGGCTACTCGACGTCGGTGTTCGCGATCTCGTGGCCTTCCTTCAGGATCCACGCAGCCCGCTCCCGTACAACCGGGCAAGCGAACTCGAAGCCTATGTGCGCGCGTTACTGAAAGCGGCGGTCAGCAACGATGCGGGCGGCGATGCGCTGCATGCGATGATCCAGTCGCGGCTGAAGGAGGCGCCGTTCAACGAGACCGTTCACAAGCTCTTCTACGAGATCGGGGATAGCGTGCGCATGCCCGCCCGCGAGGCGGCTCAAGCCTGACGACAACGACGATCACGAGACGCCCCATGCGCCGCTCCGATGTCTTGGAACTCCTGACGCTCGCTGCCCTGTGGGGCGGCTCGTATCTACTCTTGCGCGTGGCCGTGCCGCCGTTCGGGCCGGTCGCGCTGATCGCGTTGCGTGTCGCCATCGCTTCGTGCTTCCTCGTACCGATGCTGGCCGCACGCGGCGAGTTGCGCGCGCTGCGCACCGGCTGGCCGCATTTGCTTGTCCTCGG
>NZ_JBQCDN010000274.1:0-8727 GCF_051961175.1 Trinickia sp. | reverse complement strand
GCATCCGGCGCCCGATCGAACAGACTCACGACAATCGTCGCCAAGAACCCCGCCGGCACCCCAAACACCCCCGAACTAATCGGCTCGATCCCAAACCATCTGGGCCCCACGAACCCCGTCATCTGCCGAAAGTACGGATACGTCGACACGATGTAATACACGCACACGCCCAGCCCCGCGATCATCCCCGCCACCGCCCCCCGCTTGGTCGTCCGCTTCCAGAACACCCCCAACACCAGCACAGGGAAAAAACTCGACGCCGCCAACGAAAACGCGGCCCCAACGAGAAACAAAATATTCCCCGTATTGAGCGACGCCACATATGACGCGAACAGCGCCACCCCCAGCAACAAAATCTTCGAAATCGTCACGCGGCGCTGGCTCGATGCCGCGGGATCGACCATGTGGTAATAGATGTCGTGCGACAACGCATTAGCGATCGTCAACAGCAATCCATCCGCCGTCGACAACGCCGCCGCCAGTGCCCCCGCCGCCACGAGCCCCGAAATCACATACGGCAGCCCCGCAATCTCCGGCGCGGCCAGCACCACCATGTCGGGCCGCATTCGAATCGCCGACCATCGGATGATGCCGTCGCCCGTCCCACCGTCGATGCCAATCAGGCCCGGTTCCGCGCGGTGCCACTGCGTCACCCATGCCGGCCAATCGGACATCGAGCGCCCAACCAGGTGCGTCATCACCTCGTACTTGATCAGCACTGCCAGCGCCGGGACAGTCACGTAAAAAAGCGCAATAAAAAACAGCGTCCATGCAACCGATCGCCGCGCGGAACTGACCGACGTCGTCGTGTTGTAACGCGACAAGATGTGCGGCAAGCTCGCCGTGCCCAGCGATAAACACAGCAGCAACGAAAGAAAGTTGCGCTCGTGCGTGCGTCGCCCCCGTTCATCGGCGGAAGGAAACGGGTCGTACATCGGGACGGGATCAGTCGCACGCGCCAGCAAATCGTCGCGCGTCTGCGTCCACACCACACGCGCGGCCGCCGCATCGCGCGGAAAGGCTTCGAGCGCGGCTTCCCGCTCATGAATGTCCCGCAACGGTCCGTTCCGACGACGCAAGGCGTCGAGTTCGCGCATCAAATGCACTTTGTCGGTCAAATACGAGCCCGGCAGCGCGGCGATCTTCGCATCGATCTGCGCGGCCCGCTCTCGATACGACACGCGAATGCTCCGCTCTTCCGGCGAATCGCGCACGATGCGATCGAGCGTTTCCATCCGCTCCATCATCCGGCCGTACGTGAGCTGCGGCACCCATCCGAGTCCGTCCTTATGCGCGATCATCGCGACGGGAATCAAGAACGCGCTGATGAGAATCACGTACTGCGCCACCTGCGTCCATGTCACCGCACGCATGCCGCCCAGGAACGAGCAGACAAGAATACCGGCCAAGCCGCACGCAATACCGATCGCAAAATCGACGCCGATGAAGCGCGTCGCGATAATCCCCACGCCCTGAATCTGAGCCACCAGATAAACGAACGAACACAAGATCGCCGCCATCGCCGCGATGCCGCGCACGACATTGCTCGAATAGCGCGTGCCGAGAAAATCCGGAATCGTATAACGCGCAAGCTTGCGCACGTACGGCGCAAGCAGAAACGCGACAAGGCAATAGCCGCCCGTCCAACCCATCACATACGCCAGCCCGTCGTAGCCCGTCGCGTACAGCGAACCGGCCAACCCGATGAACGACGCCGCCGACAACCAATCGGCCGCCGTCGCCATACCATTGAACGCCGCCGGCACACGCCTGCCCGCCACGTAGTATTCGACGAGATCTGACGTACGCGACAGCAAACCGATTACGGCATAAACGGCAATCGGAACGAAGAGGAAAACATAGCCCACCCAGACGCCGGGCCCCGTCACCCGCTCTATCCGCCACATCGTGTAGATGAACAGAAAGAAGCCCAGCGTATAAAGCACATAGGCCCGAACCAGCCGGTTCACGAGCCTCATCGTGTTGCCTCACTCACGGGGTGGTTGGCCGAGTCGTCCGCCGCGGCCTGTCGCAGGCGGCGGTCGGCGCGGGCCATGGCGATGATATACACCGCGATCAGAATCAAGTAGACGACGATCGCCCCTTGCGCGCCCATATAAAACGGCAGCCGGAACCCAGCCACCCGCACGCTCGTCAACGTCCGGGCAAACAGCGGCACCACAAAGGACACGACGAACCCGATCAGCATCAATACGCTGATCAACATCACGTTGAAGCGCCAATAGCGCCGATGCGCAAGCATCATCGCCTTCGATACCGGAGGCGGTTCAAGCGAACGTTGAGCAATAGGATCGAGAGAACGAGGCGCGGCCATGCGCCTATGTATCAAAAAGGCGCGGCACGGGCAATTGGGATTGTCCGCGTATCGCGTCCGGATCGGGGCCCCCGCACGCTATGACGACGGCGAAGGGAAACGTTGCGCCCGCTCGATGCGAGCGCAACGATGTCGTTCAACCATCAACCATCAACGATCGCCGATCAACGCACCTGCGCCAGCTGCTCGAGGATCGCGGGATTCTCGAGCGTGGAAACGTCCTGCGTAATTTCCTCGCCCTTCGCCAGCGAGCGCAGCAAGCGACGCATGATCTTGCCCGAGCGTGTCTTCGGCAGGTTGTCGCCGAAACGCACATCCTTGGGCTTCGCGATCGGCCCGATTTCCTTGCCCACCCAGGCACGCAGTTCGTTGGCAATCCTGGCGGCTTCTTCGCCTTCCGGACGCGGCCGCTTGAGCACCACGAATGCGACGACAGCCTCGCCCGTTGTATCGTCGGGCCGGCCCACCACGGCCGCCTCGGCAACGATCGGGTTCGACACGAGCGCCGATTCGATCTCCATCGTCCCGAGCCGGTGGCCCGATACGTTGAGGACATCGTCGATACGGCCCATGATCGTGAAGTAGCCCGTCTGCTTGTCGCGCACCGAACCGTCGCCGGCCAGGTACAGCTTGCCGCCCAGCTCAGCAGGGAAATAGCTCTTCTTGAAGCGCTCCGGATCGCCCCACACGGTGCGCAGCATCGCCGGCCAGGGGCGCTTGACGACAAGAATGCCGCCCTGCCCGTTCGGCACATCCTGGCCCGTTTCATCGACGATGGCGGCCATGATGCCCGGCAGCGGCAATGTGCACGAACCCGGTACCAGCGGCGTCGCGCCCGGCATCGGCGCAATCATGTGGCCGCCCGTTTCGGTCTGCCACCATGTATCGACCACCGGGCAACGTCCGCCACCCACCTGCTCGTAATACCAGACCCAAGCTTCGGGGTTGATCGGCTCGCCGACGGTGCCGAGAATACGCAGGCTCGACAAGTCATAGCTCTTCGGTTGCACCTTCTGATCCGCCTCGGCGATCTTGATCAGCGAACGGATGGCGGTGGGCGCCGTATAGAAGACGCTGACCTTGTGCTTCTCGATCATGTTCCAGAAGCGGCCGCCGTCCGGGTACGTCGGCACGCCTTCGAACACGACTTGCGTCGCACCGAGCGCAAGCGGCCCGTAGGTGATGTACGTGTGCCCGGTGACCCAGCCGATGTCGGCCGTGCACCAGAAGATATCCGACGGCTTCCAGTCGAATGTCCATTTGATCGTCTGCGCGGCCCAGAGCAGGTAGCCGCCCGTGCTGTGCTGCACGCCCTTGGGTTTGCCTGTCGAGCCCGACGTGTACAGCACGAAGAGCGGATGCTCGGCGCTCAGCCATTCGGGTTCGCACGTTTCGGCCTCTTGCGCGGCGGCTTCGTGCATCCAGATGTCGCGCGCCGCGTCCCATTCGACGCTGCCGCCCGTGCGGCGATAGACGAACACGCTCTTGACGGCTTCGCATCCGCCCATCGCGAGCGCTTCGTCGGCAATGCGCTTGAGCGGCAGCGCCTTGCCGCCGCGCATTTGCTCGTCGGCCGTCACGAGCGCGACCGCGCCGACATCGACCAGCCGCTCGTTCAACGATTTCGACGAAAAGCCACCGAACACGACCGAGTGCGGCGCGCCGATCCGCGCGCACGCCTGCATGGCGACGACGCCTTCCACCGACATCGGCATATAGATCACAACGCGATCGCCCTTCTTCACGCCGCGCCGCTTCAACGCATTCGCGAAGCGGCAGACCCGCGCCAGCAGATCCTGGTACGTCACATGCGTGACGCTGCCGTCGTCGGTCTCGAAGATGAGCGCCGTACGCCCGCCGTTGCCGGCCTCGACGTGACGGTCCAGGCAGTTGTACGACGCGTTCAGCTCGCCATCTTCGAACCACTTGAAGAACGGTGCGTTCGATTCGTCGAGCACCGTCGAAAACGGCTTGTGCCAGCTCAGCGTCTCGCGCGCCAGCCTGCCCCAGAATCCTTCGTAGTCGCACTCGGCCTCGGCCATCAGCGCCCGGTATGCGTCCATTCCCGAAATGGCCGCCCCGGCAGTCGCCTCGGCGGACGGCGAGAACACACGGCTTTCGTGAAGAACCGATTCAATCGCAGACATCGACTACTCCCTTATGGACAAAATGAAACCTTCAATTCGGCGCCGGCCCGGCGGATATGCCGTCGAGCCGCGCAAGAACGCATCGAATGCCGCGCCGCAGCAACGCTGCGCCGTGGGCATCCCGTCTCGCACGATAGTCGTTGCACAGTAAAGGGCACAACTTACCGGGTTCTTACAACGCGCGCCATTGGCCGTTCGTTCGATCGCAAATTGTTATTGCAGCTGTGCTTCGGCGCGCGCCAGTCGGGTTTACGAGGCCATGTCCGGTCTTCCGGTCTCTATCGTGTAGCGCTTCCTACAATGCTAGCCGAACTTCGCTCCCGATCATGTTCGATGACGTCGCGCACGAGCGCTCGCGGCCGGCCTGTCGGGAGCGGGGACACGAAGCACGCGCCGCCGGTCACGCGTCGGTGGCTGCGTGCTGATGCCGGCAGCGTTGTCCTCGAAACGGCGCGCTGGACACGATCGACAACCAGATCGATACGTCGACGGGCACCGTCAAACCGCGGGCCCGGTGCCGCGCGGGCGGCCCTTGAGCCCCATTCGATACGCCATGCGGCGGCGCGGTACAATAGCGCGATTTTTCGCGCGCATTTCGGGCGCGATCGTTTTCGATTTGTCCGCCCCGTCCTCCACAGCACTCAGCCATGACAGTCATCAAACAGGAAGACCTCATCCAGAGCGTCGCCGACGCGCTGCAGTACATCAGCTACTACCATCCGCTCGATTACATCCAGGCCCTGGGCCGCGCGTACGAGCTCGAGGAAAGCCCGGCCGCGAAAGACGCGATCGCGCAAATTCTGACGAATAGCCGCATGTGCGCGGAAGGCCGCCGGCCGATCTGCCAGGACACGGGCATCGTCACGGTCTTCCTGAAGATCGGTATGGACGTGCGCTGGGCCAGCGAAAGCGGCGCGGCGACGATGAGCGTCACCGATATGGTCAACGAAGGCGTGCGTCGCGGCTATCTGAACCCCGACAACGTCCTGCGCGCATCGATCGTCAATCCGCCCGAAGGCGCTCGCAAGAATACGAAGGACAACACGCCGGCCGTCATCCACTACGAGATCGTGCCCGGCGATAAGGTGGACGTTCAGGTCGCGGCCAAGGGCGGCGGCTCCGAGAACAAATCGAAGTTCGCGATGCTCAATCCGTCCGATTCGATCGTCGACTGGATTTTGAAGACGGTTCCGACGATGGGCGCCGGCTGGTGCCCGCCGGGCATGCTCGGCATCGGCATCGGCGGCACCGCCGAGAAGGCGATGCTGATGGCGAAGGAATCGCTGATGGATCCGATCGATATTCAGGACATCATCGCTCGCGGCCCGCGCGATTGGATCGAAGAATTGCGGATCGAGCTGCACGAGAAGGTGAACGCGCTCGGCATCGGCGCGCAAGGGCTCGGCGGCCTCGCCACGGTGCTCGACGTCAAGATCATGGCGGCCCCGACGCACGCGGCCTCCAAGCCGATCGCGATCATCCCGAACTGCGCGGCCACGCGTCATGCGCACTTCACACTGGACGGCACCGGCGCGGCGCATCTCGAAGCGCCGCCGCTCGACGCCTGGCCGAAAGTGCAATGGGAGCCGAACACGGAAACGAGCAAGCGTGTCGATCTGAACACGCTGACGCCCGAGGAAGTCGCAAGCTGGAAGCCGGGCCAGACGCTGCTGCTGTCGGGCAAGATGCTCACGGGCCGCGACGCGGCGCACAAGCGCATCGCCGATATGCTGGCCAAGGGCGAGAAGCTGCCGGTCGATTTCACGAACCGCGTGATCTATTACGTCGGCCCGGTCGATCCGGTGCGCGATGAAGTCGTCGGCCCAGCCGGCCCCACCACGGCCACCCGCATGGATAAATTCACGGAAACGATGCTCGCGCAAACGGGCCTCATTTCGATGATCGGCAAGGCCGAACGCGGCCCCGTGGCCATCGATGCCATCAAGAAGCACAAGGCGGCTTATCTGATGGCCGTCGGCGGCGCCGCTTATCTCGTCTCGAAAGCGATTCGCGGTGCGAAGGTACTCGCGTTCGAAGATCTGGGCATGGAAGCGATCTACGAATTCGACGTCTCCGATATGCCCGTGACGGTGGCGGTCGATTCGACGGGGACGTCGGTTCATCAGACGGGGCCGAAAGAGTGGCAAGCCAAGATCGGCAAGCTGCCGGTCGTGACGGCCTGACCGTACGTAAGCGTGTACTGAGGCTGGCCAGGCACTGAGCGCAACAGCCGTACAGTGTCCTGCTCAGGGACGAAAGCCGGGCTCCATGCCCGGCTTTTTCGATGGGACGACCTCGGCCGAACGGCTGACATCGAGCGCGAAGTCTTGGCTTTTGCGGTGTCAGCGTTTATCGTTTGCGTTCAATGCCCCGTCAAGAAGGAATCTCTATGCAAGGCGACAAGAAAGTCATCGAATACCTGAACGCGCAGCTCAAGAACGAGCTGACGGCGATCAACCAGTACTTCCTGCACGCGCGGATGTACAAGCATTGGGGGCTCGAGAAGCTCGGCAAGCACGAATACGACGAATCGATCGGCGAAATGAAGCACGCAGACATGCTGATCGAACGTATCTTCATGCTCGACGGCCTGCCTAACTTGCAAGATCTGCACAAGCTGCTGATCGGCGAGGAAACGAAAGAAATCCTGGAATGCGATCTGAAGCTCGAACAGGGCTCGCAAGCGACCTGCAAAGAAGCGATCGCCTATTGCGAAACCGTGCGCGATTTCGTTTCGCGCGGGATCTTCACGACGATTCTCGACGACACCGAAGAACATATCGATTGGCTGGAGACCCAGCTCGATCTCATCGATAAGGTCGGCTTGCAGAACTATCAGCAATCCGCGATGGGCTCGCCCTCCGAGTCTTGACCGGTTTCTTCGTCCGCAGCTTCATTGTCTTTGTCGTTTCTGTTGCCCTTGTTGTCCCTTGTTGCCCTTAGCCGGCCATGACCGCACCGCTCGACGCCTCCTTGCCTGATCACTCGTTTTCGACGGAGTCGCCGCCGCGGCGCGGCCACGAAGCGCCGATCGGTATTTTTGATTCGGGGCTCGGCGGGTTGTCGGTGCTGCGGGCGATCCGGGCGCAGTTGCCGCATGAGGCGTTGCTGTACGTCGCCGATTCGCTGCATGCGCCCTATGGGGCGCGCGATAACGCATTCATCTCGGAACGTACCCTCGCAATCAGCGAGTGGCTCGTCTCGCAAGGGGCTAAGGCACTCGTCGTCGCCTGCAACACGGCCACCGCCGAGTCGATCGCGCTCGCGCGCGCGCGGCTGGCCGTCCCGATCATCGGCGTGGAGCCCGGCATCAAGCCCGCGGCCGCGCAATCGAAATCGCGCACGGCGGGGGTCCTGGCCACGCAAGTCACGCTGCGCAGCGAACGGTTTCGTTCGCTGATCGAGCGCTATGCGGCCGATTGCCACTTCATCTGCCAACCGGGCCACGGGCTCGCTGATGCGGTGGAACGCTGCGACATCGATTCACCCGAGGTGCGAGCCCTGCTCGCGCGCTATATCGAGCCGATGCTGGCTGCGGGGGCCGATACGCTCGTGCTGGGGTGCACGCATTACCCGTTTCTCGATGCCGCGATCCGCGACATCGCCCGCGATCGTTTGACGCTCGTCGATACCAGCGTGGCCATCGCCCGGCAGCTCGAACGGGTGCTCGAGACGAACCATTTGAGCGCGCCGGCCGATCGGCAACCCGCGCCACCCCGGCTGTGTTCGACCGACAACGGCGTACACATGCACCGGCTGGCCTCCACGCTGCTCGGGCTCGACGGTCCGGTCGAATGCGTCTCGATCGGCACGCGCGGCGGCACGCCCGATCAATCGCACGCGGCTTGAGCCTGAGCCTGAGCGAAGGCTGGGCTGGGCTGGGCTGGGTCGGGCTCGGCCGCGGCAGGCCCTGTCGCCGCCAAGCTCCCTTAGCAGGAAGGCCCTCACCGCCCGACCGTTCATTCGCCCGATCACCCGACGGCAGCCCCTACCGCTGCGATTTCCCCGCCAATCGGGGCACGATCTCCCACGTACGCCTGTTACAAAAAATAAGACACCGTGCTTGCCAAGCGCACAAAACGAAATGATAATAGTTCGCATTAACGTTTTGTTTTCGCTTCAGTCATGATCGTCTGCGTGTGCAAGTCCGTCTCCGACCGCAAAATTCGCGCTGCCATCGCGGAAGGCGCGGACACGTTCGATGAATTACAGTTCGAACTCGGCGTTGCCACGTGTTGCGGCAAA
>NZ_JBQCDN010000273.1:0-25556 GCF_051961175.1 Trinickia sp. | reverse complement strand
TCGTGCAAGGAGATTGAACATGAGCCATTCGCATACTCACAACAACGTTACGCTGTCGGACGGTTCGAGCGTCGATATGGGCGGCGATTCGACGGGCGCACAGGCGCTCAACAAGGAAGTCGGCGAGAACAACAAGCTCAAGCTTGAACTGGCCTTCATGGAAGGGATGGCAGCAGGCGGCTCGGGTGGCGGCGCAGGCGGTGCAGGCGGCGCCGGCGGTGCAAGCGGCGGCAACTACACCGACCGCGTGGACGACGTGTTAGGCGGCAACAACGCCAGCTCGGGCACCTCGGGCGCGGGCACCAAGGGCAACTCGTTGCTCGACTTCGTGAACAACCTCGAAGGCACGCTGGGCGCCGTTAGCACCGGCCTGGGCAAGGCCTAAAGGCGGCGCACGGCCGGGCCACTGGCCGTCCGGCGCGGGACGGGTAAGCGGGCGCCGCAGCGTGTCCGCTCCCCGCCTCGCGACCGCCACCCGCGTGTCGCGCCCGCAGCAAACGGCCGATACGTATCCCGTGTTGCACCCAGCCAGCACACTGTCGCGCGAGTTGCGTACCGAAGGTGAATGCATGACGCTCGTACTTAGTTTCGGCGGCGCGGCGCCGGGCGCTGATGCGCTGGGCTCCGCTGCGCAGGCAGACCCGACCCGGCACGATGCAAACCCTGCCGACGTGGCGCGGTTTCAATCGTTGATGAGTCCCGGCGGCGAGAACGAAGCCGCGAATGCACCGGCATCGACCGAATTCGGCGGTGAACTGCGCATCGAGCGCACGAGCCACCCGGAAGGGGCGGACGGCTACCTGCACGGGTTTCGCGATGTCGTCGGGCAGATGAGCAAGGCGTCCGGCGAACTGTCGAACCGCTATCAGAAATTGGAAAAGGAAGCGCTCGATTTTGGCAACAACCTGGATCTGAACGATCCGGCCACGGCCATCAAGGCGGTGGAGCACCAGGCCCAGATGTCGACGGCCAACCTCGAATTCCACTTCGTCCTGCAATCGGCGGACGACGTGCGGCATACGTTCCGCACGCTCTTTCAGCAACAGTAACAGTAACAGTCACCACAACGGCAAGACGGGAGCGACGCATGACGCGACGACTGAAAGCCTACGCACGCCGCGTGGCAGGGATGCGCCAGCGCTTCCTGCCCGTGCTGCTCTGCATGACGCTCATGCTTGCCGCGTGCAAGGAAACGCTCAACAGCAAGGTCAGCGAATCGGAAGCGAACGAGGTGCTCGGCGTGCTGCTCGATGCGGGCATCGAAGCGCGCAAGGTGCCCGCCGACGAAAAGAACTACGACGTCGAAGTCGACAAGGACGACCTCGCGCGGTCGCTGGACGTACTGCATGCCCATGGGCTGCCGCGTGCCCACTACGAAGACCTCGGTCAAATCTTCAAGAAGGACGGTCTCGTGGCCACCCCGGCCGAAGAGCGCGTGCGCTACATCTATGGTGTCTCGCAGGAACTCGAGCAGACGCTCGCGCATATCGACGGGGTCGTCGTCGCCCGCGTGCACGTCGTGATTCCGCAGAACGATCCGCTCGCCGATTCGAAAACCCCGTCCTCGGCGTCGGTCTTCATCAAGTACCGGCCCTCGGCGGATCCGAACGCGCTCGCGCCGCTCGTGCGCAGCCTTGTCGTGCGCGGCATCGAGGGGCTCGATCCCGATCACGTGAGCGTGGCTTTCGTCGTGGCCGAGCCGCCCGCCACGACGAACCGGGTGCAGATCGAGCATGTGCTCGGCGTGCGCGTCGATACAAAATCGGTTGCGTGGCTGCTTGCGTTGCTCGCGGTGCCTTGGACGCTCGTGCTCGTTGTCGTCGTCGCGATCGCCACCCGCTACCGTGCCGGCGTGAAGCGCGAGTGTGCGGCGCTGGCCGCCTGGGGGCGTGGCGTCTGGCAGGCGCTGCGCGGCAAGCGCGGCGCAGCGGCGGCGGGCGAGGATGCCGCGGCCGACGCGTTGCCCGCGAACGCGCAGCCGGCTGCGCTCGGCCGGCCGCAGCCCGAAGGGGCGCCGTCGTGAAGCGTGAGTTCGCGCCGCTCGTCTGGGCCTTCAACCTGCTGCCATCGTCCTGGTGCCATGCAGGTTGGCTGCCGCGCGGCGTAGACGATACGGTGCTGCGCGAGCGGCATGCCGTCGCCAACCCATGCCACCGTTACCTTTCGCCCTGGCTGCTCGATGCGCATGGGCTCACCGGTCGCTTCGAATTCACGTTCCCGGATCGCTTTGCGCGAATCGCATTGATCGACGCGCCGGCCCTCGAACGGATGGCGACGCTGCTCGGCTTGCTGCTGCGCCGCGAGGCGTTGCGCCGCATCGTCGACGGGGGGCAGCTCGCATCGCTGCGCTCGGCTGTCGGCATGGCCGAGATCGGCTTTCTCGGGGCGAGCGCAGGCGCATTCGCGCTTGAGGTGCCGGACGAGATGGGGCGGCTGCCGGCATCGGGGATGGGGCAGACGTTGCAAGCGGACGGCAGACAGGTGCTCGCGTGCCTCGGTCGAACCTGCTCCGGTGCGGTGGCGGACCGCTTGCAGATGAAGTTCCAACCTGCCGTCGATACCGACCTGCCTCGATTCTTTTCCTCCGACGATGCCGATCTGGCCAAAGCGTGGATCGTCGAACAACTGGTGCCGAGGATGCTGCCGTCATGGACGCCCCTTTTCTGCTGATTGCCGACGATCTGCGCGTGGCGCCGGGCCGCCGTGTGCTGAAAGCGCCCGAGTATGCGGCGCTCGTCGACGCCCATGGATTGCTCGACGCGGCTCGGCGCGCGGCCGAGGCAAGCGCCGAGCGTGCGCAGCACGAGGTGCAAGCCGAGCGTGAGCGCGGTTTTCGCGAAGGTGCCGACGAAGCACGCCGCGAGGCGGCCGCGACACTGACGCGGATCGCCGCCGGCGCGGCGGCGACGCTTGCGCGGATCGAGCCGTTGATCGTCGAGGCCGTGATGACGGCGCTGCGCGGCGTGCTCGACGACGCAAGCGCCGCAGTGTTCTATGACGCGGCGTTGCGAAAGGTGGCGCGGTTCGTCCGGGATCAGCGTTTTCTGACGCTGCGCGTGGCGCCCGACGACGAAAGCGCTGCGCGCGAACGGCTCGATGCGTTGCAGGCTGCGGGCGTGTTTGTCGGTTTCGTCGACCTCGAGACCGATCCGGCACTCGCATCGCGCTCGGCCGTCTTGCGCTCGGAATCGGGCACGGTCGACGCAAGCCTCTCGCTCCAGCTCGAAGGGATGGCGGCCGCGCTCTCCTGCGAGGCTGGCGCGATCGCCGCGAGTATTTCGCCGGAAATGCCCGCGCCGGCATCCGCGGGCGCGCCCGTGGAGGATCGCGGCTCCGGCTTGCATGCAAACGAGTCGTCGCTCGACGGCGAGCGCCATGGCGACCCGGATTCGGACGTCGATGCGGAGTCCTATCTGTTCGACGACGAGAGAGAGGACCTATGCCTTCGGTGAATGAGCGTTTGCGTGAGCAGGCCGGCGCGACGGCTGCCGCACTCGACGACCCGGCGCGCACGACAGGTGCCTCGGACGGCAAGACCTGGGCACCGCCCGCTGCCCGCGTGGACATGTCGCGCCTGTCGGCGTCGCTCAATCGCGCGCTCGGCGCGGTACCGACCGTCGCGATGCGCGGCCGTGTGATCGAAGCGGTCGGGATTCTCGTGAAGGCGGCCGGCGTGCGCGTGAAGATCGGCGAGATTTGCGAGCTCGTGGAGCCGGGCGGCGAACGCGCGTTGGCCGAGGTCGTCGGCTTTTCGCGCGACGGGGTGCTTTTGATGCCGTACGCCGGTTTGCCGGGGCTTTCGCCCGAGACGGAAGTGATCGCCTGCGGCCGCCCGCATGAAGTGATTGTCGGCGATGCGCTGCTCGGGCGCGTGCTCGACGGCTTCGGCAATCCGATCGACGGGCTCGGCGAGCTCACCGGCCCGGACCTCAGCCGCGCGAGCGTGCACGCCTTGCCGCCCGATCCGATGAAGCGGCGCATCATCGATTCGCCGATGCCGACCGGCGTGCGCGTGATCGACGCGTTCCTCACGCTCGGCGAAGGGCAGCGCGTCGGCATTTTTGCACCCGCGGGCGCTGGCAAGAGCTCGCTCATGGGCATGCTCGCGCGCAGCGCCGAGGCCGATGTGAACGTGATCGCGCTGATCGGCGAACGCGGCCGTGAAGTGCGCGAATTCATCGAGCATTCGCTCGGCGAAGAGGGCATGGCGCGTTCGGTCTGTGTCGTTGCCACGTCGGACAAGACGGCGATCGAGCGCACGCGCGCGGCCTACGTCGCCACCGCGATCGCCGAAGACTTCCGTGCGCGCGGTGCACGCGTGCTGCTGATGATGGATTCGCTCACGCGCTTTGCGCGCGGGCAACGCGAAATCGGTCTGGCGAGCGGCGAGCCGCCGACGCGGCGCGGCTATCCGCCGTCGATGTTCTCGGAGCTGCCGAAGCTGCTCGAGCGCGCGGGGCAGAGCGACACGGGGTCGATCACGGCGCTCTACACGGTGCTCGTCGAAGATGAGCAGACGGCCGACCCCGTGGCCGAAGAAGCGCGCTCGATTCTGGACGGCCACATCATCCTCTCGCGCAAGATCGCCGCGAAGAACCGTTATCCGGCTGTGGACGTGCTCGGCAGCGTGAGCCGCGTGATGTCGCAGATCGTGCCGCGCGAGCACGCCGACGCCGCAGGTAAGGTACGCAAGCTGATCGCCAAGCACGACGAAGTGGAGCTGCTCGTGCAGATCGGCGAATACAAGGCCGGCACGGACAAGCTCGCCGATGAGGCGATCAAGAAGGCCGACGCGATCGGCGGCTTTCTCGGGCAGCGCTCCGACGATTACACGGCTTATGACGATTCGCTCGGCTACCTGCAGCAGCTCGCGCGCTGACCGCGCCACGGAGAAAGCGTCATGGCTGGCCAGTTCAAGCGCATTGCCGATATCCGTAAGCGCCGCGAGCAATCGTGCGAGCGCACGCAGCGCGAGGTGCGCGAGGCACGCGACGCGCGGCGCAAGGAGCTGGAGGATGCGCAGGCGCGGGTGCGCGAGCAGGAGCGCGAATTCGCGGCCTACTGGCAGACGTTGATGGATGGGCTCGGCAACGGGCTCGATTACGCGGCGTTCCAGGCTGCGCTGGTTTGGCGCGACACGCTGCAGGCGCAACTCGAGGCGGCGCAGCGGCAGTTGCCGCAATTCGCGGCCGCGCTGGAAAAAGCCGAAACGCGCCTTGCACGCGCCGCGGACGATCTGCGGCAGGCAAGCCGCGCGCTGCGCAAGATCGAAGAGCAGTGGCGACGCGAACGCGAGGCCGACGCACTCGTTGCGGAAGTTCTGGCCGAAGCCGAAGCCGACGAATTCGTCGAGACGCTGCCCTGCAAAGGCCGACCTTGATACGGAGACCAACCATGCAGCGCAAGCCGGCGGTCGAACCTCCCGCGGCCCCTGTTGCGGGGCATGCCGACGCTGCAGCGCGTGCGCGCGAGGCGCCGCACGAGTTGCACGCACGAGCCCAGGCGTTCACCTCCTGTCTGAGCGCCGTGCGGCAGCGCCACGGCTCGGGGGCCGCCTTTGCGCAGCGCGAGCGGTCGTTCGACGGCGAAGCGGGCGCAGGCTCGCCGTTGCACGCGCTGTTCGACGGCTTCGAAAGCGGCGCGGGCGGCGGCGGAACGCAAGACGACGGTCAGGACGACGGTAACGAAGCGCAATCGCGCGCCGACGCTTGGATGGGGGCGCAGCAAGACGCGAAGGCGTTCGATGCGGACTTCGGCATGCCCGGCGAGCCCGAGGTTGCCGGTAGCGGCGCCATGACCGCAACAGCCGCGCTTGCACAGCAGCTGGCTCAGCATGTCGGCGATCGGCTGATCGAAGCGGTGCGCATGAGTCTGCGCGGCGAAAAGATGATGGTGCGCGTGCCGCTCGGCGACGGCCTGCTGGCTGGCAGCGATGCGGTGCTGACGCGCGAGAACGGTCAGGTGACGGTACGCGTGCGTGCCGGCACGGACGAGGCGCGCAAGCGCCTTGCCGCCGGTACGGAGACGCTGCGCAAACGGCTCGCTGGGGCGATGCCCGATTGCCTCGTCAGTGTCGAGGTGACCAAGGACGGTGGCGACGAGCGCACCGAATACGCATGATGACGCGCGATGAAGTGAGCGGCACGGGTGCGGGAGATACCGTGGGTACGGCGGGCTTGGCGGGGGGCGATACGGACGTCGATACGGACGTCGATTCGGGCGGCCTCGCCGCACTGCTCGAATACGTCGATTGGAACAAGGCGCAGCACCGCAACCGGCTGGTGGGCCGCTGCGCGCCGCAGCCCTGCCTGCTGGGCGCGAGCGCTTTCGTCTTTCATTGGGACATTGGCGCGCCGACGCCGTGGCGTCCGGCACTGAAGGTCCGTCTGGCGGTAGGCGGGGCGAGCGTGCAAATCGAGCTGGACTCGATTGCGCCGCTGTTCGGCTCGATGGCGCTGCCGTTTGGCGAGATGCCCGGCATCGCGCTGCGGACGCTGGCCGCGCAGGCCGCCGCAGAGGCCATCGCGGCGATCGAGGCGGCGAGCGGCGCAGCGGTGGCGATCGAGGAAGTCGAACTACGCGGCGAGCCGTCCGATGCCGCGGCGGGCCTGCCGTTCTTTCTCGAAGACAGCGCTTCCGGCGTGCGCGTTCGCGGCACGTTGTCCGACGAAGCGGCGGGTCTCGCGGCGAGCCTCTGTGCCCGCTGGCCCCAGGCGCGCTCGACGCTCGAGCGCGTCCCGTTGCGCTGCCGGTTCCTGGCGGGACACCTCCGGCTGACATTTCGCGAAATCCAGGGAATTTCCACGGGCGACCTGTTACTCATCAATCGAGTGGCTCAAACGACGGAAGGTGTCGGCATAGCGCTGACCGTCGCGGGCAGTGCGCTGACTTTGATGCGCGGACAAGCGAGGGGTGACACGGTGCAGATCATGGACGATACCGGTTTCGAAGTGGAGGGGGCCGAAACGATCGAGCCGCCGGCTTGGTCGGACGAGCGCACCGGCGATGCCGGGACTGCTGCGGGCGATATTGCCGCCGACGCCGCGGCGGACGAGCCCGACCCTTTCGACTCGATCGAGTTGCCGCTCGCCTTCGAACTGGGCGAGCAGACGCTGACGCTCGGCGAACTGGGTTCGATCGCGCCGGGCTATGTGTTCCGCCTGCCGCAACCCGTTGCCGAAACGTCGATCGCCATTCGCCTGAACGGGCGTGTGGTGGGCAGCGGTCAGCTCGTCGCGCTCGGCGACGCGCTGGGTGTGCGCGTCACGCGTTTCCTGCAGCCATAGGGCGGGCTAAGCGATGCAGTCCGGTTTCCTGCCCGATCCGCTTACCGCCTTTGCGATTCTCGCGCTGCTCGGCACCTTGCCGTTCATCGCGTTCGTCGTGACGTCGTTCACGAAGATCGTCGTAGTCCTGGGGCTGTGCCGCCAGGCGCTCGGCGTCCAGCAGCTGCCGCCGACGACAGTGCTCAACGGCCTTGCCGTGATTCTCTCGGCCTACATCATGGCGCCCGTCGGCAACGCCGCGTATTCCGTCGCGCTGCCCTACCTGTCGAACGGGCACCAACTCTCGTTCGACGTCGTCGAGCATGTCGTGGAAGGCGCGAAGGCTCCGTTCACCGATTTTCTGACGCGCCATGCCGATCCGCGCGAACGCAAGTTCTTCGTCAAGACGGCGCAGTCGCTGTGGCCCAAGGCCCCGGCCGATGCTGTCAAGGACGACGACCTGATGGTGCTGATTCCGGCGTTCACTGTCTCCGAGCTGACGGCGGCATTCCAGATCGGGCTCATTCTGTATCTCGCGTTCGTGGTCGTCGATTTCGTTGTCGCGGCCGTGCTGCTGTCGCTCGGCATGTCGATGATCTCCCCGACGACGGTGTCTATCCCGTTCAAGCTGCTGCTGTTCGTCTCGCTCGACGGCTGGGGCAAGCTCATCCATGGACTCGTGCTGACGTATCGCTAGAAGCCGCTTCCAAGCCGTCTATAAGCCGTCTATAAGCCGTACCCCGGCTTATCGTCTCAATCGCTGCCATACCGTTCAAACCCGCTGCCATGTCGACTCCTCACATCGCTTCGTCCGCACCGGCCAAGGGAGCGGGCACCAATCCGCTGCTGCGCGCGCAGTCCTTCATCGCGAAAAACCAGGACGTCGTACTCGTCGCGCTGATCGTCGCCGTCATCGCGCTGATGATCTTTCCGCTGCCGTTCCCGGTACTCGATGGGCTGATCGCGTTCAACATCGCGATCAGCATCACGCTGCTGATGTCGGCCATCTATGTGCCCGAAGCGCTCGCGATGTCGACATTCCCGTCGCTGCTGCTGTTCACGACGCTCCTGCGGCTCGGCTTGAACATCGCGTCGGTGAAACTGATTCTGCTTCATGCCCATGCCGGTGAAGTCATCGAGACGTTCGGCCGCATGGTCGTGGGCGGCAACTACGTCGTCGGCGGCGTCGTCTTCCTGATCATTACGATCGTGCAGTTCGTCGTCATCGCGAAGGGCTCGGAGCGGGTGGCGGAAGTCGGCGCGCGCTTTACGCTCGACGGCATGCCCGGCAAGCAGATGAGTATCGACGCGGACCTGCGCAACAACATCATTACGGCCGACGACGCGCGCAAGCGCCGCAAGCACCTGGAGTTGGAGAGCCAGATGCACGGCGGCATGGACGGCGCGATGAAGTTCGTGAAGGGCGATGCGATCGCGGGCCTCATTATCTCGGCCGTCAACATCGTGGCCGGGATCTGCGTCGGTTCGATGATGATGGGCATGTCGGTCGGCGACGCGGCCGCGCGCTATGCGATCCTGACGATCGGCGACGGGATGGTCTCGCAGATTCCCTCGCTGTTCATTTCGATCGCGGCCGGCGTGCTGATCACGCGTGTCGCGGGGGCAAACTCGGAAGAGTCCAACCTCGGTGCCGATATCGGCGGCCAATTGCTCGCGCAGCCGAAAGCGCTCCTCATTACCGCGATCATCCTGACCATCTGCGCGCTGCTGCCCGGCTTCCCGAAGCCGCAGTTCGGCCTGCTCGCGTTCGCCGTCGGCGGGATCGGCTGGAGGCTCCTGAAAAAGAGCAAGGTCGAGAAGGCATCGGCCGAGCACATCGAAATGCCGTCTTTCGCACGCGAAGGGGCGAAAGAAAACCCGCCGATGTTGGAGACGGAGCAGCCGATGACAGCCGTGCCTGTTCTCGTGCGGCCTTCGCCGAAGCTTGCGGCGCTGTTCGAGCGCGATGCGCTGAACGCGGCGCTCGAAGCTGCGCGCGCCGAAATGCATGCCGACCTGGGCATCCCGTTCCCCGGCATGCGCATGATCGTCGACGAGAAGCTCGAAGGCACGACCTTCGCGATGTTCGCGTTCGACGTGCCGTTCGGCACCGGTGAGTGGCGCGACGACGCCATTGCCGTGATCGTGCCGCAGGCGGCCAAGCAGCAGGAACTGCGCGATGCAGGCATCGCATTCATGGATGCGATGCCGCAGCCGTTCCCCGGTGCCGCATGGGTGGCCACGGGCGAAGCCGCGGCACTCGCGGCGGCAGGCGTCGAGCCGGCCCCGCTGGCCGCGTGGCTCGCCGGCCACGTGAAGGCATTGCTGCGTGCGAATGCGCCGCTCTATCTCGGCATGCAGGAGGTTCGTACGATTGTGACACGGGCCGAAAAAGACTATCCGGACGTGGCGAGCGAAGCGGCGAAGGCGATGACGCTGCAACGGATGACCGAAGTGTTCCGGCGGCTCGTCGAAGAGGCCGTACCCGTGCGCAACGTGCGTGCGATTCTCGAAGCGCTCGCGAACTGGGCGCCGCGCGAGAAAGACACGGTGCTCCTGACGGAACATGTCCGCGTGGCGCTCGGGCGCTACATCACGCACCGTGTGACGGGCGGCGAGGACAGTCTCGACGCCGTGTTTATCGCACCGAAGACTGAACAGCTGATTCGCCAGTCCGTTCAGCAAGGCGGCGGCGGCACCTACATTCCGGTGGCCCCGGAGCGTGCCAGGCACATGGCGTCGCAGGTGGCGACGCTCGGGGCGAAGTCCGCGCGCGGCGCTGTCATGGTGACGCATATGGACGTGCGCCGCTACGTGAAGAAGATGCTCGAGCCGTACCTGCCCGATATTGCCGTCTTTTCGTTCGAAGAACTGAACGCATCGGTCAAGCTCAATCCCCTCGGCCAGGCCGAGGTCTGAACCGCACGAGGCAACGCAATGGATGTTCAAACCGTCACGGATCTTTGCTTCCGCGGCTTGCAGCTCGTGATCGTGCTCTCGCTGCCGGCCGTGCTCGTTTCGTCGGGCGTGGGCTTCTTCATCGCGCTCATCGAGACCATCACCTCGATCCAGGATCAGAGCATCGCCGGCGGTGCGAAGATCATCGCCGTGTTTCTGACGGTCATGCTGACGGCGCACTGGTCGGCCAACGCGATCCTGAACTACGCAGGCACGCTGTTCGACGCGATCGCGAACGTCGGCGTTCGCCACCATGGCTAGCACGACCTCGTTCATCGTGCCGATCGAGGCGATGCTGTTCGCCTCGACGCGGCTGATGGCGATGTTCATCGTGTTTCCGCTTCTGCAGCAAAAGGCGATCGGCAACATGGTGCGCGCGGGGCTGGCCGTCAGCCTCGGCTGCCTCGTCGTTCCCGTCACGTTTGCGCAGATGCCGCAGGCGATGGACGCGTCGCAGATCATCTTCATCGTCGCAAAGGAGGCGATGATCGGCGTGATGCTCGGGTACTGTGCGGGCTTGCTGTTCTGGGCCGTCGAAGGCATGGGCAGCTTCGTCGACCAGCAGACGGGCGCGAGCTCGTCGGCCGTGGTCGAGCCGATGTCAGGTCACCCGCAAGGCCCGACGGGCGGATTTCTGCTGCAGATCTTCGGTACGCTGCTGGTGACCTCGGGCGGTTTTTTGACGCTGCTGCGAGCCGTCTACGATTCATACGTCGTGTGGCCCGTGTTCGCCACGGCGCCGATACTCGCGCGCGGATTCGATCAGTTTCTGACGCTTCAGTGGGATTCGCTGACCGACCTGCTGCTCAAGCTCAGTGCGCCGATCGTGCTGCTGCTTGTGCTGATCGAACTTGCGCTGGGCCTCGTCGCCCGCTACCTGCATTCGCTCGACGTCCACTTCCAATCGATGGCGATCAAGCAGATCGTTTCCATCGTCATGCTGGCCACCCTACTCACGATGTTCTTCTCGACCTCGATGGCGATGTTTTCGCCCGATTCGCAGGTCCGCCGGTTCATTCACCGCGTCTCGCCCGACTACCGCCCCAACCACTGAACGCGACAGCGCCCTCACGCGCTGCCCGCGTGCCGCCGGAAACGTCGGCGCGATCACGCTTTGTCATCGCAGATAGTTAGGAGTACGAATTGAAATCGGCGCGCGATCGTGCCGATCGTTTGTGACGTCAATATGAAAAAAATCGCGCAAGTTGTGAGCATCTTTAAGGAATTGGCCGTCCATACGGTAGGCGTCTCGCATAAATGAAAAGGCCAGCGGCTGCCGTTTTTCATCGCTAAGAAACGCGCCCCGCACGGCGTTATTTTTGTCCAAAAAAACGTTTTAAAAACAGCTACTTGGAGACATTGTTCACATGGCATGGAGGCTGCTTTAGAGGGCCGTCGACTCGCATGAACGCGACACGGCGATGCGAGACGAGAACCAGCAAAAGCGTCTGAGCGCAGACGAAACCTCACGAAGGACCGACCATGACCACGACCTGCATGAACGCCTCGAACGAAGCCCACTCGGGGGGCACGCTCAACGATGCCGAGCGCGCCGAAAGGGACCGCATTTTGGCCGCGCTGTTCCGTGAGCACCAACGGCGTTTGTTCCAGTTCATCTTCAAGCGTGTGCGCGACGTATACGAGGCAACCGAGCTCACGCAGCAGGCGTTCGTCGAGGCGTGTCATGCATTCCGCACCTTCCGCGGGGAGTCGGAGTGCGCCACGTGGCTCTACGGTATTGCCGTCAATCTGATCCGCAATCACGTGAACCGCTCGCCGAACCGCCGCTACGACTTTTGCACCGACGAGGCGATCGAAGTGATGGAGTCGCTCGATGGCGATCCGTTCGATCGCGTGAGCACCAAACAAAAAGCGGCACGCCTCGAACGCAGCCTGCAGGGGCTGCCCGACGATCTGCGCAAGACGCTCCTGATGGTGGCCGTGGAAGACAGGAGTTACGAAGACGTGGCCGCCGAACTCGCGATTCCTGTCGGTACCGTGCGCAGCCGCGTGTCGCGCTCGCGCGCGATGTTGCGCGACACGCTCGATCACGCGTCGGCCGTCGCGGCCTGACGGACAGGGGACTCACGATGCATTTCATGAAGCGAATCGGTGCCGTCACGCTTTCCGCGCTCTTGCTGCTCGGCTATGCGGCGCCCCTCCATGCGGCCGAGATCCACTGGCGCGCGGGCGATTTCTCATATGTGGCAGAAGGGAAGAAACTGCCTGAATTCCTGCGCGAATTCGCGGCCTCGCAGGGGCTCGTCGCGATCGTCGACAAGGAGATCGACGGCAATGTGAGCGGCAACTTCAAGATGGCGCCTGCGCGCATGCTCGAGACGATCAGCCGCGATTTCGGGCTCGTCTGGTATTACGACGGACGCTTCATCTACTTCTACCCGGCGGGCTCGGTCAGCACCAAGCTCATCAAGCTGACGAGCGCGCCGCCGTCGCGGCTCGTCGCGAGCCTTCGCTCGCTCGGCATCGACGACAAACGGTTTCCGCTGAACATCGACGACAAGGAAGGGACGGTCGTCGTGACGGGCCCCGCGCGCTACGTCGAGCTCGTGGATGAGGTCGCGCAGCTCGTGGATCAACGTCAGACGTCGCTCTCGAATGCCGAGGTGCGTGTCTTTCCGCTGCGCTATGCGTGGGCCCAGGATCGCACGCTGTCGAACGGCGCGGGCGGCGGCACGATACCGGGCGTCGTCTCGATGCTCAAGGGGCTGTTCGGCCAATCCGATGGGAACGGCTCGCGCGGCGGCCGCACGGGGCCGTCCCCTCAGCAGCTCAAGGCGATCGCAACGGGTCATTCGGTCAACTCGCCGGTGTTCGGCAAGGTCAATGTGCCGCCGGAAATCGGCGATGCGCTGGCCGCCTACGATCAGGCCAAGCATGGCGACGAAGGCGGCGGTGCCGGTGGTGGGGGCAGCTCGGCCGGCGACCGTCTGCCGCGTTTCGAGAGCGACAGCCAGATGAACGCCGTCGTGGTGCGCGACTATACGTGGCGGATGGACAGCTACGGCAAGCTCATCGACGCGCTCGACGTGAAGCCCGGGCAGGTGGAGATCGAAGCCCGCATCATCGACGTGCGCGTCGAATCGCTCGAAGACCTCGGCGTGGGCTGGGCATTCAGCAGCAGCCACCTGAACCTGAGCTTCAGCGGACGCGCGCAGAACGCAACGACGACCACAGGGTCGACGCCGGGCACCTCGACAGGGCCGAGCTCGGGCATATCGGCCGGCAATGCGCTCGTGACCGGCTCGGTTCCCGGTGCGCTCGCCACGACGATCATCGGCGGCGCAGCGCGCTCGCTCGTGACGAGCATCAACGCGCTTGCACAGGACGGCAAGGCGCGCGTCGTGTCCCAGCCGAAGGTGCTCACGCAGGACAACGTGCAGGCCACGCTGTCGGATAACCAGACGTTCTACGTGCGCGTGGCCGGCAGCTTCAGCAGCGATCTCTACAGCGTGACGGCAGGCACGACGCTGCGCGTGACGCCGCTCACGATCCTCGACAAGGACGGGCGGCGCAAGGTGAAGCTCAGCATTCATGTGGAAGACGGCGAGCTGTCGCAGGCGTCGGTCGATCAGATCCCGGTGGTCGACAACCGCAACATCGATACGGAAGCCATGATCGACGAAGGCAGCAGCCTCTTGATCGGCGGGCTCGTGTTCGAGCAGGACGCATCGGTCAACTCGGGCATTCCGTTCGTATCGAAACTTCCGATAGTCGGCGGACTGTTCCGCCAGAAAAACGATAACCGCGTGCGGCTGGAGCGGTTGTTCCTGATCACGCCCCGCCTCATCGACGGCTGAACCTGGTGGAGAAAACCTCATGCTCACCCTGAAGGTCACAAAAGGATTGCATGCCGGCGCCGAACTCGCGCTGCAGGCAACGACGTATCTGATCGGCAGCGACGAGTTTTCGTGCGATGTCGTGCTGCTCGACAAGGGCGTGCTGCCGCAGCACGCGAGGCTGACGGTCACCGGCGACGGGCAAGTGCTGCTCGCGCAGCTCGGCGTGGCGCCGACCGCGCCCGATCCCGCGGCGGCGGGCGAGGGCGTGCCGCTGTCGGACGATGAACCCGTTGCCGTCGGTTCGGCCGAGATCCGCGTACTCGGCATCGTCCGCGCGCCGGTCGCTGCGGCCAAGGTGGCGGACGAGACAGCGGACGCTCCGGCGGCAGCAACTGAGTTCGAGCCCACGCTGGCTGTCGCCGACACCGGTGAGGACACCCAGGCGTCAAAGGCTGACGACGCTCATGTGTCTGCACCGCGGTCGCTGGTTACGCCGGCCCAGACAACGTCGACTCGCCGCCGCGGCAGCTTCTTCGGCGGGGTCGCCATCAGTGCGGCGCTGCTGTTCGCTGCGGGCGGGGCGATAGCAGTCGCGAACACGCTCGGCGCCGACGATCGCGAGGAGCGGCAGATTGCGGCGATGGTGCAAACGCTCGGCTACCTGAATCTCGACGTCGAGAAGGGCGAGCGCGGCGAGCCCGTCGTGTCCGGGTATCTACCGTCGCAGACGGACGTCGACCGGCTGAAATCGGCGTTGCAGCGGCACCGCTACGACGCGACGCTGCGGATCTCGGTCCGCGCGACCGTGCAGCAGTTCGATACGGGGCTCTCGCAGAGCCGCTACCGCGTCGTGGCGAGCGGCGACGACGTGACGATGCTCGAACCGAAGCCGGCGCCGGCGGGGCCGCGTCCGGCGCCTGCCGTCGATTTGCGCATTCGTTCGGCGAGCGCGGGGGACGACGCCTACATCGAAACGGAGGCCGGTCAGCGTTTCTATGTCGGCTCGACGCTGCCGGGCGGGTTCCAGCTGGCCGCCGTCACGTCCGACGGCGTGGTCGTGACGAAGGGCGATCGCCGCACTGTCGTGCCGATCAATTGAGGGCGGCCGGGATGCGAGGACCAGGACGGGTGAGAGACAAGGGCCTGCGCGACGCGCTGCGCCGCTTGCACGCGCGGCGTGCAAGCGTAGCGACGCTCGCCTGCGTTGCCATGGCGTTGCCTGTCGACGCGCGCGCGGCGCTCTACGCATGTCACGACGGCAGCGGCCACGAGTACCGGATGCATCAGCTCGTGGATGCGGTGCTGATCGACATGCATTGCGTGCCGCTCGACGACGATGGCGCTGCCCCCGGACAACCGGCTCCGGCGCGCCGGGGCGCGGGTTCGAGCGTGAGCCAGGGGCTCGACCGATTTTCTCATCCCATCGCGATCGTGTTCCCGACTTCGCCTGACGATGTGCTCGCACAAGGGCACATGGACGCGCTGCCGGCGGCGTTCAGTTCGCCGCTTGGTTTGGCGAAGTTGAGCGTGCGACGCTCGGCGTTGTTGCAGAGCGTCGCGCCGATGATACGCAAGGTGGCGAACGAGTTCGGCGAAGACCCGGGGCTCTTGATGGCGATCGTCAGTGTGGAGTCGGGTTTCAACCCGTCGGCCGTTTCGCCGAAGGGTGCGGTCGGCCTCATGCAACTGATGCCGGCCACCGCAAGGCGGTTCGGATTGCAGGGTGGAGCGGGCGCGCTGTTCGATCCGCAGGTGAACCTGCGGGTGGGCGCGCGCTATCTCGGCTATCTGAAGACGTTGTTTCCACGCGAGCTCGATCGCGTGATCGCGGCGTACAACGCCGGCGAGGGGGCCGTCATGCGATTTGGCGGGCGGATTCCTCCGTTTGCGGAGACCCAGGCTTACGTGGTGTCGGTCATGCGCGCCTACGCGCAGTTCGCGAAGAACAATGTGGAGCAATGAAGATGGCGGGTACGAGCGGGGTTTCATTCAGGCAAGCGCACGAAGCGCATCCGGAAGAGAGCACGGCCGCCGATGTGGCCACGGCTTCCTCTGTCGCACGTGCCGAACCGTTGCGGTTCGGTGGCGCGACGTCGGTCGGCGAGCCGAACGCGCTGCAGACGTTGCAGGCGGCGGCGCATGCGCTGCGGCATGCGTCGGTCGAGATGGGCGCGCTCGAAGGGAATCTTGCACGTGTTGCGAGGCAGGCGCGTGCCGCCGGCCGCCGTCAGGCCGACCCCGCTGGCGCGAATCGCGGCGCGCAGGCATCGGATGCCGAACTGACTGCGCAGCGCCGCACGCTCAGCGCGAAGCGCGAGCAGGCGGCGGGTCAGGCAGCCGCGGTACGCGGCAAGCTCGATGCGCTGCACGGAGCGGTCGAATCGATCGAGCGCGGGCTCAGGAAGACAGAAGACGAAATCGAGCGGCTGTCGGCGCAACGCGCGCACGTGCTCACGGCCGACGCCCATGACGAGCATGCCGAAAGAATCGCCGGGCTCGAAGGTACGATCGAGGCGGCGAAACAACGGATCGCCGAGGCGGACAAGCAATTGGCGGCGGACACGAAGGCGCTCCAGGTGGCCCAAGAGGCGCCGAAGCCGGCGCAGCGGCGTCAGGAAATCCGAGAGCGGCTCACGTCGATGTCGAACCCGCAACGATCGACCGAGGAAGCCGTCGACTGGCTTCGCTCGACGCTGTATGCGGCATTGCCACCCGCCGCGCAACCGGGCCGTCGCGGCGCGCGGGCGGGGATGTCGGAGGAGGAGCGCATCGATGGCGAGTTGGCCCAGCTCTTTGCGCGGCCGAGGGCCGGGCAGCCGTATGAACTGCGGCTCATCGCGCAGGACCCGGTGGCCGCGCTGGACCGCATGCTGAACCTGTGCTCGATGCTGGTGTCGACCGAACAATATCGAAGGATCGAACAGACCGTGGCGCGGCACGCGGTCGACACCGCGTCGCAGGCACTGCGAGGCGACGCGCCGGGCACTTCGCAAACGTCGCTGCGCAGCCGGATCGCCGCGCGTTTCGCACCGCCGGCGCACGCACGTGCCGCGAACGACCTCATCGGCATGCTGCGTGAAAGCCATAGCGGCGCGCAGTTGGAGCGGCAATGGGGCATGGGGCGCCCGGCCGTGCATGTGGGGATCGAGGCGCTTTACCGGGGATTGAGCGCGAACGCAGGCTGGCTCGCCGATGCGATGGCCGCGAAGGCGAAGCGCTATGGCGCAATGCTTGCCCTCGACGAAGCGGAAAAGGGCGCACTGAGCGCCGGCGAATTTGCGCCGCTGATCGGGGCGCGCATCGCGGCCGCGCAGGGGCGCAAGGCCGAGGCGCAGACGACGATCGACGCGGCGCGCAGCGAGCTCAAGACGCTGCAGGAAGCCCGGGCTGCAACGCTCTCAAGCTTCACGGCCGGGCGTGCTGAGCGGATCGACGCATTGGATCTTGCGCTGCAGCGTGCGCATGTCAAGCTCGAGGACGACTTGCAGGCGCAGAAGGGGACGGTCGAGCAACACGGGGCGTACACGGAAGACTATGCGACGCATAGCGCAAAACGCGACCGCATCGACACGCAGATCGCCGCCATCGATGAGCAGATCGAAGCAAGGCGCGGGGCGTTTCGCGAGGCGACGCGCGAACAGGCGCAGGTCCGCGAACGTCATCGCGACGCAGTCGCCGAGGCGCGCACGGCAGTCGATGCGGCCTGGCATGCGGTGCGCCACGAACCCGCGGTGGCGCGTGCCATCTCGTCCGAGGCGCTTGAGCGCGTCATCGATCGCCACCTCGGGCAGACGAGCGAGCAGATGCGGGAACGCCTGGGCTCGGTTTCGCGCACGGCGACGTATCGAAGCCGCGCGGCCCTGCTGCGCTCGATGGCCGATGCGCTCGACGACGCGCTCAAACGTAACCCGGCGCTGCTCTCGGCCACGACGCCGGCCGACGTCGAGCGGCTCGGCTATCTGGGGGCACGCACCGAATGGCTGGTCCAGCACGACGGGATCGTCGGTCACGGCGCGCGCGTCGGGCGCAGCAGCCCGATCGAGCATCCGAACGCCGTGGCAAGCAGCTATACGTTGGACTGGAGCCAGGAAGGCAACGCAGGTGCGGTGCGGATCACGCACCTCTATCCGTGGGTGCCGCGGCGGTGACGGCGGCGGCGAGGCGCCGCGCCGCGCCTGATCGGGCGGCGACAGCAAGCGGCTACACGGCGCGGCGGACGCGATTGCGGGCACTTAAGCGCGCGAGGCGTCCGGCGGCGTTTGTTCGGCGGCCGTGCGCGCCTGGCGCGGCAACTCGATGCCGAACTGTTTGAGCTTGCGGTAGAGCGTCGTCATGCCGAGCTGCAACTCGGTGCAGACAGCGGCGATATTGCCGTCGTGCCGGCGCAAGGCATCTTCGATCACGACCTTTTCGACGGAATCGAGCGCATCGGCAAGCGTTTTCGGGTGGTCTTCGGCCGGCGTGCCGGAGAGCTGGACCGGCACACCGAACTGCAGCTGCTCGGCGACGTTGCGCAGCTCGCGCACATTGCCGGGCCAGTCGTGCGCGAGCAGCGCCGCATGCAATTGCGAGGCCGCGCGCTCGACCGTTGCATCGATGGCGCCGTTCGCGCTCGCCTGCAGAAAGTGTTCGAGCAGCCGCGGCACGTCCTCGCGGCGCTCGCGCAGTGCCGGCACGCGCAGCGTGACCGTATTGAGCCGGAACACGAGGTCGGATCGGAAATGCCCCGCTTGCGCGTGCGCGGCGAGATCGACCTTCGATGCCGCGATCACGCGGATATCGACGGGGACCGGATGCGTCGAGCCGAGCCGCTCGACCTGCCGCTCCTGCAACACGCGCAGGATCTTCGCCTGCAGGTCGAGCGGCATCGCATCGATTTCGTCGAAGAACACGGTGCCTCCGTCGGCCGACTCGATGCGCCCGATCCGCTGCTTCGTCGCGCCCGTGAACATTCCGGCTTCGTAGCCGAACAACTCGCTTTCGAACAGGGTCGGCGGGATCGCCGCGCAATCGACGGTGACGAACGGACCGCGGCGGCGGCTGAAGCGATGCAGGCATCGCGCGACGAGATCTTTGCCCGTACCCGTTTCGCCGATGATGGTGACTTCGGCCGAAGTCGGTCCGATCTGCGCGACGAGGCGCCGCAGCGCCGCCATTTGCGGACTCTTGCCGAGCAGCATGCGTTCGAGCTCGGCCAAGACGAGCAGCCGGTCTTCGAGCGAATCGCGCTCGAGCTTCATGCGCCGGTGCTGCACGGCGAGGCGCAGCGCCGCAAACAGCTGCTGGCGATCGAACGGCTTTTCGATGAAATCATGTGCGCCGGCCTGCATGGCTCGAATCGCGGTGGGCACGTCGCTTCGGCCCGACATCACGAGCACGGGGATGGCCGGGTCTGCCGCGTGGACGGCTTCGAGCACGGCAAAGCCGTCGGTATCCCCGAGAAAGAGGTCGGTCAGGACGACTTGCGGCCGCGTCCGCGTGAGCAGGCGCGTGGCATCGGCGAACGTTGCGGCGGCCACCGCATCGTAGCCGCCCAGCACGAGTGCATTGAGCAGGCTTCGGCTGAAGTCGCGATCGTCCTCGACGAGGAGCACGCGCACGCGCTCGTCGGGACCGGCGCCGGCGCCTTCTGAAGCAGGGTTCATCGTATTGCCGTCCCGCTTGGAGCTGTCGGGAAAATCAAGGTTGGAAACGATTCAAAGTGTACCGATTCTTTATCGGCGAAGTGTGCAGGTCGACTAATAGTAATAGTACGTTATCCCGCCGCGGCCCGGCGAAACCGGGTGCGGCGTTTTGAACTGTTTTGAACTTCGCGGGCCGCGCGGTTACTGATTCGGTACAGGCTCTAAAGGAAACACGGGACGACAGCATGATTCGCGACCTACAGTTGAACGCCAACCCGTACAGCGCACAGGTGCTGGAAGTGGCGGCGTCCGCGGGCGGCGAGGCCACCGGCGACGCCGGGGGCGCGCGTGCGCTCGCGTTCAGGGCGAACCCCGATGCGACCGTGCTCCGGCACGCGGCGCATGGTCATTGGGGCGACTGGCTTTTCCGGCATCACCACGGCGTGCACCACGCCCAGGCGACGGCTCAAGCCCGTACCCAGACGAAACCGCAACAGCCCAAGCGGCGCGCCAAACCGGGCGGTGCGGGGCATGGCACCGACGCCATGCACGATCCGTCCGAAGCGCATATCGAGGACGAAGAGGAAGCGAAGCAGGCCGGCCGCATGCAGGCGGCGCCCATCCATGCGCGTGGCACCACGCATGTCGACCGGGTCCACAGCCGCAATCATGCTTCGCGCGCCGATACGCATACGACGCTCGAAGAGGGCGACCTCACGATCACGGGCGTGCAGCGCCGGCTCGATTGGGACGACCCCGACGACGAGTCCGTGGAGGGGGCGCATGGAGCGGGGCTGCCGCCGCTCGCGCAGGCGCAAGTCGTCGCGCTTGCACGCAATATTCACCGCGATGCGCTTTCGCTGGCGGGCATCGTCGGGCGCCGGCAGGCGGGCGACGAGCTCGGTGCGGCGGCGGATGGGCTGCTCGAGCGGGCGCAGCGGTTTCTTGCATTGACCGACCCGCAAGCGTCGCAGCTGCACTTCGCATCGAGCGATACGCCAGATCAGGCGAGCGATGCCGCTGCGAAGACGAAGGCGGGCCTCACCTCGCGCGCTGCACCTGCGGCGAGCGCGGCCCGCTCGGGGGCGATGCAGCGGACGTCGGCTGCGCGGCAGCCGAGCGCCGCGCGGATGGCACGCGCGAGTCATGAGGCGGCGTTCGCGCCCATCGGCACGGGACGCAGCGCAGCGCCGGCATTGCAGGCGACGCGCGCGCCGCACGTCTTCGGCGACAACCTGCGGATTCTGCTGCGCCGCTCGTACATGCGTTGCGAGCGCCTGCTGCCCCGCGTGGTGAACCTCGTCAAGGGCTCCGGCAGCTTGGGCGGGTTCGTGTTTCGCGACGGTCACGCGCTCGAGTGGTTTCGGGGTGCCGGCCTCGGTATGGCGTCGAGTACCAATCCGCTGCACCTCTGACGCGTACGTTCGATTCGTACGCGCCCGATCGCTCGATCGCCCGAGCTGTCTCGTTCGTCGGATCCGCACGGTGTACGCGCATGTCCACCTGCGCGCAGTGCAGTGCGCACGGCGCTCCCCGCGCCTGCCTGTGTCGTTTGCCTGTCTCTGTTGCCCCGTCGTCCTCCTTTTCCCGTCGCCCCTCGTTTCACCCATTTGTCACACGACGCGTGCCCGTTGATCGAACTGCGGCCGGGGCGCGGTTACTCATGGCTTGAATGACCCACGCGAGCGGCGAGCAGACGCCGCCGCGTCGGCTTTACGGCGCAGCCAATCGAAAGCGAAGCAAGTCAAAGGGACGACACGTCATGGCAATCGAGAATTACGTCAAGCTCATCAAGGGATTTTGCGAACTCGTCAAGATCGAAGACGTCGACACCGTGCTGGAGCAGGGCAGCGTGGCCGTCAACGGCGTCGGCTTTTCGTTCGTCCCTGCGGGGACGGTGGAGCGCCAGGAACTGCTCCTGTACTGCGATTTCGGCCCGTTGCCGGAGGGCCGCGAAAACGAGGCTTGTCGCCGGTTGCTCGAGATCAACGTGTTCCTGTCGGGCGGCACGCTGCCGGCCGCGTTCACGTTGAACCCCGAGAGCGAGCATGTGCTTTTCAGCTATCGCACCCCGCTCGATCAGACCGATGCGGAAACGCTCGCGAACAGTTTGCAGCTGTGCGTCGAGCAGGCGGAGAGCTGGCGCTCGGGGCATTTCCTCGACAGCCCGGCCGGCAACTGGGGCATGGGGGCCGAGGCCGCCTCGAGGATCCCGGTCTGAAGCTCGGGCAGTGCGTACGGCGGTAATGACGAAACGACATCGAAAACTCGAAAACTCGAAAACTCGAAAACAGAGGACGCACATGGAATACGCAAACTACACGAAGCTCTTGAGCGAGATCGGCGAAAAGGTCGGGCTCGACGACGTGGCACGGCTCGCGGACGGCGGGCAGCTCGACATCTCGGGCCATGCCGTATCGATTCGCTACGACGAGCTGGCCGACCCGTTGCATGCGCTCGTGCATGTCGATCTCGGCGAGGTGCCGGGCGAGGACCGCGAAACGGTCTACCGGTATGCGCTCGAAGTGAATTTCCATCTTGCGTCGAGCGAGAAGGGTGCCCTGAGCCTCGACCCCCAGGCCGACCGGCTTCACTACTCGTTCCGTTTCCCTTTGAACGGCACGCGCAGCGCCGCCGAGCTGCTCGATACGGTCACCGAGCTCGTCGATGCGCTCGACGGAGAGGATGCCGCTCGTGTGTCCGACATGCCGGCGCACGCCAGTGCCGCACCGGCGTACAGCTTGGGCCGGGTCTCCGTTTGAGTGCCCGCTCGTCGATTCGGTCAGGATACCCAACATGAAACTACATTTGTCTTCCCTGATTTGCGGCGCAAGCAGTGCAAGCCATGCCGCGGAGGCTGACGCCGGTACGTCGAGCGCTTCGCGCTCGGGCGCCGCGCATCGGGGGCATGACGTTCGCGTGTCGTCGGGATCGGGACAAGAGCCCGCGTCGAACCCGAGCGCGCGCCGCAGCACCTTGGGCCGGCTCGGCCGGGCGATGAGGAATGCGATCCCGGGGCGCCGGCATGAGCGCCAGCAACGGCCTGCCGAGCGAACGCAAGTGCCGCCGGATTACGTGACGATAGGCCACTTTCTGAGCGTGACCCGGCCTGACGGCAGCTTGAGACGCGAAGCGAGCGTCGGTTCGGAGCATACGGACCATGAGACGAACGCATCGACGAGCGGGCAGACCGGCGCGAGCGGGCGCGCGCAAACGCGGGACCAGGCCGGCACGAGCGCGCAACATCAAACCGATACGGCGCAGTCCTCGGCACAGGGGGCGGGCGGCGTGCCGCATCACGATCCCGAGACGCACGAGCAGCTGCTCCGGATCAAAGCCGGCTTCGATGCGAAACGCCAGGATTTCGACAAGCGAATGGGCATTGCGTCTCATCCGAAGTCGAAGGGCTTCCTTGCTTGCTTCGGCAAGATTGGCGGATCGTCGTCGCGGCCGTCGCAGGCCTCTGCCGGTGGACGCACGCAGGGTGCGTCGACGCATGCGTCCGAGCCGCCGCCGAACACGGGGCGCTCGGGCCGCAGCGAAGGCTCGGCCGCATCGGGCCGCAGCGAAGGCTTGAACGGATCGGGCCGCAGCGAAGGCTTGGACGGATCGGGCCGAGACGAAGGCTCGGCCGCATCGGGCCGCATTCCGAGCGCCACTGTCAGCGAGCTTTCCGCTTCATTCCGCTCCGAAGCCGGCAGCTCATCGGAGCGTTCGTTCGGATCGGGCACGACCGAGTTTTCGGAGAAGTCCGACCGCCCTCGCTCCGAGCTGAGCAGCTTGTCCGAGCGTTCGCTGGGATCGGGGTCCACGTCGTTTACTTCCGAGCCGGCCACTTCTGAACGCTCAGGCGACGTATCTTCCCCTGCATTTCGCTCAGAAGCAGGCAGCTCATCGGAGCGTTCGGTGGGATCGGGTACGACGCCGTTTACTTCCGAGCCGTCCACTTCCGAACGCTCGGGCGACGCATCTTTCTCCCCGCTGCGCAGGTCGTCTTCCGAGCCGCCCACATCCGAACGCTCGGGCGATGCATCCTTCTCGCCGCGGCGAACGTCGTCTTCCGAAGCGGCAACGAGTCCTTCCTCTTCGGGCGTATCGTCTCCCGCCCGCGAGACCGGGCACGAACTGCCGTCGCTGACGCACGCGGCCTCGGAGGTGCAGCTTGCTTTGAGCCTGCTGCTGCGCGATGCGAGTCCCGAGGTGCGCGAAGGCAGCGCGCAGGCCGGCGCGCTGTTGCGGGAGGAGCCCGTCGAATTGCCGCTTACGCAGGTCGCCCAACACGTGCGCAACGCGCTCGACCAGGCGGCGCTTGAGCTTTCTACGCCCTCCGAGACGGACGCGTTCGCCTCGGCACGCTCGAACCTGACCGACCGCGAGTCGCGTTCGGCCGCGAGCCAGCGCGAATCGGTGCTGCAACGGTCCCCCTCGCAATCGAGCGACGAGGACGCAGCGTTCTTCCGGGCGATGGAGAACGAACTGGGCCACCACGTCGAGACGGGCAGCGCCGATGACATCGGCCACGCGTTTTTCGATCGATTGATGGCCGACTCACCCCGGCATTCCGATGCGGGCAGCGACGTGCACCACGACTGGCAGATCGTTCCGCAAGGCCACCGCGAGCAAGCCGAGCACGCGGGCGCCGGCTTGTCCGAGCATCGCGACATGGTTCCGGCGTTCGCCCCCGAGCACCGGCCCGCCTACCATGTCGAACTGCCCGAGGATAGCGATGCGGGTTCGTCCCACCACGTGTCCGAAGGGGCTGTGGGGCGGCACGACCCGAACGCGCCTCGGATCGAAGAAGTCACCTCGCAACGGGACCACATCGTCATCGACATGCCGAGCGATTCGAGCGATTCGAGCGCGAGCCGCATTGCGTCGACGTCGCGCGCCGGCGCAATGGCGGGTGCCGGTGCCGCCGGCCGCATCGGCGCCACATCGGAGGTGCCCGGTGCAGCGCCGCCATCGCGTATCGCGCAAGCGGTCGGCTCGATTCGCGTGATGCTGCAGAACATCATGGAGAACAACTTCACGCATCCGCTGCCGCGTTGGGGGGCTAACATCGCCCACGCGGCGGCTCGGGACGGCGCTACGGTGCTCGTCGCCACGGCGTTGCGGGAAGTCGTCGGCTACCTCGTGCAGCAGGCGACGACGCGCGGTACCGAACATGCGCGGGCGCAAGGGCCGGAGCATTTGGCTGCATCCGAGCACGCGCAGGTGTTGGCTTCTGCCGGGATTATCGCCGGGGTGGCCGCGCTGAACCTCATGTCGCTCGCATACAACGCGCGTAGTCAGCGGCAATCGGCGCGCTCGGTGCCCTCTCAAGCCTTCAACCTTGCGGCGCTTGGCGCGGCGAGCGCGGCGGCTTACGGCACGGGCACGCTGGGCGGGGTGATGCCGTTGCTCGCGAAGGCAGTGGCCTACACGGGGCTTCGCGATGGGATGAACCTGTTCACGAACTTGAGTTCGAATCGCGAAGAGCTTGCGCCGCATGCATCGCAATCGAACATGGCGGCGAACTGGTCGGAAATGCTCGTCTATTCCGCGAACCAGTTCGTAGTGAGTACGCTGCAAAACCAGCAGCCGTCGCATTCGGGCACGAGCGAGTGGGCACAGCGCCACTCACTGCACCACGTTATACCGAACCTGATTGCGTTTGCCGCGGCGAACGCGGGCGGCGAAATCGCCGACAGCACGGCCTACCCGGCGCTGCAGGCGTTTTTCGACGCCGGCCGCGGGCGCGCTGGCCTGGATGCGGTCGGGCAGACGCGGCTCACCGCTTCGCTGCGTACGCCGATGTCGACGGCGGCTTCGCAGAACATCCCGACGCACGAAGCGATTGCGCGGCACCTGCTCGGGCCGTTCACCGCCCGTACGACGATGTTCGCGACGCTCTATGCGACGTCCGGCGC
>NZ_JBQCDN010000272.1:0-5737 GCF_051961175.1 Trinickia sp. | reverse complement strand
TCGGCGCATCCGTGATCGCGATTCTGATCTCCGGCGGCTTTTTGATGGCGCGCTTCGGCGGCGCGCATGCGCCTTGGCAGATCCATCTCATGGCGGCGCTCAGCGTCGTGATGATGCTGATCTTCGGGCATGCGCGCTTCGCCGTCTTCCCGCGCATCCGTCGCGCCGTGCAAGCCCAACGCTGGCCGGACGGTGCCCGCGCCGTCGATGTCATGCGCCGGCTCGTGATCGCGAATCTCGTACTCGGCATGGCCACGATCATCGCCGCGGTGCTGTCGCGCGGATTTTAAAGGCCTTGAATCGGGCCTTGCATTTCAGATGTAGCCGAGCAGATGCGCTGCGCAATAGGTTGCCGCGACGATCGCGTACACCGCATAGACGGGCATTTTGAAGCGCGCGAGGCAGACGAGCGCGAAGGCGGCCGTGACGAGATGCGCGGGTGCGAGCGCCACATGCTCGCCGATATGCACAACCGCCGTCAGCAAAAACGCCGTCGTGGAGGCCCGTAGCACGCGCATGCCGTGTTCGAAGCGCGCGTTCGCTTCGAGGCGATGCAGGTGCCGCCGCGCGAAGACGATGAGCATCCCCGACGGCACGAACATCGATAATGTCGCCGTCACCGCGCCTGCCCAGCCGTGCACGAGATAGCCGAGAAACGGGATGACGTTGAGTAGCGGGCCCGGTGAGGCAGGCGAGAGTGCGAATGCCAGCGTAAACTCGCGCGTACTCATGCCGACCTCCGGCGTTTCGAACAGCGCCTTGAGCACGGGCAGCGCGGAAAATCCCCCGCCGAAGAGCGTCATGCCGGCGCCGGCCAGACGCGGCCAGAGGAGACGGCTCGCGTACTCGGGCGGCAACGGTGTCGCGAACAGGGCGATCAGCGCCAGCACAGCGAGTGCGAACAGCTTGTCCATTGGGCCGAGCGAGATCTCCAGCTTGCCGCCGCGCGCGGGACTCGCGAGCCATCCGGCCAGGAAGGCGGCCGTGAGCAGCAGCACGAACGAGGCTGTGCCGCGGATCGTCAACAGGACGATGCAGGCTAGCGCGGCTGCGGCCCATTCGAGTGGTTCGTGCACGAGCACGCGGGTTTGCCGATACCCGGTAATGCCGATGAGCACGGCGAGTACGACGGCGAAATGATCGATCAAGCCCGGCGCCGCGAGCGTGTGAATGAACGACGCCTGGTAGAACGTCGCCAACGCTGTCATCGTGCAAAAGAACGGCAGCACGGCAGCGATACCTGCTATGCAGGCGCCGATGCGGCCCCGCAGGGCATAGCCGACCTGCACGGCGACACTGCAGCCGACGGCCCCTGGCGTCATCCAGGAGAGTGCGACGAAATCGGAGTATTGGACTTGCGTGACGCGCCGTTCGCGGATGACATAGTGCAGTTCGAGCTGGGCCATCAGCGCAAGCCCGCCCCACGAAAGCGCCGACAGGGCGAAGACGACGCGAAACAGCGTCCATAGTGGCTCGGGGCCGGCGCTGCGCGCCGGTTCGGTATGCGCCCCTTCCTTAACGGTAGCGGCGGTGCGCGCGGCGCGTGAAGTGAGTCTTCGGCGCGTGTTCGCATCGGCCATCAGTCGGTCCTTCCGTTCGCTCCTGCATCGTGCGGGTGGGCGCCGATGCGTTTATGCGGATTGTTTGTTGGTGTTCGTGTTCGTGTTGTTCTGGTTTTTACCATACGCACCGAACGGTTCCTGCGTATCGCATACGCCAAAGCGCTCGAGCAGTGCCTGGATGCCGTCCGCGGGTACCGGCCGCGAGAACAGGAAGCCCTGCGCTTGAATATTGCCCAGTGCCGAAAGCCAGGCGATCTGCTCTTCGGTTTCCGTACCTTCGACGACGACGGTCAAGCCGAGCGAGCGCGCCAGATTGACGATCGCCGACACCATCACGCATACGCTGCGGTCGGCGGGAATGGCCTGAACGAACGACCGGTCGACCTTCAACGTATCGACCGAGAACCGGTTCAGGTACGACAGCGACGAATAGCCGGTGCCGAAATCGTCGAGCGCAATGCCGACGCCAAGCCGCTTGAGTGCGACGATTTTCTCGGAGACGAGCTCGGGGTACTCCATCATCGCCGTCTCGGTGATCTCCAGTTCGAGCCGATGGGCGGGGATGCCGGTGTCCTCGATGGCGCGCGAAATCGTCTCGTACAGATCGCCGCGCCAGAATTGCACGGCGGAAATATTGACGGCGAGCGAGAGCGATTCGTAGCCGTCGCGCTGCCACGCTGCCAGTTGGCGGCAGGCCGTTTCGATGACGAAGTCGCCGATCGGCACGATCAGGCCCGTCGATTCCGCCACCGGGATGAACTCGCTCGCGGAAATGACGCCTTGCTGCGGGTGGTTCCAGCGCGCCAGCGCTTCGAAGCCGGTAATGCAGCGGCGCGCGAGATCGATCTTCGGCTGATAGACGAGGAACAGCTGATTCTCGGCCAGCGCGACGCGCAGTTGCTGTTCCCACTGCATTAGATGATCGGCACGGTGCGACAAATGGGGCGAATAGAACTGGTAGCAGTTCTTGCCGGCGTCCTTCGCGCTGTACATCGCGAGGTCGGCCTTCTTCAGCAGATCGATCTCGCTCTCGCTGCCGACCGAGTACAGGGCGATGCCGATGCTCGCGTGCAGCACGAACGAGGTGCCGCGCACGTCGAATGGGTGCTCGAACGTCTCGCGCAGGTTTTCGGCCAGTTGCACGGCCTGGCGTTCGACGTCACCGCCCTTGAGCACGACGACGAATTCGTCGCCGCCGATCCGGGACAGCACGCCCGCGCCGCCCACGGCGTCGGACAGGCGCGAGGCGGTCATCTGCAGGACGATGTCGCCGGCGTTGTGCCCCAGCGTGTCGTTGACGGTCTTGAAGTTATCGAGATCGATGAACAGAATCGCGAGCCGCCCGACGTTGCCCGGATCACTGACGTCCTGCCGCAGGCCTTGCATCGTCGCGTAACGATTGCGCAGCCCAGTGAGCAAATCGTACTCGACGAGGTGTGTCATCTCGCGCTCGCGCCCCAGCAGCTTGCCGATGAGGCCTGTGGCGACGGCGAAGAAGCCGAGCATGGCCAGCGAGATGAAGCCCGCCATCAGCAGGTAGACATTGCGCGTGTGGTTGTAGTCGGCGAATTCTTCCGCCTCGGATAACCCGACGAGCACGCCCATCGGGTAGCCGTCGATGTGCCGGTACGAGACGATGCGTTTGACATGGTCGATCGGGTCGACCATCGTGCCGGAGACGTGCTCGGAGATGGGGTAGGTCCCGCTTGCCGAGAATGCGCCGGCCGGATCGCGGGCCATGCCGGTGCGGCGCGCGAGCACGGCGCCGGTATCGGAGATGACGGAGATCACGCCGTCCTTGCCGATCGCCGCGTTGTTGTAGAAGTCGCTCGTGAAGTAGCCCGGATCTTCAGACACCACCACGACGCCCGCGAACGAGCCGTCGGGATGATTCAAGCGGCGCGTCATCTGCAGCGTCCATTGGTGCGAGACGCGTCCGAGCACGGGCTTGCTGATGTAGAGCTGGTCGTCGTTCTCGTGCTCGTGAACCTTGAAGTGCTCGCGGTCGGACAGGTCGATCGGTGTCGGGTTGGGCTCGGCCGTGCTGGAGGTCAGAATGCCGTGCTCGTTGATGATCGACACCTGCACGAGCGTATCGCTTTGCACGACGCCTTTTTCGACCGTATTGGCCAAATCGAAGCGCTCCGGACTTTTCTCGTACTCGTACTTGACGAAGCGCGTGATCTGATCGACTTGGTGGATGGCTTTGACGGTGTGCTGCTCAAGGGCGGCCGAAAGGATCGCGGCCGACGCCGTCGCCTCCCGGTAGGTCGAGTCGCGCTCAACCGATAGCCGCGCCGAGATGACCGTCCACAGCAGCGCGAGCACGAGCACACCCAGCGCCGGGATCGCAATCAGCGCGCGACGGCGTGAGCCCGCGGCGTTCGATCGCGTACGGGCGTCTCTCGTGGAATGAAGCCGGGCGAAATTCATCGGGGCAGTGAGTGATTGGGCAGGCTTCGAATACTGCAGACTTTCCTCATCGAGGATATTACTGAATGGATAAAAATTAAGATAGCGTCCGTTTACCGGGTAAACGTTCGTCGCGGCAGGCACGATTTCGGCAATGGTATTCCCCTTTTGCCTTTACCGACGTCAAAGTAGCCCACGCACCCGCGCCTGGCAAGGCGCAAGCGTCGCGCAGGGCGTACGGAGCCCGGCCTTGCACGCGGACGCGCCAAGGCCGGATAGCTGAAATGGGTATTTCGCGCAGTGGAAGACGGGCAACGCCGCCTGTGGGGCGAGGCGCGCGGGCGGCGCGCTTGAGGTGCTGGCCGCCGTGTCGGGGGGGGCTTTAGGGCCGTTGGAAGGTGCCGTCAATGACGGTGGTTGAGTGCCCGCCGATCCAGATCGTGCCGCTGTCGTCGTACTCGACGCTCACACGCCCCGCGCGCCCGATCGCCGTGCCTTGCCGCACGGTATAACGTGCGGCGGGCCGGCGCCCGCGCAGGGCGAACAGACCGGCAAGGCCCGCATTGGCGCTGCCGGTGGCGGGATCCTCGTAGATCGCGAACTCGCTATCGACGACGATACAGCGCACTTCGAGCGTTGCCGGGCCGTTTGGCGCGTGGCGGGCATACAAAGCGAGCCCCGTCATGCCTGCTTTTTGCACTATCCGCGCCATGGCGGCGGAATCGGGTGCGATCGACACGCAAGCCTCAGGCGTTGCGACGCCTACCGCCAACCAAGGGGTGCCGTTGTCGATGCAGCAGGGTGGCATATCGACGAAATCGATCTCATCGCTGCGCAGCGCGGCTTTTAGTGCTTGAAAATCTTCAACATCGAGTGGTTCGATGCGCGCGGCCGGCGCGGCGAATGCCATCGAACCGTCCTCGCGCAGGGCGACGTCGATGCATCCGGCGCCGCATTGCTGAACGAGCCGGCCGGGTTGCCGCGGCCGATACCCGGTTTCGATCAACGCGTGCGCCGTGCCGAGCGTGGGATGGCCCGCGAACGGCAACTCGTAAGCCGGCGTGAAGATGCGCACGCGATAATCGGCCGAAGGATCCGTCGGCCGGCACACGAATGTCGTTTCCGACAGATTCGTCCAACGGGCGATCGTTTGCATCTGATCGTCGGTCAAGCCGTCGGCGTCGAACACGACGGCCAGCGCATTGCCTTTGAAAGGCACTTGCGAGAACACGTCGACTTGCTTGAAGCGGACTGGCTGCATGGTCATCGGCGTGCTCCGCATGAGGGCTCAGGCGACTTCGGCGATCAGCTCGATCTCGACGCACGAGCCGGTCGGGATCTGCGCCACGCCGAATGCGGACCGCGCATGTTTGCCGGCATCGCCGAAGATCTCGCCGAACAGCTCCGATGCGCCGTTCGTGACGAGATGCTGCTCCGTATATTCGAGCGTCGAATTCACGAGGCTCATGACCTTCACGATGCGCTTGATGCGGTTCAAGTCGCCGGTATGCGCGTGCAGGGTGGCGAGCAGATCGATAGCGACCGAGCGAGCGGCCACCTTGCCTTCGTCGGTCGTCATGTTCGCGCCGAGCTTGCCGACCCAAGGCTTGCCGTCCTTCTTGGCCGTGTGGCCCGATACGAAGACAGTGTTGCCCGTCTGCACGGCCATGACGTAGGCCGCTGCCGGCGTGGCGCTGGCGGGCAGTTCGATGCCCAGTTGCTTGAGCTTGTCGTAGACGTTTTGGTTTGCCATGTCGGTTCCT
>NZ_JBQCDN010000271.1:0-8241 GCF_051961175.1 Trinickia sp. | reverse complement strand
GCGGCGTTTGCAGCGGGTTGGCCGGGATGAAGTTGTTCGATTCGAGAAAGTAGCCGCCCATCTCCGGCGCGAAGAACAGGATCGCCGCGAACACCAACAAGAACACGCAGACGCCGAAGAAATCGTGAACAGAGTAATACGGATGGAACGGAATGCCGTCGAGTGGCTTGCCGTTCGGGTCCTTCTTGGCCATGATCTCGATTCCATCCGGGTTATTCTACCCCACTTCGTGCAGCGCCACGATATGGACGAAGACGAGCCCGAGCAGCAAGAGCGGAATGGCGATCACGTGGAATCCGAAAAAGCTATTCAGCTAGATGTCCGACACCACGTAATCCCCGCGGATCCACAGCGACAGATCGGGGCCGACGAACGGAATGGCCGAGAACAGGTTCACGATCACCTGTGCGCCCCAGTACGACATCTGGCCCCACGGCAACAGGTAGCCGAAGAACGCTTCAGCCATCAGGCACAGAAAGATCGCGCAGCCGAAGATCCATACGAGTTCGCGCGGCTTGCGGTATGAGCCGTACATGAGCCCGCGGAACATGTGCAGATAGACGACGACGAAGAACATCGACGCGCCCGTGGAGTGCATGTAGCGGATCAGCCAGCCCCACGGCACCTCGCGCATGATGTATTCGACGGATGCGAACGCCAGCTGCGAATCGGGCTTGTAGTTCATCGTCAGGAAGATGCCCGTGACGATCTGATTCACGAGCACGAGCAGCGCCAGCGAACCGAAGAAGTACCAGAAGTTGAAGTTCTTGGGAGCGTAGTACTCGGATAGGTGCGCCTTCCAAGTCGACGTCATCGGGAACCGCCGGTCGATCCAGCCGGCCAGGCCCGTCGTTTCCACCTGCTTTTCCGTTGTCGCCATTTACGCCTCTCCTTCTTCGTCTTTGCCAATCACGATCGTCGTCGGCGACGTGAACATGTAGCGGGGAACGTCGAGGTTCTGCGGCGCGGGCTTGTTCTTGAAAACGCGGCCGTCCAAATCGTAGGTGGAACCATGGCAAGGGCACAGAAAGCCGCCTGGCCAGTTGTCGGGAAGATTGGCCTGAGGGCCAGGGGTGAAACGAGCCGTGGGCGTGCAGCCGAGGTGCGTGCAGACCGCCACGACCACGAGAATATTCTGATGATCCGTGCGGGACCGGTATTCGTTCTGCGCGTACTTCGGCATCGGCATGGAGAACGGATTCTCGGACTTCGGATCGGCCACTTCGCCGTCGGCCTTCTTGACGTCGGCCAACATGTCCTGCGTGCGATTGAGAATCCACACCGGCTTGCCGCGCCAGGACACCGTCATCAACTCGCCGGGCTTCAATCCGCTGATATCGACTTCGACAGGCGCGCCGCCCGCTTTGGCCTTCGCCGATGGCTCTAAGGAGTCCACAAAAGGTATGACGGCGGCAACCGCTCCACAGCCGCCTACTGCGGTCGTCGTAATCAGCCAGGTACGGCGGCTGCTGTCGACGCGTTCCTCTTCTATATCTCGCATCACACGCCCCACTTCTGAGTTGGATTTCGGTTACCGCTTTTGTCACCGCCGCTAGTTTGCGCGAATGGAGTCGGCATTTACAAGAGCCGTCCGGAAAAAACCGTGCGAAGCGTTGATTCTTAAGGGTTTCCCCGCACCTCCCGCGGCCCGCCGGCCGTCACGTTCTCATTAAGCATTTCATTTAGCGGCATGCTTATTGCGGTAAACGCGAAGCATGCCATTCAAAACGCAAAAAAAGCCGCGCGCAAATTCCCCGCTTTCCGAGGAATTGCGGCAGCGCGTCACACAGGATTATCGATATCGATAAAAAGATGCTCAATATCGAAGCGCTCCGACAAGTGGGCACCCAGCGCCTGCACCCCATAACGCTCGGTGGCATGATGCCCCGCAGCAAGGAATGCGACGCCGCTTTCCGCGGCAATATGCGTGATCTGCTCAGAGATCTCGCCGGTCAGGTAGGCGTCCGCGCCGGCGTCGATCGCCGCCTCGAAATAGCTTTGCGCCCCACCCGTGCACCAGGCGATCCGGCGCAGTTCGGAATCGGGATCGCCCAGCAAAAGCGGCGTGCGCCCGAGCGTCTGTTCCACCTGCGCGGCGAAGTGCGCCAGCGTGACGGGCATCGGCAAGGTCGTCATCCAGCCCAGGGAATCCGCGCCGAAACGGGCGTCGCCAATCAGCCCGAGCCGTGCGCCCAATTGGGCGTTATTGCCGAATTCGGGGTGATCGTCGAGCGGCAGGTGATAGGCGAACAGGTTGATCTCGTGATCGATCAACTGCTTGAGCCGACGGTATTTGCGCCCCGTGATCTGCGGTGCCTCGTTACGCCAGAAGTAGCCGTGGTGAACGAGGACGGCATCGGCGCCCCATTCTGTCGCGGCGTGCAAGAACGCGAGCGAGGCGGTGACGCCCGTCGCGATCTTTTCGATGCGGCGCCGCCCTTCCACTTGAAGGCCGTTCGGGCTGTAGTCCTTGAAACGACCGATATCCAACATGTCGTTCAAGTACAATTCAAGTTCGATCCGATCCATAGAAACCTCGATTCTTCAAATGCTTAGACGCTTCTGGTTGCTCTTCGCCCAAGCGGTGACGGTGCTGCTCGCACTTTTGTTCATCGTTGTGACGCTCAAGCCGCAATGGCTGCAGCATCAGGGGCAATTCGGCAAACAGCTTGCCTCCCCGATCGTCGCATTGCGCGAAGTGGCACCCGGGTCCGGTTCGGGGCCCGCGATAGCCTCGTATGCCGATGCCGCGCAAAAAGCCATGCCGGCGGTCGTCAACGTGTTCTCCGGCAAAGCCGGATCGACCCCGCCGAATCCGCACGCGAAAGATCCGCTGTTTCGTTACTTCTTCGGCAACCCTAAAAACCAGCCACAGGATAAGCAGCAGCCCGAGGACGAGACGGCGACGAACCTCGGCTCGGGCGTGATCGTCAGCCCGGAAGGCTACATTCTAACGAACGAACATGTCGTGGACGGGGCGGATGAGATCGAAGTCGCGCTGGCCGACGGCCGCCGCACGAACGCCAAGGTGATCGGGGTGGATCCCGAAACCGATCTGGCCGTGCTCAAGATCAACATGACGAGCCTGCCCTCGATCACGCTCGGCCGCATGGATCAGGTGCGCGTGGGCGACGTCGTCCTCGCCATCGGCAACCCGTTCGGTGTGGGTCAGACGGTCACGATGGGCATTATCAGCGCACTGGGCCGTAACCACCTCGGCATCAATACGTTCGAGAACTTCATCCAGACCGATGCCCCGATCAACCCCGGCAACTCGGGCGGCGCGCTCGTCGATTCGAGCGGCAATCTGCTTGGGATCAATACGGCGATCTACTCGCGTTCGGGCGGCTCGCTCGGCATCGGCTTCGCGATCCCCGTTTCGACGGCGCGCAGCGTGCTCGAAAGCATCATCACGACGGGCTCGGTCACCCGTGGGTGGATCGGTGTGGAACCGCAGGATGTAACGCCGGCGATCGCCGAATCGTTCGGGCTCGAGCAGCGCGGCACGATCGTGGCCGGGGTGCTGCAGGGCGGCCCGGCGGACAAGGCGGGCATCAAGCCGGGCGATGTCCTGCTCGAAGTCAACGGCCAGGACATCAGCGATACGACGCGGCTCTTGAATCTGATCGCGCAGATCAAACCCGGGACTCAAGCCCACGTGAAGCTGATGCGCAAGAAGAAGGAAATGGATGTTCTCGTCACGATCGGCAAGCGTCCGCCGCCGCCGAAGCAGGCCGACAGCAATCAGGACGATGGCGGCGACGATTCGCAGCAGGAGTAGGCGGCGGCGCTGAGGCGCAGCCAGGGCACTAACTCGCCGCGCCTTCTTCCTCGGCCACCGGTTGATCCTTGCCGACGATCAACCGCGCCGCGATGATCCCGGCCTCATACAGAATGATCAGCGGAAGCGCGAGGATCAACTGCGAAAAAACATCGGGCGGCGTCACGACGGCTGCCACGATGAATGCCCCCACCACCACATACGGGCGGACGCTACGCAGCTTTTTGATGGTCACCACACGCATCCGCACAAGCAGCACCACGATGATCGGCACCTCGAACGTGACGCCGAACGCGATGAACATCGATAAGACGAAACTCAGGTAATTGTCGATATCGGTCGACATCTGCACGTCGAGCGGCGCGTTGTAATGCGCCATGACGCGAAAGATCGTCGGAAACACCACGAAGTAGGCGAACGCCATCCCGCACAGGAACAGGAGGTAACTGCTGCCGACGAGCGGCGCCACGAGCTTCTTTTCGTGTTGATAGAGCCCGGGCGCAACGAACGCCCAAATCTGATAGAGCACGATCGGCAACGCGATGACGAGCGCCACGAGCATCGTCACTTTCACCGGCACGAAGAACGAACCGGTGACGTCGGTCACGATCATCCGCCCCCCTTTCGGGAGATTTTCCATCAGCGGGCGCGCCAGCAGCTTAAAGATGTCCGTCGCCCAATAGACGAGCCCGAGAAAGACGATGATGACGGCGGCGCCCGCCTTGATGATACGGTCGCGCAACTCGACGAGATGCGAGATGAACGTCTCTTCCGCGCCTTCGTCCTGTTTGTGCTGGGGGTCGCTCACACCGGCCCTTTTAATGAAATCGACGCACGAAGCGTCGAAAGATCGAAAGTGGAAAGCCGTCGATGGGCATGAACGGCTTCAATCAAAGAAAGCGTCGCTGCTTGCGCAGGCTCGCAGGCGTATGACGCGCCACGCGTGCGGCTCCCGACTGCACATGCGTGCGCCGGCCGACAGCACGCTTGTACCAGACCGGCGCAGCCGTGCGCTTGGTGCGCCAGCTCACGCGCTTGACGGTGGGTGGCGCCGTGGTACGCCACGGGGATGCCGTCTCCCAAGCGCGGCTATCGCCTGCCGCAGGATCTCCGGCAACCGCGCCGCCGGCGATGCTCGGAGAAACGGACGTGCCGTTGCGGAACGCTTCGTTCAGTTCCGTTTCGTGCTTGCGCAGGTTGTCGTGAATCGAGTTTTCGACGTTGCGCGCAGCCGATTCGAAATCGGTCTTCATCTGGCGCAGGTGATCGAGCTCGATCTCCCGCGCGACCTCGGCCTTGACGTCGTTGATGTAGCGCTGCGCGCGACCGAACAGCGCACCGGCCGTGCGGGCGACACGCGGCAGGCGCTCGGGGCCGAGTACGACGAGCGCGACTACGCCGATCAGCGCCATCTTCGTCAGTCCGAGATCGAGCATGAGAGGGACCTGGTCGTCCGTTATCGGGTTATGCGGTTGTTCTAGGCTGCTGGTGCGTCGATTCGCCCGCGCGCCGTGCGGCGGGCGGCCCCGGTTCAGCGGTAATCGTTAGAACGCGTCTTTTCCTTGGCTTCGACGTCGATCGTATTCGAGCGCGGCAGCTCGCGCCGTTCGCCGTCGGCCGGCGGGGTGGGTGAGGACGGCGTGTCGGCGTCCTTCATACCCTCTTTGAAGCCCTTGACCGCGCTGCCCAAATCGCTGCCGATGCTGCGCAGGCGTTTCGTACCGAACACGAGCGCCACGATCAACAGCACGATCAACCAGTGCCAAATACTGAACGAACCCATGAGAATCTCCCAAGCCTCGCCACCGCGCCGTGCGACGGCAAAAATACCGGCCTTGCGACCGTAATTGGAACGCTAACCCGCCCACGCTCCCTGTCGATCGATGCGGCAGCGGGGGGCGCCGCGCCTTACGTTACCCCATCCGCTTCCACGGACGCGGACCGGCGAGAATGTGCGCATGCAAGTGATAGACCTCCTGCCCGCCGCCCGGCCCTGTATTGATGACCGTGCGAAACCCCGTATCGCCGCCGGTGTACGCACAGCCGAGTTCGTCGGCCAGCCGCGCCACCAGAATCATCATTTTACCAAGCAGCGGCGCATCGCTTTCGCCGCAATTGGACAGGGTATCGACATGTTTTCGGGGGATGACGAGGACGTGCGTCTCCGCAGCCGGATGAATATCCTTGAAGGCGACGAACTCTTCGTCTTCATGAACCTTCGTGCTCGGGATCTCGCCCGAGGCGATCTTGCAGAAAAGGCAGTTCTCGTGACTCATGGTCTTCCTGTTGGCGAAGCGAATACGCGGCGCGCCCTCGCAATCAAACCCACGCCCGCGGCTCGAGCGGCTTGTTCTCGTAGAGATACAGCCAGCCCTTCACGACACGGTACAGCATCCAAATTGATACGGCCGCCAGCACGACAACGCCGATGATGACATACACGAGCGCCGCGCCGATCACATACCCGAGCAGCCCGAACCAAAACGAACGGATCAGCCACGTGATATGCGCTTCATAGGGCGTGCCCGCCGCATCGTCGCGCTTCAGATAGGCAATGATGACCGCGACGACGATCGAGAGACCGCCCGTGAACCAGTGCACCGCAAAGAGCCCGTAAAGGATGTGCGTCAGCGTGCGCAGGTCGCCCCTCGCCTCGGGCGAGGGATAGGAGACGGGCATACCGGGTCGTTCTTCCATCATCGCTCTCCATCGCCGGGCCACGAATACCCATGCACACGCTTGGGCATGCGCCGGCTCAGCCGCCGTTTTCCTCGCGGTCGCGACGCTTGCGCATCGCCTTTTCCTCGATACCCGAGAGCCCTTCGCGCCGCTCCAGTTCAGCGATGACGTCCGCGGGGCTCAGATCGTAGTGCGACAGCATGACGAGGCAGTGAAACCAGAGATCGGCCACTTCGCCAACGAGCGCGGAAGGGGCGCCGCCTTGGCGGACGTCCTTCGCGGCGAGCACGACTTCCGTCGCCTCTTCGCCGATTTTCTTGAGCACGGCGTCATCGCCCTTGTGAAACAGGCGCGAGACGTACGAGACCTCCGGATCGCCGCCCTTACGGCCGTCGATGACGGCGGCCAGGCGCAGCAGCGTGTCTTGCGTAGTCGTAGTCGTGGGCGTGGCCGTGGAGCCCGTGGCCGTCGTTTGCGTGGGTTGCGTCATCGGTAGATCTGTTCGGGGTCTTTCAACACGGGATCGACGGCGACCCAATCGCCCTCCTCCACCGTGCCTTCGAATTTCTGGAAAAAGCAGGCGTGGCGCCCAGTGTGGCACGCAATGCCCGACACTTGCTCGACCTTGATCAACACCACGTCCTCATCGCAATCGAGCCGCACTTCACGCACGTGCTGGACGTGCCCCGACTCTTCGCCCTTGAACCACAGGCGCTGGCGCGAGCGGGAAAAATACACGGCGCGGCCCGTCTCGATCGTCTTGGCCAACGCCTCGCGATTCATCCAGGCAAACATGAGCACGTCGCCCGTCGCGGCTTCCTGGGCGATGACGGGCACGAGCCCGTTGTCGTCCCATTGCACCTTGTCGAGCCAGTTCTTTTCTGCGGGAGCGGTCATCGTATTGCCTCACTGCCTCACGGGGATGCCACGCTCGGCCATGAAGCGCTTGGCTTCGCCGACGGTGTGTTCGCCGTAATGAAAAATACTCGCGGCCAGCACGGCATCGGCACGGCCGTCGACGATGCCGTCGGCCAGATCCTTCAGCGAGCCGACGCCCCCCGACGCGATCACCGGCACGGGCACGGCATCCGACACCGCGCGCGTGAGCGCAAGATCGAACCCGCTTTTCGTCCCGTCGCGATCCATGCTCGTCAGCAGGATCTCGCCCGCGCCGTACTCGGCCATCTGCCTGGCCCATTGCACCGCGTCGAGCCCCGTGGCCTTGCGGCCGCCGTGCGTGAAGACTTCCCAGCGCGCCGGCTCGCCCTCGCCCGAGACGCGCTTGGCGTCGATCGCGACGACGATGCATTGCGAGCCGTATTTCTGGGCGGCCTCGCGCACGAGTTCGGGCCGGGCCACCGCCGACGAGTTCATGCTGACTTTGTCCGCGCCCGCGTTGAGCAGCCGCCGCACATCTTCGACCGCACGCACGCCGCCACCCACCGTCAGCGGGATAAAGACCTGAGCCGCCACCGCTTCGATGATCGGCAGAATCAGATCGCGTTGATCGGACGTGGCCGTGATGTCCAGGAACGTGAGTTCGTCGGCACCTTGCTCGTCGTAGCGGCGCGCGATTTCGACGGGATCGCCGGCATCGCGCAACTCCACGAAGTTGACGCCTTTGACGACGCGGCCAGCGGTCACGTCCAGACAGGGAATGATGCGTTTAGCTAGAGCCATGATGGTGCAAATGCCGCTAAGTGGGCCGGCTGCCGCGCCCCAGAACGGCAAAAAACCTGGCGGGCGCGGAGTTCCCACCCCTCAGGCCCCCGCCCGGCCAC
>NZ_JBQCDN010000270.1:0-3684 GCF_051961175.1 Trinickia sp. | reverse complement strand
TCATCCGGCGTGATGAACCCGAAGCCTTTCGCGTCGTTGAACCATTTGACCGTACCAGTTGCCATACCTACTTCCCCTGTAACTCATGTCCTACCACGAGCGCGCTCGAAAAGCTCGACAGCCGCGTGATGTAGCATGCAGCCGCCCCCTCCGCACTAGCTCACCTCGGCATTTTTTTTCGTATCCCACTTCTTACGGCTAGCTGAAAAAAGTGCCAGCTTGATTGTTGGATCTCTTTAAGCAGGTGTCAAGAGAATTTTGAGATGTTTTCTGGAGCGTTGCATCGAGCGCGTCGATTCAGGGTTTCTCCCGCTTCCTTTTGTGCGCTGGCGCAAGCGGTGGCCCTTGAAAAGTCGCATAATCGACTCAGATAGGACCGGCGCGGCAGTCGGCCGTGGCGTGTGGCCCGCCCGGCGCGGTGTCCGGAAAGTCGGCACGCTATGTGCGATACTGGATCGGCCGCGATGCCCGGCCGCGTGAGAAGTGGTTGCGCAAGCGAGGTGAGGTACGGCGAGGGCGCGAGGCGCGCACGGGTCGCCGTTGGCGGTGGCCCGGTCCACCAACTTGGTCGGTCGGGTTTTTGCGCAGATTGCGGGCCCGTCCGAGTTGTTTAGAATGGGTGTATGGCGATTATCCCGGACAAGCAGGAGGGCACGGTACTGGAGCGGCAGGAAAAAGCGCTGAAACCGCCGTCCATGTATAAGGTTGTCCTGCTCAATGACGATTTCACGCCAATGGAATTTGTCGTGATGATCGTGCAGGAATATTTTAATAAAGACAGAGAAACCGCTACGCAGATCATGTTGAAGGTGCATCGCGAAGGGCGGGGGGTATGTGGGGTCTATACGCGGGATATCGCGTCGACCAAGGTCGAGCAAGTAGTTACGCACGCAAGGCAAGCGGGGCACCCGCTGCAGTGCGTGATGGAGGAAGCATGATTGCCCAGGAACTGGAAGTCAGCTTGCATATGGCGTTCATGGAAGCACGCCAGGCACGGCATGAGTTCATCACGGTCGAACATCTTTTGTTGGCGTTGCTGGACAATCCGACAGCCGCCGAGGTACTGCGTGCCTGCGCGGCCAACATCGAGGATTTGCGCCAAAATCTGCGCAACTTCATCCACGACAACACACCGACGGTGCCCGGCACCGACGACGTCGATACGCAGCCGACACTCGGGTTTCAGAGGGTGATCCAACGCGCGATCATGCACGTGCAGTCCACGTCGAACGGCAAGAAGGAAGTCACCGGTGCGAACGTGCTCGTGGCGATCTTCGGCGAAAAGGATTCGCATGCCGTCTACTACCTGCAGCAGCAGGGCGTGACGCGTCTGGACGTCGTGAATTTCATCTCGCACGGCATCGCGAAGACAAGCAGCAGCGATGCGGCGAAGGCGGGCGAAGCGAACGCGGAGTCGGAAGACGCCGCTTCGCAAAAGGAAACGCCGCTCGCCCAGTTCACGCAGAACCTGAATCAGATGGCCAAGGACGGCCGCATCGATCCGCTCATCGGGCGCGAGTCGGAAGTCGAGCGCGTCGTGCAGGTGCTGTGCCGTCGTCGCAAGAACAATCCGCTGCTCGTCGGCGAGGCCGGCGTCGGCAAGACGGCGATCGCCGAAGGGCTGGCTTGGCGGATCACGCGTGGCGAAGTGCCCGATATCCTTGCCGATGCGCAAGTCTATTCGCTCGACATGGGCGCGTTGCTGGCCGGTACGAAGTATCGCGGCGATTTTGAACAGCGTCTGAAGACGGTGCTCAAGGAGCTCAAGGAGCGCCCGCACGCCATTCTGTTCATCGACGAAATCCATACGCTGATCGGCGCGGGCGCCGCGTCGGGCGGCACGCTCGATGCATCGAATCTGCTCAAGCCGGCGCTCTCGTCAGGCACCCTCAAGTGCATCGGCGCGACGACGTTCACCGAATATCGCGGCATCTTCGAAAAGGATGCGGCGCTGTCCCGGCGTTTCCAGAAGATCGACGTGACCGAGCCGACCGTCGAGCAAACCGTCGCGATTCTGCGCGGGCTGAAGTCGCGCTTCGAGGAGCATCACGGCGTCAAGTATTCGTCGGGTGCGCTCTCGGCCGCGGCCGAGCTGTCGGCGCGCTTCATCACCGACCGTCATCTGCCCGATAAGGCGATCGACGTCATCGACGAAGCGGGCGCGGCGCAGCGGATCTTGCCGAAGTCGAAGCAGAAGAAGACGATCGGCAAGGGCGAAATCGAGGAAATCATTTCGAAAATCGCCCGAGTGCCGGCGCAAAGCGTCTCGCAGGACGATCGCAGCAAGCTGCAAACGCTCGATCGCGATCTGAAGGCCGTGGTCTTCGGCCAGGATCCGGCCATCGATGCGCTCTCGGCGGCGATCAAGATGGCGCGGGCGGGGCTCGGCAAGACGGACAAGCCGATTGGCGCGTTCCTGTTCTCAGGGCCGACGGGTGTCGGCAAGACCGAAGTCGCCCGCCAGCTGGCCTTTACGCTCGGCATCGAATTGATCCGCTTCGACATGTCCGAGTACATGGAACGGCATGCTGTCAGCCGCCTGATTGGCGCGCCGCCGGGCTACGTCGGTTTCGATCAGGGCGGGCTGTTGACCGAAGCTGTTACGAAGAAGCCGCACTGCGTGCTGCTGCTCGACGAAATCGAGAAAGCGCATCCGGACATCTTCAACGTGCTGCTGCAGGTGATGGATCACGGCACGCTGACGGATAACAACGGGCGCAAGGCCGATTTCCGCAACGTCATCATCATTATGACGACGAATGCGGGCGCGGAATCGATGCAGAAGGGGACGATCGGCTTCACGTCGCGCCGGGAAACGGGCGACGAAATGGCCGACATCAAGCGGATGTTCACACCCGAGTTCCGCAACCGGCTCGATTCCGTTATCAGCTTCCGTTCGCTCGATGAAGAAATCATCATGCGCGTGGTCGACAAGTTCCTCATGCAGCTCGAGGATCAACTGCACGAGAAGAAGGTCGACGCGCTCTTCACCGATGCGCTGCGCAAGCATCTCGCGAAGCACGGCTTCGATCCGTTGATGGGCGCCCGCCCGATGCAGCGGTTGATTCAGGATACGATCCGCCGCGCGCTGGCCGACGAGTTGCTGTTCGGCAAGCTCATGAACGGCGGGCGTGTCACGGTCGATGTCGACGAAAGCGACAAGGTCCAGCTGACCTTCGACGAGAACGCCGCGCCGCGTAATCCGAATCCGGAGACGGTGGAAGTCGAGTAGAGGTCGAGAAAAGGGTAAGACCGGCGAGCCGGGTTCGCCCACATAACAACGGCGCTTCGTAGTTTGAAGCGCCGTTGTCGTTTGTGTGCGTTTGAAGCGTTGGGTGGTGGGTGCCGACGCGATAGCTGCCGCTTGGCCTTAGCCCGTTGCGGCTGCGCTACGCGAACCGCAGCATGGCCCTTAGCTCAATGCTTGCCGGTGCTGCCGAAGCCGCCCGCGCCGCGCTCGCTCGTGACGAATTCGTCGACAATGTTGAACTGAGCCTGCACCACGGGAACGATGACGAGCTGTGCCAGACGTTCCATCGGGTTGAGCGTGAACGTAGTATGTCCACGGTTCCACGTCGAAATCATCAGCTCTCCTTGGTAATCGGAATCGATCAGGCCCACGAGATTGCCGAGCACGATGCCGTGCTTATGGCCGAGGCCCGAGCGCGGCAAAATCAACGCCGC
>NZ_JBQCDN010000269.1:0-2530 GCF_051961175.1 Trinickia sp. | reverse complement strand
TGCGTCTGTCCCTGCGTGACACGCGTCGCCAGATCGGTGTGGATCTCGGCCAGTGCCTTGATCGAGGCGGCCGCATCTTTCAGCTGCAATTGATCGCGTTCCTTGCGCCAGCCGTCGTCGAGCGCCGATTGCATGGCGTCGCTGTACTGGCGGCTCAGATTCAGCGCGGCTTTCGTGAACGTTTTCCAGGTGTCGGCGTTCGGCACGACGCCGGCACTGAGCATTGAAGCGTGCGTTTGAGCGGCTAGTTTGTCGGCGAAGTCGAGCGCGGTTTTTTGCGCGTTCTCCCATTGCGCGATGACGGCGGTGAGCATGGCGGATCCTTATCGTGTGGTCGTGGCGGGCGAAGCGTGCAAGCGCACGATCATCTTCATGACCGCCGCCATTTGCGGTGCCTCGTGCGTGTAGAAATCGGGGTGACTGGCGTCGTCGCTCGTATAGCCCCAGAAATCCCAGCATTCGAGCGGATTGCTCGGCGAGCCTTCATCCGACGCCGCGATCTGCGGATACAAGACGATGATCCGGTTCGTATCGGCAAATTCGTTGTAGCCGGTGTCGCGCACGAAACGCAGCCCAACCTTGTGCACGTTTTGCAGGCAGCCGTGAAAGACGACATGCACCGCACAGCCCGCGGCTTGGCAGCTTCGCGGCACATAGACATAACCCACGCGCGCCAGCGATGCCCGATGGGCGCGGTCGAACTCGGTTTGATCGAATGCGATCAGATCGCCCGTCGCTTTGTCGGCCGGGGGATTCAGTGGTGCGCCGGGCGTGCCGTAGATCCACTTCAGGATTTGCTGCGACTGTTCGACGCCGCAATTGTTGATGAACGGGTCTTTATTGGAGTCGCATGCAATGTCGCTCGCGCGATTCGTCAGCAGTGCGTGCCCGGCGTTCGGCAGTTTTTCGTAATCGATATCCTTTGCAGGAACGCCCGCAAGCCGGAAAAAACGATCGGCTTGGTCGACCACTTTCGTGGAGACGACCGAATCCTTGGCCCCGCTGAATAGATAGATGCGTTGGCGTTTCAGATTGACCGGGTCATCGATGAGGCCCTTGGCCGCGAACGCCTGCGCATCCTTGTAGGCCGTTTCAGCTTTCGGCGCCGGTCCGATCGGCTGCATGCACGAGGTGACTGCAGCGAGCGAAAGCGGTTTGACGCCGGCCGCACCGGCGCAATAGAACTCGCCGCCGGCGACGATGCCCGCGCCGGTCAGCTTGCTGGAAAAAGCGACGTCGAATTGCGAGGCCATGAACGCGCCGGACGACAAGCCGGATACCGAGGTGCGCGACAGGTCGGCTCCGTAGCCTCGCAGCGGCGCTGCTTCGGTTTCCTGAGCGAGCGCGGCCTTCGAGACGAGTGCAACAAACGCGAAGCCCATGGCGGCCGCCACTGCGACGCGGCCGATCGTTCTGGCTGTCGAGGCGCGCGTCTGCCTGGCGGCTTCCTGACGGCGAACGGCGGCGAGGCGCGCCGCACCCGTAACAGGGTGCGATGGAAGCGATGGCTGGTGTCTCATCGAGTGATTCATTTAGGAATCCTATTTAGAGGATGGGGGTTGGATTCGTTTTAGTCGGGGTTCGATTTGATTGGGCTTCTGCGATACCGATGTCGATAGCGTACGGGTGAACTGCATCCCGTCACATGGGCCGGATTCCCTGCTTGCGTTCCCGTTACTCGGGCACCATGACCATCGTCCCGGGACGCTCGCCGCTTGATGCTTCATGTTGCGGCGGCCGCGTGCCCGCGCGCACGAAGGCGTGAGCGTGCATCCATGATGGGGCTCCCTCCGGATGAGTCACGAGCGGAACAACTGACGTTCGGCTTGACGGCGTTTTGTAAGCCCGGCGAGCGGCTTGCCTCCGGCCTTGTTCCAAACGAGGAATTGATCGGCCGCGCGATCGAACTGGCCCGCATTCAAACAACGCAGCAAGGTCGACGACTGCAGCCGCCCGGGACCCAGGTTGAACACGAACCCCATGAGCGCGTCGAACTGCTGCTGCGTGATGGCGATTCGAACCAGCTTGCGCAACGCGAGTTCGTGACTGCGCAAATCTTTTTTCAAAAGGCTTTCAGCGGCGGCGGCCGTGAGCGGCGCATCGAATGTTTCGTGCGGCAGGATCAGATGGCCGTAGCCGATCGTGGGCTTGCCGACGGCATCGAGGTAGCGGCGAAGGCGCAGCCCTTCGAAGTGTTTGATCAACTCAATGCCGTCCTGGCCGGTGTGCTCGGGGTGTTCAAGCATGGATGTTCTCCTCGTCGGTGGGCCGCCGCGCTTGGGGCGCGGGATGAGCCGGTGCGTGTACTCGTCGATGACGCGCATGATGGCGTCGGGGGGATCGAGCGCCGCAAAGTGCATTTCGATGTCGATATGCTCCGTATCGCGGTCGCGCGCCGCGGCGTCGCCGGCGCGTTTGGACGGCGGCGCCAGCGTGACGTGAAAGCGCGCGCGATTATCGCCGCCGTCGATCAGCATCGCCTCGGCAAATTCGCCGCGCACTGTCAGAAGCACGACCATCTTATCCAGCC
>NZ_JBQCDN010000268.1:0-7147 GCF_051961175.1 Trinickia sp. | reverse complement strand
CTCAACCGCAGCATCGCGCTCGCCGACCTCGGCATCACCGAGCCCGTCGTGCTGACCGGCAATGCGAGCCAGGATTTTTACCTGCCGGTGCCGAAAAACATGTCGCTCGCGGACGCAGTCGTCGCCTTGGACAGCCACTATCTGAAGGGGCAACCGGGTTCGGCGTCGGTCGTGCTTTCCGTCGATAACCAGCCCATGGTTTCGCAATCGCTGTCCGATGGCGATGGTGTGCTCCAGCGGGCGCTCGCTGTCGCGCCGCGCCCGCGCGATACCGGCTTCGTGCGCTTTTCCGTGAATCTGCAATCGAACACGGGCACGCGCCATTGCGAGATCGATCGTTCCGCAGGCAACTCGGTCGTCGTCTCGCCGCAGACGCGCCTCACCTACCACGTCGACGCAGGCGCCGTGACGTCGCTCGACGATGCTTGGAACACGTTGCCGGGCGAGCCCGTCGTCCTGGTCTCGGGCGCGAAGCTCGATGCCGCTGCCTATGACAGCGCTTGGCGCCTCGGCGTGGCCCTCCAACGCAGCGGCAAACGCGTGTCGGTGCGTGCGCTGCCGATCGTGGGCGGAACCGTCGATACGCGCGGTATCGCCGTGCCGGCGAACCTGGCCGCGATCCCCGCGTTCGCCGCACTGCGCGATAACTCGGCGACGCACCGTCTCGCGAGCGATGCCGAACTGGGCGCACTCGTCGTGCTCGGCGCGCCGGCCGCAAGCGGCGATATCGTGGTGGCCGACGATGCCCTGCGTACGCGCTTGGCGGCTGCGCTCGATGCGCTCGCCGCTCAACTCGCAGGTGATGCCGACGCCAGCGCCGCATTGCGCGACTGGCGCGCCCGTCACGCCACGCTCGCCGATACGTTGGTGGGTTCGCATCAGATCCGCCTTGCCCGGCTCGGCATGCACACGGTCATCGCTGTCGCGGCCGACGCGGGCGCACAAGCCGCGGGGCTTTTCGATAACACGCTGCGCCGCGCACTGATGAGCGACAGCCTCGTTGCCCCCGTCGCCGCCCCCGATACGCGCACTAGCGGCCCGGTCGTGCGACTGTCGAACCTCGGCGGCTCCGCACAGAGTTTCGACGTGCTCGCACGCGGCGACTGGACCGTGAGCTTCCCGCTCGCCGCCGTTTCGGCCGATTCGCGCATGCCGTCGAACATCGTGCTCTACGTGGCCGCCGCGCCGGGGCCGGCATCGTCGCATCCGGTGGCGACTGTCTACTGGAACGGTGTCCTGCTGGCCGCGAAGCAACTCGCCGCCGACGGCCAGCCGGAGCCGCTTACGGCGCGCGTGCCGGGCTATGTGCTGGGCGAAAGCAACACCTTGCGCGTTTCCGTGCAGCGTCAGCCGTATTCGGCGGACTGCAACGAGATCCCGCAGGCGTATCCCGTGAACGTGCTGCCCTCGCTCAGCTATATCAAGCCGGGCGATGCGGAGCCGGACGGTACTTTCGTGGGCCTGCTGCCGCTCTTGGCCGGTCACCCGCAGTTGATCGTGCCGCCGCGCTATCTGCAGGCCGCACCCGGCACGCTCGAACACGTGATCACGATCGCCTCGGCAAGCGGCCTCTCGCCCACTCAGGCGGAGCTGACGGTTGCCCCCGCGGACGGCGCAATCAAGCCGGCCAAGCCGTTCCTCGCCATGGACGTCAATGTCGATGGCGCCGATCCTTCGGCCCGCGTGACGGACGGCACGCGATTGCAGATCAAGGGCAAGGAGGCGACGTGGCTCGATGTGACGGGCCTCGCGCACCTTTCGACGGCGGAAGTGGTGCGAGCACACGGCGAGGACGGCGTGCTTTGGTATGGGATCGGCAAGCAAGAAGCCGAGGTGGGGCATACCGCAAACCAAGCCAGGCTGGCTCAGCCGTTCCTGCTCAATCGCGGCAATCTGGCGATCATCGGCGAGACCGGCCCGCTTGCCTGGCTCGACAGCAGCAACCCCGACGCAAGCCTGCCGCCCGGCGCGGGAGAAAGCGCGCTCTACGAATGGCGTCGTTACGTGTCGTGGGGGGTGCCGTTGGTCGGCATCGCATTGCTCGCCTTTGTCGCGCTGATGATCGTCGCGGCGCGCGCCCGCCGCAAGCGCAACGGCGGCGGGCACTGAACGCGGACGGCGGCGCGGCATGTTCTCGTCACTCTATTGGCCCTATCTGGTGGCCGACTACTACCACGCGCTCGAAATCGTGAGCGCCGTGGTAGGCATCGTCATTCTGCTCTCCAGCCTCGACGATCTGTTTGTCGATGGCTGGTACTGGGGACGCCAGATCTGGCGTTCGCTCACGGTGTGGCGCCGCCATACGCCGTTGCAGGCAGCCCAGCTGCGTGCGGTACCGGAACAGCCGCTCGCGATCATGGTGCCCGCCTGGCTCGAATACGACGTGATTGCGCCCATGCTCGAAAGCATGGTCGGCGCGCTCGAGTACAAAAACTACATGATCTTCGTGGGCACGTATCGCAACGATGAACGCACGCGTAACGAAGTCGAACGGATGCGCCGCCGTTACCGCCAGCTCGTGCGCGTGGAGGTGCCGCACGACGGTCCGACCTGCAAGGCCGACTGTCTGAACTGGATCGTACAGGCCATCTTCCGCGAAAACGCGCAGCGTGCCGAGCCGTTCGCGGGCGTGATCCTGCACGACAGCGAAGACGTGCTCCACCCGCTCGAACTCAAGTACTACAACTATTTGCTGCCGCGCATGGACTTCATCCAGCTGCCGGTGACGTCGCTCGAGCGCGAATGGTACGAGCTCGTGGCGGGCAGCTACATGGACGAATTCGCGGAGTGGCATACGAAGGATCTCGTGGTCAGAGAGAGCCTGTCGAAAATGGTGCCGTCGGCGGGCGTGGGCACCTGTTTTTCTCGCCGGGCAATGGAACTGCTGGCTGAGCAGACGCAGAATCAGCCCTTCAACACCGATACGCTCACCGAGGATTACGACATCGGCGCGCGGCTCGCACGCAGCGGCTTGCGGCAGATCTTCGGCAAGTTCACCGTGGAATATGTGACGCGCCGGACGTCGTTCTTCGGCCTCGGCAAGGAGAAGATCTCGACGATCTCGATGCCCCTCGGCATTCGCGAATATTTTCCGAACACGTTTCGCACCGCGTATCGGCAAAAGGCGCGCTGGACGCTCGGCATCGGTCTGCAAGGCTGGCAGCAGGTGGGCTGGCAGGGCTCGCTCGGCGTGAAGTACCTGCTGTTTCGCGACCGCAAAGGACTCGCGACGTCGTTCATCGCAATCCTCGCGTATGGGCTGCTGCTGAACTTCCTCGCGTTCTGGGCCGCCGATCGCTTGGGCTGGTGGACGATCTACTATCCGTCGTTCTTCTCGCCGAACGGCTGGCTTGCCACCGTGATGGGCCTGAATTCGTTCGCGCTCGCGCTGCGCATTCTTCAGCGCAGCTACTTCGTATGGCACATGTACGGCTGGGAGCATGCGGTGCTGGCCGTGCCGCGGATGATCGTCGGCAATTTCATCAATGCGATGGCCGCCGCGCGCGCGTGGCGCCTGTTCATCGTGCATCTCGTCACGGGCAAGCGGCTTGTGTGGGACAAGACGATGCATGACTTCCCGTCCACCGATCAGCTCACGCAGCAGCGCCAGCGTTTGGGCGAGTTGCTGCTGTCCTGGCAAGCCATCGACGAAACGCGTCTCGCCTTCGCCGTCGACTTGCAGGAGAAGCAACATAGGCCGCTCGGGCAGATTCTGATCGAGCAAGGCTGGCTCGACGAAGCCACGCTGCATGAAGCCCTCTCCTTTCAAGATGGCGTGACGGGCTTGGAGCCGGTTCTGCCTTTGACCGAGCGCACCCCCTCATGACGCACTTCGTTCGTCCTCTCCTGCTGAGCGCCATGCTCGCCTGCTGCACCGGTCCCGCGTTGCCGTTGGACGCGCTTGCGCAAGCGCCGAACAAGCCGGCTACTGAAGTTCCGCTGCAAGGCGAGGCATGGCGGCTCGCGAACGCCGCCTACGCCAGCTACCGCGCAGAGCGCTTTGCGCAGTCCGCCACACTGGCTGAAAGCGCCATCCGGCTGCGCTCCGACGTTCTGCGTCTGCGCATGTTGCTGATCTACTCGCTGCAAAAGGCCGGCAAGCTCGAAGCGGCACAAGCGGCGGCCGACGACGCGATCCGCGGCGGCTTCGATTCGCCCGCTTTGCGCGAGGTGAAGGCTAACCTGCGCCCCGCGCCAGCCGGCACCGGCAATCCCTCCAGCGCTGCCTGGCGAAAGGGGTTTCCGATCGCGACGCAGGCGTATGCCGACTACAACAGCAAGGAATACGTCGCGAGCGCCCGGCAAGCGGAAGCGGCATTTCGGATCGATCCGACGCAGGGCGCCTGGGCGCAACTGTGGCTCGATGCGCTCGAAGCGCAGGGCAAATATGCCGAAGCGGCCAATGCCGCCGATACCGCGCTGTCGCTCGGTGCGCCGAACCGGAACGGCTTGATTGCGCGGCGTCAGACGCTCAGGCGCCGCATGGCCGTGATTCCCGCGCAGAAGGGTTATCAGGCGTTGATCGCCAATGACCCGCACGCCGCGGTTCCGTTCGCGCGCGAAGCGGTGTCGCTCGCGCCCGACATCGATAGCCACCGCTTGCTGTTGATGACGTCGCTCATGCTGGACAACCAGTTGAGCGAAGCCGAGGACGCTGCGACGGACGCGCTGGGGCAGGATGACGGCAACACGGTCGCCCTCGTCATGCGCGCCTATTTGCGCCAGCGCCAAGGCAAGACGGCCGCAGCCGACGCGGACTTCGACGCGGCGCTCAAACAGGATTGGCTCGACGATGGCCAGCGCAAGAACATCCGCCTTATCGCGGCGGATGCAGCGTTGGCTGCCGGTGATCCGAAGCGAGTCGCGACGCTCGTTGCGCCGCTCGATCAGAAGGACGCGGCGGTCATGCGCCGCCTGCGCGCGGCGAACGCATCGCATGAGCGCCCGGCGCAGCTCACGCTCGCCAGTTATCCCGCGCCCGTGCAGGACTGCCACGACACGCCATACGGCACGTCGTGCGAGTTGCTGCCGGCCGACGCGGCGGGCGCAGGCGGCGCGAGTGCGCAGGCGTATGCCGCCTATGCGCGCGGAGACTATGCGGACGCGGTCGCTAAAGCGCGCAAGGCCGCGGCCGCCGATCCGCACAACGGGGCGCTGCAGAACCTGCTGACCACCGCGCTGTCCGCCGGCAATGCGGCGCAGATGAAAGAAGCCGAACAGCGTCTGAACGACGCGCTGGGCAAATCGCCGGCCGATGCCACGCTGCTCATGCAGCGCGGTTACCTCTATCAGCGCGAAAACCAGCCCGAGAAGGCGGTCGCGGATTTTCGGGCGGCGCGTGCGACGGGCAACGCCCCGCCCACCTCGATTCTCGATGAAGGCTATGCGCTCGCGAACGCGGGCGACAAGCGCCGCGCCGTGGATACGCTCAAGCAGGCCATCGATATGAACGACGCCGGCAAGCTCGCGCTGACGCCGGAGCAGCGCTTCAACACGCGCAGCTCGGTGGGCGGACTCTCGCGCGAGTGGGGCGCAACGGTATCGGCCGGTTATCGCGGCGCGAGGCCCGCGGGGGCCGGCCTTGGCGGCGCGGCGGTCACCGTGCCCGGCGACGCCGTGTTCGGATCGGCCGAAGTGTTCTGGCGGCCGTCGATGATTCTGAACTCGACCACGCGCGTATTCGAGGTCTATGGCCGGCTGACGCAGACGCTCGCCAACGGCGCGGGCGAGACGCCGGCGCAGACCGTGATGGACCCCTGCACGAACACGCCGGTCAACGTGAACGAGAGCGTCAATAACGGTCTGTCTGGGATGCCGACGACGACGGGCTCGCTCGGCATCCGCTTTACGCCGTCGACGCAATACGGCCTCACGTTCGGCCTCGAACGTCAGTTCAACCTCGGCTCCGCCACGCGTTCGGGCACCGTCACGCCGGCGTCGAACTCGCTGCGCTGCCGCCTGAGCGGCCGCGATCCGTCCAATCCGAACGGCCCGGCGCTCGGCAATCCGCGCACGGCCAACTATCTGTCGCGCGCGGGCAATGGCGGCTGGCTGTCGTACATGACGTATGGCTACTACGAAGGTACGACGCTGCGCATGGACAAGCCGAGCTGGCTCACCGTCGAAGGCTACATGCAGGCCGGCTACTCATGGCAGGACATGCCGGCTCAGTTCTGGTTCACCGACCAGACCACGGGCGCGCAGACGGCGCGCACGTCGGGGCGTTACAAGCGCGATCAGCTGTTCGCTGCCTATGAACTTCGCGTGGGCCGCAGCTTCCGCGCCGATGTCGTGAGCGACCGTCTGGTGCTGTTCCCTTACGCGGTGGTGGGTGGCGATTTCCTCAAGGAAAACGATCGCGTCGAAGCGTCGGCCTTGGGCAACGGGTCGACCGCTTTGCTCGGCAATGGTTCGGATTGGTCGATGGGTGCGGGCGCGGGTGTGAATTTGCGCTACTGGTTCCGCGAAGATCACTACGATGCGCCCCGTTCGTACATCGACTGGGCGACGCAGTACCGCTTCAATGTGGGCGGCGGTTCGAAGGACCGCTCCAAAGGCTTGTTCATGACGGTGACGCTGTCGTATTGACGGGCGCATGCCGTTGCGCCGGTGCGGGTCCTCACGGGCACGGGCCGGCTTGTTCATTCAGGGAGTCACGCAAGTGAAGCAGGGATTTTTTGCCGGTGCGCCGATGACGCGGACGATGCGCCGCATCGCCCAAGGCGTCGCGCTGTGCGCTGCGACGCTGGGTATGGTTGCCGCAACCGGCGCCATCGCCGCGCTCACCAGCGCGAGCGCGAGTGCGCAGGCGCAGGACGCCTCGTCGATCATCATCAAGGGCAAGGACGGCTGGCTCTTCCCGGGCTGGGGCAGCCTGACGACTGTCGACACGCGCGGCATCGACAACGACACGCGTCTGATCGTGCAGGCGCGCGACCTCTTTGCCGCGCGCGGCATCAAACTCGACGTCCTGCTGCTGCCCGACAAGACGCGTTTCTATCAGGACAAGCTGCCCGACGGGCGCACGCTGAGCCCCGACGTGCAGGCGCGCTACGCCGCGATTCTCGGCAAGCTCAAACAAGCCGGCATCTCGACGTTCGACGACGAAGCCGTGCTGCGCAGGCTGCGCGATGCAGGCGAGAACGTG
>NZ_JBQCDN010000267.1:0-4288 GCF_051961175.1 Trinickia sp. | reverse complement strand
TCGCACCCGGGTGTCCAAGCCCGGGCACAACAGGTCGGTTGATTTTTCAAGCAGCGGTCTAGCAGTGCAACCGCAATTTGCAGATCGCGACGGCACACGTTGCTATAGCGCGGCGCAGATGCTCGGGCATCGAAGGACATCCCAACCGAGTGGTGCGGACGATCGGATCCGCAATCGATGAGACGTACGACCTGTCAGCCAGTGAAGATCATCCATGTATCGCTCCCCGAGAAATGCGATCAACGTCACATAAATTCTTAGAATTTCGCACCAGCATGAATCGTTTATTTGCATGAAACGCTGGGCGTCCGCTCACGGGCCGGCCTAACGCTCGTGGCTTGTACAGTCAACACCACGAAGTTGTTAGTTTCAAGCAAGGGGTAACCCTAGCTTCGTCGTGTTAACGACGGGGCGGTCGACAACGCCGACCACCACTGAAGTGGGCTGAATGAAGTGGAGATCAATGTTTCGTAGAATGAGCGAAACGGAGATCAAATGAATAGAGTACTAAGGACAGCTACACGAAGGAATTTCGCGAACTGGGGGTGAAGCTCGTTCGTGTCGGGGTGCCCTGTACATATTTGCTTCTCCTTTCTATCGAGTGGTGTGTATGGTCACCGGAAGAATTGGCTATGATGAGCAACAATGAAACTCTGACGTTCCTGCGCGAGCGGTTCGACAACGCACGCTACGCGAACGCGCAAGCGACATCTTAGGTCTCGGCAGCCCGAACGCTATGCCGCGAGCCCGCGGATGAATTCCCACAGCTCGGGCACATCCGATGTCGCCGCATTGAATCTGAACCAGGCCGATTCGGCCTCCGCCGGGCGGAAATACGATCCGGGTGCGAGCCAGATTCCCTTGGTCAGCGCTTCGGTCGCAACGGCCAAACTCTCGTCGGGCCGGATGGGCAGCTTGGCCCACAGGAAAAGCCCGGCGTTGGGGGTATGAAAGATTTCGAGCCCTGAGCTCAGCATCGATTCGGCCACGCTCGCATGCGCATTGAACAGCCGCTCGCGTATATGAGCCGTGTGACGATCGTAGTGTCCTTCGATCAGCACATTAGCCACCATTCGTTCCGTGACTTCGGAAGACGTCAGCCCCACGACCATCTTGGTCAGTGCGAGCTTTGAAATGAGCTCGCGGTTGGCGGCGATGTAGCCGACGCGCGCAGCCGGCGTAATCGTCTTCGAAAATCCCGACAGATAGATCACGCGCCGCAATCCTTCCATCGCGGCGAGACACGGCGCGCCGGGCGGCGCGAGTTCGCGCGAGATGTCGTCTTCGACGACCCATAAACCTTCGCGATCGGCGATCTGCAGCAAGCGGAACGCGGATGCCGCGCTGAGCGACGTGCCCGATGGGTTTTGCAGCGCCGTGTTGACGAATATGCCTTTGGGGCGATGCTCGCGGATAACGGTTTCGAGTTCTTCCGTATCGATGCCTTCCGCCGTGCGGGTCACGCTGACCACATTGATGAACGCGACCTTCAGGATCTGCAGCAAATTGCAGTAGCAAGGATCCTCGACGACGACGGTATCGCCCGGCTGCAGCAACGTCCGTACGATCAGGTCCAGCCCCTGCGTGACGCCTTGTGTCAGCAGGACGTCCGCAGTGCCGACGGACAGCGAATAGCGGCGCAACGATCCGCTGATGTATTCGCGAAGGGCGCCCAGACCATAAGGATGCCCGTAACCGCCGATGCGCGCGCCCGGCGTGCGGCTCACCACACGCAGCGCATGCTGCAGACCGCTCTCGTTGACCCAATCGTTCGGTATCCAGCCGCTGCCGGCCTTGATCGGTATCGATTGGTCGGCGAAAACATCCGAGAGCAACCAGGCTCCGTTCAGGCTCGGCGCGTGCCATGCCGGCGCGGCGGGCGTCTGACCCACCGGGGTTGCGACGCGGTAGCCCGCGCCTGCGCGCGCCACGATCAACCCGAGCGAGACGAGCCGCTGATACGCTTCGGATACCGTATAGGTGCTGAGGTTGTACGACTTGGCGAGCGCGCGTACCGACGGCAGCGCAGTGCCCGCGGGGTAGGTGGCGTTTTTGAGTTCCTGCCTGACCGACGAAACGATCTGCTCGACCAGCGTACCTTCGTCTTTCCGAGACCGGGATAAATTCAGCTTGAACATTTCAATACAGTCGGGAAGAAAAAACCAGTACGGTCTGAGTATTCGTTTTTTGCTGTCCAGTGATTGTAGCCTGCACAGTCGCTAAAGTCGGTCGCACATCGATGGAGTCATAGAATGAGCGCAACGGAAAACCCGAATCTTTCCAATTTCTGGATGCCCTTTACGGCAAATCGGCAATTCAAGGCCGCGCCGCGTCTGTTCAAGGCCGCCAAGGGCATGTACTACACGACGGTCGACGATCGCTCCGTGCTCGACGCAACGGCGGGGCTGTGGTGCGTGAATGCAGGGCACGGTCGCGACGAAATCACCGAGGCGGTCTCCCGGCAGTTGGCGACGATGGACTACGCGCCGACGTTCCAGATGGGCCATCCGCTCGCCTTCGAAGCGGCATCGAAAGTGGCCGAATTCATGCCGGCCGGCCTGGACCGGATTTTCTTCACCAATTCGGGTTCCGAATCGGTCGATACGGCCCTGAAAATCGCGCTCGCGTATCACCGTGCGCGTGGCGAAGGTCAGCGCACCCGCTTCATCGGGCGCGAACGCGGTTATCACGGCGTCGGCTTCGGCGGCATTTCGGTTGGAGGTATCGCGCCGAACCGCAAGGCGTTCTCCGGCAATCTGATGCCGCATGTCGATCATTTGCCGCACACGCTCAATATCGCCGAATGCGCCTTCACCCGCGGCCAGCCGACCTGGGGTGCGCATCTCGCCGACGAACTGGAGCGGCTCGTTACGCTGCACGATGCCTCGACGATTGCGGCTGTCATCGTGGAGCCGCTCGCCGGATCGACCGGCGTGCTGGTGCCGCCCAAAGGCTACCTGCAACGGCTGCGCGACATTTGCACCAAGTACGGCATCCTGCTCATCTTCGACGAGGTCATCACGGGCTTCGGCCGTCTTGGCGCGCCAACCGCGAGCGAATACTTCGGCGTGACACCGGATCTGCTGACGATGGCCAAGGCGATCAATAACGCGGCGATCCCGATGGGTGCCGTTGCGGCGAGCCGTGCCGTTCACGACGCGGTGGTCAATGCAGGTGCCGGCAATGCGATCGAGTTTTTCCACGGCTACACCTACTCGGCCCATCCGTCGGCGGCGGCCGCCGCGATCGCCACGCTGGACATTTACAAGCGTGAGCGGCTCTTCGAGCGCGCGAAGGAATTGTCGGGCGCATTCGAGGATGCGGTTCACGAATTGCGCAACTCGCCGCACGTCAAGGACATCCGCAACCTTGGCCTGGTCGCCGGAATCGAACTCGAATCGCGGGCGGATGCGCCAGGGGCGCGCGCTTACGAGGTCTTCCTGAAGTGCTTCGAAGCCGGCGTGCTCGTCCGTTATACAGGCGATATCCTGGCTTTCTCGCCGCCGTTGATCGTCGACGAGCGGCAGATCGACCAGATCTTTTCGACGGTTGGTGACGCGCTGCGCCAGGTCGGCTGATCGAAAATGGGCCGCCGTGCGCGGCCCGTATCGTCGCTACCTTTCCCGGGACCACGCAACGCCGGCTGCGCGCAGCGATGCGGCAGCCGCTTGGGCCCGGGCGATGTTCTTGTTGTACGACAGCGTTCAGGCGGGCAATCTCGAGGATATGCAATACGGCGGAGGACCCGACGAACTCGAGTCTTTGCTCTGGAGAGCGGGCTGCGGCACGTGTGCTGGCTAGCCTCGCGAAGGGCGGCGCAGGCGCGTCGGCCATCCCACTCTGACCAACACGTCATCGGGTGCGTTCAGCGCGAACTCGTACATTCCCCACGGTTTGTCGCTCGGGTCGCCGCTTCCGAGGATTTCGGCACCGAACACGGCGGCGAGTTCGTCTACATCCTCGCGGTAGAGGTAAAGCCCGAACGGATTGCGCCCCGGCAGGAGCCACCCTTCGACAGCCGGATTGAGATGGACTTGCCCACCGAAACCGTCGGCGAGCATGCGATAGTCGCCGAGACTGCCTGCCTCGCGCTTGAAGCCCAGCCGTGCGAAAAACGCCTCGGTGCGGTCAAGATCGTTGCAGGGCAGTATGGCGGTAAGGGTCGGTTGCATGTCGTCAATCTCGCGTGAAGAGCGGGCAATAGCGCTGCATAAAGCAAAGGAACAAGAGCGGATCGAGCTTCCCGGCCCATCGACCGGAGCATGGGTCCGTGTACTCACTGCTACGC
>NZ_JBQCDN010000266.1:0-3824 GCF_051961175.1 Trinickia sp. | reverse complement strand
GGGAAGGCTGGATGAAGGGTCGACGGAAACGCGCGTAATCGGCATTTATTACTTTCCATCAAATCTTGACGGAAATATTTCCTTCTCCTTTCATTTCTTTGACGCCATTGTCGGTCCCTGATAAATTTCCGCCTTTCCTTGGTTGAAGTGATTGCTCCCGAGCGGGCGATTTTGATCGCGGTGGGCGGGTATTAAATGCGCATTGCGTATTTCATTGTGAGAACAAGTTGTGAACTATCCAGACCTGTCGCGAGCATCATTGGGGCCGCTGCCATCGCAAAGAAATCGAGCGGTTCGTCTCAAATGGGGAGAGCAGCAACAACAATTAGAAGACCTACTGTTGGCGCAACGTGTCGATATACAGGAAAGTCTGTGCGGTGGAGTCGAGGGCACTATTTCTTGCGTCTCTACCAGCGTGGGCGTGCCTTTGACGACGCTGATCGGCTTGCCCGTCTCGGTCCAACTCGTCACGGACCAAGGCCGATTGCATGCCATTAATGGGATTGTGGTCGATGCGCGTAATGGCGAGTCAGATGGTTCGCTTAGCACTTACCAGATAATTATACAAGATGCGCTCTCGATTTTAGAGCGGCGCATCAATACGCGAATTTTTCGGCAGTGCAACGTATTGGATGTCGTTCAGACACTTGTCGGGGAATGGCGGCAAAACAGCACGGTCCTGGCCGGTGCGTTTTATCTCGATATCTCGAATGTCGATCGTGCCAAGCTTCCAACTAGAGAACAGACCGTTCAGTTCGATGAATCCGATGCGCATTTCGTTCGCCGCTTATGTCGGCGAGAGGGCATTGGCTGGTTCGTGCGGGCAGGCAAACCCGGTCAAAAGGATGCGGGCAAGGCGGGCGACACCGCACACACGCTTGTCCTGTACGACAACGCGATCAAGCTGAGCCGGTCCGCGCTTGGCACGGTGCAGTACCGGCCGGATGCGACGATCGGCGAACGCGACGCCGTGACGTTGTTGTGCGCCGCCCGGCAACTGGTGGCGGGTGCGATCCGGCGTTTCAGTTGGGATCACAAGCCCGGCAGGATGGACCGGATCCAAGGGCCGACGCGCGTGGATCAGGGCAAGGCGGGCAACGATCTCGGCGCCTTGCTGATGGATTCGCGCATCGACTCGCCCCATATCGCGGATTCGTCCGCCCACTACGACCGGATCGGCTTGGCGCGCGTGAAATCGCATGACGCGCGGGCGTCGCACGTCGAAGGTGCGAGCGGTATTCGCGATCTCGTCGTCGGCGAGTGGATTGAAGTGGAGGCAGGCAGATTTGCCGAGCGCGAGCGCCTGACGAAAAGCGAGCGCCGGATCATGATCACGAGCTTGCATCATCGCGCCGAAAACAATTTGCCTAAGGATCTGCACCAGCGGGCGCAAGCGTTGTTCACGGCGAGCCGCTGGTCGTTCGAATCGCCGCCTGTTTCGGTGGATACGCCGGCGAGGCCGAGCGTCTTTGGCGATTCGACGCAAAGCCGCTACGAGAACACGTTCAGTGGTGTGCCGCGGGATATGCCGCTGGCGCCTGGCTACGATCCGCATGTGCATTTGCCGCGCGTGCATCCGATTGTTGGCATCGTCGTCACACCCGACGGCGAAGAGATCTATTGCGACGCGTTCGGGCGCATCAACGTTCAGCTGCAAGGGCTCGATCCGACAGATCACGAGCATGCGAAGGGGATGGGCACGAACGGTACCCAAGGCGATAGCGCGTGGTTGCGGGTGATGACGGGCCTAGCCGGCGACGACTTCGGGGAGAACTGGCTGCCACGGAAGGGGATGGAGGTGCTGCTGGACTTTCATGGCGGTGATCCCGATAAGATGTATGTCGCAGGTATCTTTCACAACGGCCCGAACATGCCGGCGACGTTCAGCAACACGGGTTCGTTGCCCGGCAATCGCTATGTGTCGGGTGTGAAGACGCGGGAAGTGAAGGGCCAGCGGTATAACCAGATGCGTTTGGACGACACGCCGGGCCAAATCAGTGCCCAGCTATCGAGCGCGCATCGAGCCACCGAGTTGAATCTCGGGTTTCTGACGCACCCGCGCAGCAATGGCGTGGGTGAGGCGCGAGGCGAAGGGGCGGAAGTGCGCACGGATGCGGCCGCGGCGCTGCGCGCGGCGCAGGGCATTTTGCTGACGACGTACGCGCGGGCGCAGGCAAGCGGCAACCACCTCGATCGTGACGAACTCATTCAATTGCTTAGCGAATGTACGGAGTTGTTCAAATCGCTCGGTGACTACGCCGGACAGCATGGTGGGCTGGCGATGGAGACGACGGGCCAGAGTGCAGTGGCCAGCGCGCTCAAGGGATGGCAAGCGCCGGGCGGTGAACCGCTGATGGCATTGGGTGCGCAGGCTGGGTTTGTGAGCGTGACGCCGAAGACTCACGTGACCTATGCCGGTGGAAACATCGATCAAGTCGCGCAGCAGCATGTGCAAGTTACAAGCGGCCAGCGGATCAATCTGCAAGCGGGACATGGCGTCGCGATGTTTGCGCAGGCCGACGACGTCACGGCTGTCGCGAACCAGGGCAAGGTCCTATTGCAGAGCCAGGCTAACGATACGCAAATCGATTCGGCTAAGAACATTCAAATGACGGCGGCGGGCGGCAAGCTCGCGGGCATGGCCAGCGATCAGGTGGTGTTCGTGACGTCCGGTGGGGCTTATCTGAAGCTGCAAGGTGGCGATATCGAATTGGGGTGCCCCGGTAGCTTCACGGTGAAATCGGCGGGGCATACGTGGAGTGGGCCGGCGAGCATGAGCACCGATATGCCGAAGTTTGATCACGCACCGTTGGGGCGGGTTCCGAAGCTTGTGCGGGCGTCGGATGGGCAACCCGTGAAGGGCTACGAGGGTGAAGTCCGCAAGGCATCGGGGGAACTGGTCAAGGGCGTGACCGATGGCAGCGGCAAGCTGGCGCCGCTCAGCGGCAACCAGTTCGAATCGTTCGTCGTGAACTTCTTTAAAAAAAGCAGTTGAACTGAATACGGGAAGACGTAGGGAACATGACAGATTCCTATCTTGATCCATCGGTGCCGCAGACAGGCAACGCGGCCGATGCGGCCGGCGCGGGGGCGCCGCGCGTACAGGTCGGTGGCGGACAGAGCACCACGCTGTTCAGCAACAGCGATTTCCTCTGCCTGAAACAGATGCCGTTACCTGGCGTTGTGATTTTTGTGCATGGGGTGAATTCCGAGGGAGAGTGGTTCACCGCGGCGGAGGAGGGCTTGTGCCGTGGGTTGAACCGGCGGCTCGGGCGGCTTGACGACCAGATGATGTACAAGGGTGTCGAAGGCGGGCAGATGCAACCTGTGCAATATACGGAGAGCTTGACGCCGGATGGGTATCTGAATCCGAAGCTTCTTTCAAACACGTACGTCAAGCCCGATCCGTCGTTCTCACCGGTTATCCACTTCCGTTGGGGCTACAAGGCCAGCAAGGATGAATTGAAGCAGTACGGCGCAAACGTCTTCCTGAACGAGCAGAATTATTGGGGCGGTGGTCCGTTTGCGAACGGCTGCGGGACGCTGGCGGACCTCTGGGCCAAGGGGCTTGATGACCGGGCATTTGGTTTCCTGAGTGTGCAGGCGCTGAACGCAACGGATCGCCTCGTCTACGCGACGCCGCCGCGTGCCTACATGGTTCTGGCCGCACTGCGGCTTGCCAATCTGATCCGTTCGATCCGAGAGAAGCAGGCCGACGTGCCGATTACGGTGGTCTGCCATAGCCAGGGAAACATGGTCGGGATCACTGCAGCGTTTTTTGGCGACAAGATGCCGGCTGCGAAGGGCCCCCACAACAAGACGGG
>NZ_JBQCDN010000265.1:0-11393 GCF_051961175.1 Trinickia sp. | reverse complement strand
CTTTGTGGATGCGTTCACTAGCCGCGGCTCCGGGCGCGCTTGAATGTCTGGTTGATTCAAGCGCGCCCAATCTGGCCCGACGCCGCGGGAGCCGCGTCGGTCAAATCTCCACGCGCCTACTCTCTTTGTCGACGGCAGTGCCTCCCGCCATCACCCGAACAATTCCACCCTCGTCAGTATCGAGCGTCACTTTGATGAGGCTGGGGGACGCTGGCTGCATCAGCCGCCCCTGTTCAACCGCGATCTCCCGGTCCTGGATAGCCATTTTTTCGTAGAGAAAACACGCTAGCGGCCCAGCCGCCGTTCCCGTTGCCGATTCTTCGGGAATGCCGAAGCGCGGCGCAAACATTCGCGCTCCGGCATGACGACCCGGAACCCGGGTCGTCGTCGAAAACAAGTAATAGCCGATCAAATCGAGTTCTTCGCTGATTGCTTCGATCGCTTCATGTTGCGGCTGGACGTCCGCCACTGCACGTTCATCGCGTAAGGCGATCGTCAAAAACCGATTGCCTGTGCTAACGACAGTCGGAACTGCGACATCGAAGATATTGGCCGGGTTGGCGCCGATCGAAGCCGCAATCCTGGTAGCGAGCGCCGAACCGGCCGTGACCGGTTGATAGATCGGCGAGCGCTGTTCCATCAGCACCACATCGTCCTGGATCAGGATGCGTCGACAGCCGTCGATTGTTTCTTTCGAAGACCAACCATCGGCGATTCGCCCAAGCTGCCGCAGCAAGGAAAAAGCTGCGATCGTGGCATGTCCGCAATGCGCGATCTGGCGTGTCGGCGTGAAGAACTCCAGCTTGACCGGTGCGATGTCTGACTTCGATACGAAGGCGGTCTCCGACAGGCCGACTTGCCTCGCAATATGCAGCTTTTGATCGGCGTCGAGCCCATTCGCGTCAATCACGACACCGGCCGGATTTCCGCCGATGCCTTCATCTGTCAATGAAGCCACGATGTTCACGTCGATTTGCATTGATCCTCCGAAAATATTGCTTAGAAGCAGCGTCACCGCTGAGGCGGGCGCCGCCACAACGCTGCGATTCTACCGACCCGGTGATGCAGGTCTATAACAAGACGTCCACTCCCGTCGCAACCTTAGTCGGCGACAATCCGCCGTCTGGAATATTGGTATACCATTTGCTCCTGGATTCGATCCCACGGGACACGGTTCGGCACGAACTATGTTCTATCAGACTCACTGTTCCGAACCTTGAGAGGCATCAATGACACACGGCGAACATCACTACAACGTTGTGGTGGAGTGGACAGGCAATCAAGGAACCGGCACATCCGGGTATCGCGAATACGGACGCGACCACGCCATTCGCGCGAACTCGAAGCCGGAGATTGCGGGCTCGTCAGACCCGGCGTTCCGTGGCGATGCGACGCGCTGGAACCCGGAAGATTTGTTTTTGGCTTCGATTTCCGCCTGCCATCAACTGTGGTACCTGCATCTGTGCGCGGATGCGGGGATTCGGGTTCTTTCGTATCTCGACGAGGCGCACGGGACAATGCGCGAAGGTCCAAACGAAGGGCGCTTTGCCGAAGTCGTGCTGCGCCCTTGCGTCGTCATTCGCGCGGGCGATGACCGGGAGCTGGCCGCAAGGCTGCATCATTCCGCCCATGAAAAATGCTACATCGCAAACTCGGTGAATTTTCCGGTTCGTTGCGAACCGACGATCGAGTGGGCCGAAGCGTGATGCCCGCCCGGGGGGGAATTTCTATCTGTCATCCGGAGGCACCCTTGATAAAAAGGTCCTTAGCTTAGTGCCTCAGCCTACTCGATTACCGGCGCATCGGCGTAGTATGTCGTTCAATCATCCCTCGCCACAAGCCTGGGCTGAACATTCGATCTATCGATTCCTACACGGAGGAGGTGCATCATGTTGGTCGGCGTTCCCAAAGAGATTAAAAACCAGGAATATCGCGTAGGGCTGACCCCTGCGGGCACACGCGAGCTCGTGAGCCGCGGCCACGCAGTCCTCGTGCAAAAGGATGCCGGCGCTGCCATCGGCCTGCCCGATGACGCCTATGCCGCAGCCGGCGCGACGATCTGCGGCGATGCACAAGAAGTCTTCGCGCGCGCCGACATGATCATCAAGGTGAAAGAGCCACAGGCTGTGGAACGCGCGATGTTGCGGCGCGGGCAAATCCTCTACACCTACCTGCACCTCGCCCCGGACCGCGAACAGGCCGCCGATCTCATTGCCTCCGGCGCCGTCTGCGTCGCCTATGAAACGATCACCGGCCCGGGCGGCGGGCTACCGCTGCTCGCACCGATGAGCGAAGTCGCAGGCCGGATGTCGATCCAGGTTGCTGCGGCGCACCTCGAGAAACCGCGCGGCGGTATGGGGCTGCTACTCGGGGGCGTGCCCGGCGTCGCGCCGGGACACGTGGTCATCATCGGCGGCGGGATGGTAGGAACGAACGCGCTGCAAATGGCCGTCGGCATGGGGGCGCGCGTCACGATTCTCGATACGAACGTCGACCGCCTGCGTCAATTGGACCTGATTTACGGCAATCGCATCCTGACGATGTTTTCGAGCGCCCATGCAATAGAGCGATGCGTTGCCAGCGCCGATGTCGTCATCGGCGCGGTGTTGATTCCGGGCGCAACGGCGCCGCGGCTCGTGACGCGCGGCATGATTTCGACGATGAAAAAAGGCGCTGTCGTGGTGGACGTCGCTATCGATCAAGGCGGATGCTTCGAGACATCTCACGCCACCACGCATGCGGAACCCACCTATACCGTCGATGGTGTCATCCACTATTGCGTTGCGAATATGCCCGGCGCCGTGGCGCGGACATCGACGTTCGCCCTCACTAACGCCACGCTCGGTCATGCGATCGCCTTGGCAAGCAAAGGATGGAAGCGCGCGATGACCGACGATCCGCATCTGCGCGCAGGCCTCAACGTTTGCGAGGGACAGGTCACGCATGAAGCGGTGGCCAAAGCGCTCGGGCAACCCTATGTCAATGCGGACGCCGTCCTCGCGGGATGAATGAACGGGCACGAGCGCGGACGGACGGCGCCTTATACTAGACGCTTCAAGTCATAGAAATAGCGATTAAAGCCGCGCCGTGCCCAAAGCTAACCGACAGGATCCGCCCCAAGCGGATCCGCGTCCCACACCGCCCGAACGTCCGACGCAAGACGATTGCTGCCACAGCGGCTGTTCGCCTTGCGTCTTTGAGCTTTACGAAGAAGCATACGAGCGGTACGAAGCGGCGCTTGCCGCGTGGAAAGCGCGTCAAGCGGGACGCAGAGGCAAGTAACGCGCATCGATCAACACCGAGCCTTCGCCCATGCCCTCTACCGTACGCAACTCACTCGACTGGATTCTCGAAGCATTCGAGCGTGATCCCACCTATGTGCGAAAACGAATGTTCAGCGCCGATGCCGCCTATATCGACGGGCGCCTATGTATTACCGCCGGCGAGCGCGACGAACCTTGGAATGGGATGCTCGTTTGTACATCGCAAGACCATCACGCGTCGCTCATCGAAGAGATGCCCGCGTTGCAGCCGCATCCGGTGCTTGGCAAGTGGCTCTATGTTTCGCAAAACGATCCAGCGTTCGAATCGGTTGTTCAGCATGTAGTCGCGCTCGTGTTGGCGCGCGATCCGCGCATAGGCGTTGAGCCGAAACCGAAGCGCAGCCGAAAAGCCGGATTACCTCGAAGGTGACACCCTGATCGAGCGACGCAAGAATCGGACACCCTCGAACCCAACGCCGCGCGATACATCCACGCGGTAAAACCACTCAAGCGCCCATGAAAATCGATCCCGCTGTCGTTTCCGCATTCACGCCCACCGGCAAATTGCGCGCGTCGATCAATCTCGGCAACCCGATCCTCGCGAACAAGCACCCCGAAACCGGCGAGCCGTTCGGCGTGTCGATCGACCTCGCTCGAGCCTTGGCGAAGCGGCTGGACGTCGAATTGGAGCTGGTTGTCTTCGATACGGCAGGTCAGTCGGTCGAAGCAGTGGCCAACGAGCGCGCGGATTTCGGATTTTTCGCGATCGATCCGCTGCGAGGCAAAAAGATCGAATTCACGGCGCCGTACATTCTGATCGAGGGCTTCTATCTCGTACGCGACGATTCGCCGATTCAAACCAACGCGGATGTCGATCGACCGCATCACCGGGTCACCGTCGGCAAAGGCAGCGCATATGATTTGTTTCTCACGCGGGAATTGAAAGCCGCGCAAATCGTCCGCGCGCCGTCGTCGCCCACCGTGGTGCAAACGTTCCTCGAACAACATCTCGAAGTGGCGGCGGGCGTCAAACAACAGCTCGAAGCCGACGCGCAACGAACCCACGGGCTTCGATTGCTCCACGAACGATTCATGGTGATCCAACAAGCCATGGGCACGCCTAAGGCGCGCGGCCTCGCAGCTGCCGAAACGCTCCGCGCGTTTGTCGAAGAAATGAAAGCATCGGGTTTCGTGGCTCAGGCCTTGAGCAGACACGGAATCGTTGGCGCGTCAGTCGCCCCCGCACAATAGGCCCGACCGTTTGCGAACAGCGATGTCGAATGTCCATTTAGATCGTCAGTTGTTCGCCTGTTTCGCATTGAAGCGGATCATGTTCACCTCTATCGCAAGCGCATCCATATCGATAGAGTGTGACGATTCAAAACAATTTGCACTCCTATGAATCTCTGGTTTCGTTTGTTGCTGATGCTGTCGCGCCGGCCTTGGCGCAAGCCTGTCCATCCGTTTGAAACGACCCGCATCCGCATGCGCGTGTGGCCGTTCGATCTCGATCTGAACCGGCACGTCACGAACGGACGATATTTCACGCTCGCCGATATTGGCCGCATGGACTATGTGCTGCGCACCGGCGCTTTTCGGGTCGCCCTTCGCCATCGGGCGGTGCCGATCGTCGGCGATACATGGGGCAAGTTTCGCCGCGAGCTACGATTGTTCGAATCGTTCGAGATTCACACGCGCATGCTGGGCTGGGACGATAAATGGTCCTTCGTCGAACATCGGTTTGTCCGGAAGGAGCGTGTCGTTGGGGTGGTCGTGATGCGGGGGTTGTTTCGGTCATCGGAAGGCACCGTCTCGCCACGGGAGCTCGTGCGGGAGATGGGCATCGACGCGACCCCGCCGCAAATGCCTCAGTGGTTGACGGCGTGGTCGGAAAGCTGCGACGAGATGAGCCGTGGGTTACGCGACGAAGAAGCGCGGCCGATGGAGACCGGCCTTGACGCGGCCCCGTAGGTGGGCGATCGAGCCGCACCGGCAACCAGCCATCGCTTCAGTGCGCCTCGTGCACACTCCCTCGCACGCCCATCCGCTTTTCCCATCCGGACAAGATGCGCTTTTCCAACTCGTCATAGCCGCGGCCGAAATGATGCCCGCCCGCCGTGCGAATGACTTCCTGCGTACCGGACAGCGCGGGACACAGCGTGTCGGTCTCCTCCGCGCCGTAGAAGCATTGCACGAGGCCGGCGGGAAGGCGGTCGACCGCCGGCTTGGCAGGCAACGCCTTATCGCTGGCGGGCATCCCCAACCATCCCGTCACGCGGATCTGAAAATCCGCCGCCGGCGCAAACCCGAGCAATGAAACGATCGCCACCTTGTCGCGCAGTTCCGCAGGCAACCGATCGTAGGCGAACGGCATGACGTCGGCACCGAATGAGTAACCGATCAACGCAAATGAATTCGCATGCCAGCGCGCGCCATAGACGCGCAATACGCGGGCGAGGTCGCGGCTCACCTGCTCGGGCGTCTTCTCGCCCCAAAAGTAGCGCAGGCTATCCCATCCCACGACCGATACGCCGTCCTTGCTCAGTTGCTCGCCGATCGTCTTGTCGAGATCGCGCCATCCGCCGTCGCCCGACATGACGATCGCCAGCATCCCGCGTGGATGCGCCGCGGGCAATTCGATGAGCGGCAAATCGGACACATCTTGCTCGCCCCCAACGTCGGACTGCAAATGCGGCTTGATCAATGCACTGAGTTGATCGGCAGGCGTCGTCGTCGCCGCGAAGATCCGTGGCGCCTTGGCCAACACGGGTGCCATCAAGCGGTCTGCATCTTTGCCGAAATGAAATCCCGGCGTATCGGCGCCTTCTTTCACCGCCGAACGTTGGGCCTCCTGCGCCGCGGCGATCCCGGCTTGAGCCGTCACACCTGTCTCGACGAAGCCGGGCAACGCGCTGCCGCGACTGATCGTCGGATCCGGCGGGCATTGCGCGAAGTCATGATCGAGCTTCGCTTCGGGATCGATGGCGATCGCCCCAGCGATCGTATTCGCAGGCGCTTGCGCCAGCACGTGCAACGCCAGCGTCGCCCCTTGGCCAGTGCCCGCCATGATCGGCGCGAAATACCGGCTCGACTTCAACTGACGTTCGAGTTGATGACTGACGGCTTCCGCATCGCCGTCGAGATGACGACAGGCCGGCCCCGTCGCAGCGAGGTTCGCGGCATAACGGCTGGTGTCGACGCCGACCGTCAATGCCCCTTCCTGGGCCAAGGCATGCGCCGCTTGCGAATCCGCCGCGCGCCAGCCCTTGCCCGCGGAGAACAACACGACGAAGCCACGCATCTCGCCTTGCGGCCATTCGACGGTGACGTCGCCATAGCGTCCGCCCGATACGTGCGAGACGTGCGAGACGCGCGATTCGGCCGCGTGCGCGCCCATGCAGAGCCATGATGCGCCGGCGAGCAACGCCAGCCACTTGAACCTGGTCAATGCTGCGTGCAGTGTCATGAACGGCGTCCCCCCGCCAATATTGAAAGATCGAGCAGCGTCAGCACGGCGCTCGCCCAACCCGATACCGCGAGATAGCGCGGCTCCCAGCGCGGTTGAAACTTGCTCTTGAACGCACGCAAACCTTGGAAGTTATAGAAACGTCCGCCGAATCGCCAAACCAGCGATCCCAGCTGATGAAGCGGCGAGCCGAGCGGCATCGACCGCACGCCCGAGAATGGCGCGACCCCGAGGCTCAAATGGCGATAGCCTTCGCCCTTCAAATGCAACGCGAGCTGCACGAACAAATAGTCCATGACGAGCGGCGAAGCATCCGATACGTGGCGCATCACGCCCACCGTCGCCTCGACGTTCAGGTCCGTCGTCATGAAGGTGGTAAACGCGACCGGCACCCCGTCCTGTCGGACGAGCATGACCGATTGCGCCGCGAGATAAGCCTCGCTGAAGGCCGCCACGGAAAAACTCTTTTCGCGCGCGGAGCGGCTATCGAGCCAACTGTCGGAAATGCCTCTCAACAGATCGAGATGTTCGGGCACAGCGGCCGCATCGATGACTTCCGCCGTACATCCGTCGCGTTCGGCCCGGCGCAGCGAGTAACGCAGGGCGGCGCGCTTCGGTCCGTTCAGATCGAAGCTTTCGAGCGCGATCTGCGCCTCTTCGCCAAGCTTCATCAGCGTCAATCCCGAATCCAGGTAGAGCGGCAACGAATCGGCCCTGACCTGATAGAACGCGGCACGGCCGCCATGCTTGTGCGCGAGCATGACGAAGTTTCGAATCAGCTCGGCCCATTCGCTGCGTGGCCCCACGGGATCATGCAACGCCGCCCAAGTCCGGCCGTGCTTCGCGTACATCAAGAAAGCCTCTCGCGAATCGGAAAACAAAAAACTCTTGTCGCCCATCATCGCCAGCCCGGCATCGCTCCGCTCTTGAGCGCGAATGATCTTCACGGCATCGGTCAAATCTTGCGTGCTCGGATGCACGAAACGCCCCGCGGCCGGACGCAGCAGTTGCCAGATGGCGAAGGCCATCGCGAACAGGCTCGAGGCGAGCATGGCGCGCAGCGATCGCGCAACGGGCTGATGGAACGCGAATTGCCACCACAGCTCGGTTCGGTAAGGCACGTTTCGATACGCGAAGAACATCACCCAAGCCGCGCAGATCAACACGATGGCGACGGAGATCAGCCATCCGGGCGTGAACGGCTCGGCGAACAACGCGGCGCGCCGGCTGAAGGTGCGGCGCGTGGCGAGCAGCAAGACGAGCAACGTGGTGAGCACGCCGGCCTCGACAAACGCCAGCCCCTTGATAACCGATAGCACGAGGCTGACGGCCGTCAACACCACGGTGACCCACCAGGCGGCGTCGAGCCTGCGCAGCAAGCCGCGCGAAACGAACAGCAACAGCACGCCGAGCACACCGCTGACCAATTGCGAGCTCTCGAGCGCCCAGAGCGGCACGAGCTCGCGCAACACCGCAAGACGACGCGCCAATGCCGGCGTCGCACTCGAGACCACGAGCATCGAGCCGACGACAAACGTGATCAGGCACAGGAAGAGCGGCGCCAGGCGGCCGATGCGGGCGACGTGGCCGAGGGGGATGCGCTTGCGCAGCGCCCGTCCCTCATAGCCGATCAGCAAGGCCGCGGACAACACGAGCGGCAAACCGAAATAGACGGCACGGTAGGCGACCAGCCCCGCCAGCAGCGAGGGCGTAGCGATATCGCCGCGCAACGCGAACACCATGACCGATTCGAATACGCCTACGCCACCGGGCGTGTGGCCGACGATGCCGAGCAGCAGCGATGCCGAATAGATGGCCAGAAAGGTCACGAAGCTGGCATGGGCGGTGGGCAAGAAGACCCACAGCGCGGCACCCGCTCCCGCGATGTCCACGATGCCGAAGAGGAGTTGCGAAACCAACCCGGCGCGCGAGGGAATGTCGAGCGTGACGCGCCGCCAGCGGGTTTCGATCCGCTTCGTCGCGGGGCCGCAGCAGACGACGGCCGCACCCAGCGCCGCCAGCACGATCGCGCTGCCAGCCTGCAGGGCGAGCGGCGCGATATGCGTCATGGCCGCGAGCGGCGCCGTATCCCAGAGCGCCCCCAATGCGCTGATCAGCAACATGGCCAGGATGAGCGAGCCGCTGGAGAACAACGTGAGGCGGCCGACTTGCGATGGTGTGACGCCGGCCGCGCCGTAGACACGGCACCGCACCGCGCCGCCCGTCAGGGCGCCGAAGCCGGCGATATTGCCAAGCGCGGAAGCGGCGGTCGCGCCGATCCAAAGCAGAGGCCGGGGTACCTTGGCGTCGACATGGCGCAGCCCGATTTCATCACGCGCCACGAGCGCGGCGAAGCTCAGCGCGGTGGCGGCGAGCGCGGCAGCCCATTTCCCGGGGGCCATATGGAACAGCAGCCGGGTGACCGAGTGGTAATCGATGCTCTGCGAGATCTGCTGCAGCGCCAGCAGCAGGAGAAAGCAGATGCCAAGCGCCAGTGCCGGCGAGACGAGACGCTTGTAATTGACGTGCCGCGCCTTCGCAACAAACGCGGCTACGACATTGGAACTGCGATCTCGATGACTTCCGTCGTGCATTTTCTTTGAATCGATCGTACAAACCGACGACGGGCGAGCCACGGCGACGGCATCCGCATGCCGTTCGTCGAGCCGGTATGGTGGGGACCACACCAACCAATCGATCGATATAGCAACTTATGATGTGTTACAACGCGTTAAGCGCCCATCCGGTTGACTCGCGGCCAGCCAGAAGGCGCGCCACAGCCCGGCGGACGAGGCCGCGGTGCCCGTGGTGTCTAAGGCAGCCCAGCCGCTCATCGGGAGGCCGGACAGGCTGCTCCTGCCCCGTTTAAAGCGTTAAACGAACGGTTTGCCCTCGATTTGCTCATAGACGATCTTCCCGTCGTCGGCCTCGAACTGCTCGACGTAGTTGCGCGCCCCGCACATGGGGCAGCGGAACAGCAGCCCCTGTCCCTCATTCTTGATCGTAATATCCGCCAGCTCCCATTGCGCTTGGCAGCTTTGATTCCTGCACGTAAACACTGTCGTTCTCCTGCTGATTCATCGACCGGTCAGTCGGCCGGTTTATTGGCCACCGTTGTTGTCGACCGCGATCTTACGCGGACGGCTGGCCCGCGGTGCGGATTTTCGTGGGGCCTTTGCGCGCTTGGGTTCGGCAGGGGCATCGGAGGCAGGCGCGCTCGCGTGCGGTTGCGGTTGTGCCTCGGCGGGCCCCGCAGCCTGCGTACCGTTACTGGCAGCGGCAGCGGCATCGCCTGCGTCCGCGCGCGCAGCTTTCCTTGCCGGTGTCTTTCGCGCACGGCGCGGCTTGGGCGGCGCTTGTTCCGCGGTCTCAACCTCGGCGGGCATATCGGGAGGAGCCGAAGGCTCCGCAACCGTCGCGACATGCTCCGTCGTTGCGTCAGACGCCATGTTCGGCGCCGTTTCCCGCATCGCCGTGCCGGGTGCCGCGCTCGCTTGTTCACGCCCCTGCTTACGCGAGCCCTTGCCCTTCTTCCGGCCTTTGCTGCCGGCCGCCTCCGTCGCTGTGCCGTTTTCCTGTGCCGCCGCCTCGATAGGGGCGTGCCGCGTCACCTCAGGCGCGGCCGTCTGGCTCGGCCGATAGACGAACGCGCCGGACTTGTCGTCGCGGCCGACTTCGAGCAAACCGCGTGCTTGCGCCTCGTCGAGCAAATTGCCGAACGCGCGGAAGCCATAGTAGGACTCGCTGAAATCGGGCTTGCGGCGCTTGATCGCGCTCTTGAGCACGGACGCCCAAATCTTGCCGCTCTCGCCGCGTTCGGAGACGAGCGCATCGAACGTTTCGACGGCGATCGCAATGGCTTTCGCTTTGCGCGATTCCATCTCGGCCTTCGGCTGCTTGTCTTCGTCGGCTGCCCGTTTCGCGGCCACACTGGCCTCGCGCGCTTCGCGCTTGGCATTCTCCCGCTGCTGCTCGCGCACGAGATCGTCGTAGAAAATGAACTCGTCGCAATTGGCGACCAATAAATCGGACGTCGAATTCTTCACGCCCACGCCGATCACTTTCTTCGCGTTTTCGCGCAACTTCGAGACGAGCGGAGAGAAATCGGAATCGCCGCTGATGATGACGAACGTATCGACGTGCGACTTCGTGTAGCAAAGATCGAGCGCATCGACGACGAGCCGGATGTCCGCGGAATTCTTGCCCGACTGCCGCACGTGCGGAATCTCGATGAGTTCGAAGCTGGCCTCGTGCATCGACGCTTTGAAGCCCTTATAGCGATCCCAATCGCAATACGCTTTCTTGACGACGATGCTGCCTTTCAGCAGCAACCGTTCGAGCACGGGCTTGATATCGAATTTTTCGAACTTCGCGTCGCGAACACCGAGGGCAACGTTTTCGAAGTCGCAGAACAGCGCCATGCTGACGCTATCTTGGGGGGCAGCCATAATGTTCTCCAGCGATCGGGCGCATGGGTTCTCGAATTTCAAATTGCGCACATGATAGCCGGTTGCGGCCATGGCTTGGCCGCGTTGCCTGTGTTCGCCGCGCCGAACGCGGCGCGGCGAACGTCGCAGCCGGCCCGGCTCCGAGGACACAGGCCGCCAAGCCGGCGGCGCCGCCGGCCCGCGCCATCGCGCGCCCGTCACCGGCCGGGTCGGGGC
>NZ_JBQCDN010000264.1:0-3216 GCF_051961175.1 Trinickia sp. | reverse complement strand
ACATGAGGATGAGCGGCAGGAAGCTCATCAGATTCGACTCGGCGCCGCCGCCGGCTGCGCCTTGCGCGAATGCGTTGGAAATCAGCGACACGTTGGTTTCTCCGTAAATGGCGATCGTAATGATCGTGAAGATCGCGGGCGATCGAAAAATAGCCGCGTATTTTACCACCGGCGCATCAAGCGCCGGCTGGGTGGTTTCCTCACTCGCCGGCTGGCGGGCGGCCGGCACCCATGCGGGCGCGGCGCGGCTCGCATCGGCGTGCGGCCGTTACTCGACGCCGCGCGTGCGTTCGTCTCGAAAACGCTGACGAAATGCCTCGAAGGTGCCCGTTTCGATGGCTTCGCGAATTTCGCCCATGAGTTCGAGGTAGTAATGCAGGTTGTGGATCGTATTGAGCTGAGCGCCGAGAATTTCGCCCACACGATGCAAATGATGCAGATAGCCGCGCGTGAAATGGCGGCAGGTGTAGCAGCCGCAGGTTTCGTCGAGCGGGCGCAGCGAGTTCTTGTGCGTCGCGTTGCGTATCTTGACGTCGCCGAAACGGGTGAAGAGCCAGCCGTTGCGCGCATTGCGGGTCGGCATCACGCAGTCGAACATGTCGATGCCCGCGGCCACGCCGGCCACCAGATCCTCGGGCGTGCCCACACCCATCAGGTAATGCGGCTTGTCGGCCGGCAGCTTCGGGCCGATGTGCTCGAGCACCCGCATCATGTCTTCTTTCGGCTCGCCGACCGAAAGGCCACCGACGGCCAGACCGTGAAAGCCGAGTTCCGAGAGGCCGGCGAGCGACTCGTCGCGCAGATCCTCGAACATCCCGCCCTGGACGATGCCGAACAGCGCATTCGGATTGCCGAGCCGGGCGAATTCGTCGATCGAACGCTTGGCCCAGCGCATCGACATGCGCATCGATGCCGCGGCGTCCTGGTGCGACGTCGGCACGCCGTTGGTCGCGTACGGCGTGCATTCGTCGAATTGCATGACGATGTCCGAGTTCAGCACCTTCTGAATCTGCATCGACACTTCGGGCGACAGGAACAGCTTGTCGCCGTTGATGGGCGAGGCGAACGTCACGCCGTCTTCCGTGATCTTGCGCAGATCGCCGAGCGAAAACACCTGGAAGCCGCCCGAATCGGTCAGGATCGGCCGGCGCCAGCCCATGAAGCCGTGCAGGCCGCCGTGCGCGGCGATCGTTTCCAGCCCGGGGCGCAGCCACAGGTGAAACGTATTGCCGAGGATGATTTGCGCGTGAATCTCTTCGAGCTCGCGCGGCTGGATGGCTTTCACCGTGCCGTACGTGCCGACGGGCATGAAGATCGGCGTTTCGACCACGCCGTGATTGAGCGTCAAGCGGCCCCGGCGTGCCTGGCCGTCCGTGTTCAGCAGTTCGAACTTCAGGCCGTTCAGGCACGGGACGGGGGACGACGAGTGATCGTGGGTGTGGGTATGACCTGCGGTCATCGATAAGCTCCAAGTGCTACCGGGCTGCGCTGCATGAGCCCCGAGTCGGGCACTCTGCATGGGGCTGCGGTCAGTGCTGAAGCACTCACTGCAGCCGACAGCTAAAGCGCCAGCTCGGGATCGCAAGTCCGGCGCAAGGGGAAAAGAGACGCTGCCCGAGTACGGGCCAGGCAGCGCAAACACGGCGGTACGCTCCAATGCGGAGCGTGGAATTCTAGCCTTCAACCTTCGTCAACAGCATGGCATCGCCATAGCTGAAAAAACGATAGCGTTCGTCAATGGCATGCCGATAGGCTTCGCGGATCGTCTCCACACCGGCGAACGCGCTGACAAGCATGAGCAGCGTCGACTTCGGCAGGTGAAAGTTCGTGACGAGCCGATCGACCACGCGAAAGCGATAACCCGGCGTGATGAAAATGTCCGTTTCCGCCGAAGTGGCCGCAAGCGGCCGGCCCGCGGCTTCGGCGTCGCGCGCCGCGGATTCCAGCGCGCGCATCGACGTCGTGCCCACCGCGATCACGCGGCCGCCGCGCGCCCGCGTGGCGCTGATTTTGTCCACGAGCGTGGGCGGCAATTGATACCACTCGCTGTGCATCTTGTGCTCGGCGATGTTCTCGACCCGCACCGGCTGAAACGTGCCTGCGCCGACATGCAGCGTCAGCGTGGCGCGCTCGATGCCGCGCGCCTCGAGCCGCGCGAGCACGGCATCGTCGAAGTGCAAGCCGGCCGTCGGGGCCGCGACGGCGCCCGGGTTTTGCGCGAACACGGTTTGATAGCGCGTTTCGTCGGCCGCATCCGGGTCGTGCTCGATGTACGGCGGCAGCGGCAGCCGGCCGTAGCGCTCGATCAGCGTCAGGCAGTCGTCGGGGAAGTGCAGGGTGTAGAACGGCTCGACGCGCTCGCCGACGGTAACGTCGAATGCATCGGCGAGCGTCAGCCTCGTGCCCGGCGCGGGGCTCTTGCTCGTCCGAATTTGCGCGAGCGCGGTGCGCGCGCCCGTCAGCCGTTCGACGAGTACTTCGATCTTGCCGCCGCTCGCCTTCTGGCCGAAGAAGCGAGCCTTCAAGACTTTGGTATCGTTGAAGACGAGCAGATCGCCCGGCGCCAGGCATTCGGGCAGTTCGGCAAAGCGCCGATCGATAAGCCGCGCGGGCGCGGTGCTCGTGTCGACTTCGAGCAGACGGCTTGCGCTGCGTTCGGGCAGCGCCGTTTGCGCGATGAGCTCGGGCGGTAGATTGAAATCGAAATCGGAAAGCGTGAACATGCTGCGTTGATTGGCGGGGGCGCGGCGAGACGGCCCGTGAGCCGCTATGATCGCGAAGCACGATACCGATGCGGCCCCGCAAGCCGTTCGTTCGAATTAAACCGTTATTGTACTTGCCAGCCGAAGTTATGCCGTTGTCCCGATTGAGTCCAACTGCCCCCGCCGACGAGACGGCGCCGTCCGCGCCTGACGCGAAGCGGCGCCGAACCGCGCCCGATGCGAGCGCGCGCGGCCCAGAGGGCGCGCCACCGGAGCGGGACGTGCCGGTTGAACGGCTGGTTGCCGGCGGCGCGAAGAAGCGGACCAAAGCGACGAAAGCGACGAAAGCGGCAGAAGGCGCCGCCGAAAAGACGGCCGCCAAGCCTGTGAAGACGGCCGATAAGCTGGCCAAGCTCGGCCTCACGCGCGACATCGATCTGGTGCTGCATCTGCCGATGCGCTACGAAGACGAAACGACGCTCACGCCGATCGGCGAACTGCTGCCCGGCGAGAT
>NZ_JBQCDN010000263.1:0-2442 GCF_051961175.1 Trinickia sp. | reverse complement strand
CATCGCCCCACCATTCCTCGAAAGGTGAGGTTTATCAGGAGTCCTGATCAATCCGAGCGTCACACATCGATGAGCCTTCCGCATGAATGACATGACGGCTCAGCCCCCGCTGTCATGCCTTTAACTGCATCGCCCGTGATTGACGTAATGCTCGAGTGCCAAGTTCTTCTGCTCGTCAGGTCTCGTCTTTCGATAGATCGAGCGCTCGCGAATAGAGCATATTGCGGGATGCGCCTGTGATCGAGGCGGCGAGCCGCGCCGCCGTGCTGACCGACACCTCTTCGAGTAGCAGCGTCAACAAAGCATCGTGAGCTGTCTCGTTTTGCTCCGCCTGTGCCGGAGCACCCTGAACGACGAGTACGAACTCCCCGCGCTGCCGGTTCGGATCGGCGGCCAGCCACGTTGGCCCTTCGGCCAGGGTGCATCGATGAATCGCCTCATGTAGCTTCGTGAGTTCTCGTGCAATCAGCAATTGCCGGGTGCCGCCGAGGGTATCGGCCAGCGCTTGCACGGTTTCGACGATGCGATGCGGCGCCTCATAGAAAGCCATTGCATGCGGGTGTGCGACGAGCGTCTGCAAATGCGCCGCGCGCTGCTTCGCTTTCGTCGGCAGACAGCCGAGGAACGAGAAGGTGCCGACGAAATCGCCCGCGGCGGAGACGGCGGTCGTGACCGCGCTTGCGCCGGGTAGCGGAACGACGGTGAAGCCGGCTGCGCCGACGGCGTCGACGAGCTTGGCGCCCGGATCCGATATGCCGGGCGTCCCGGCGTCGGAGACATAGGCGACGCGTTCGCCGGCGCGCAGGCAATCGACGATGCGCTCGGCGGCCTCGCGTTCGTTGTGCTCATGCACGGCCAGCAGCGGCTTCGAGAGACCGTAAAGGCCGAGCAGTTGCCCGGTATTGCGCGTGTCCTCGGCGGCGATGCGATCGACGAGACCGAGCACATGCAGCGCGCGCAGGGTGATGTCGGCGGCATTGCCGATCGGCGTTGCAATGACATAGAGCGTGGCGGACGGGTACTGCTGCCGCTGCGCGAGAACGAGGAGGTCGGACATGAAGCGGGAAGCGCGAACGAGCGAGGGAAGGCCGTCATTGTGCCACGCGCGGCAGGAGAGAACGGCGCGTGGCCGAGCGCCGGCTCAGCAAGTAGCGGACGGCGCCCGTGCGGCCGACAACTTTTCCGGGCGGGGCGAGTCGAAACGCATCGGTACCGTGTTCGAAACGCGGGCGCTCGATTTTCTGCGCCGGCAACGCATGCGGTTGGTGGCGCGGAACGTCACGTGCCGGGGCGGCGAGATCGATCTCGTCATGCGTGACCGGGATGGCGCGCTGGTATTCGTCGAAGTGCGCGCGCGGGCCGGGAGCCGGTATGGCGGGGCGGCGGCGAGTATCGGCGCGTATAAGCGAAAGCGGATCCTGCTGGCGGCGCGGCACTTTCTGGCGGGGAGGGGCGCGGGCGAGAGCGAAAGCCCCTGCCGCTTCGATGCCGTCGTGTTTGAGGGGCCGCGGCTCGTTTGGCTGCGGGACGCCTTTAGAGAGGACGGCCCGTGAGAACTAAAAGGTGCGGATGCGCGTGGTGAGTGCGGTAAACTTGCGCGCTGACGAAACGGCCGCGGATTGGCGGGGCCGGCAGAGCAGAGAAACGATGTCAGTCGAACGAATTCAACAGCATTTTCGCGAAAGCGCGGCATTGAAACTGGAGGCGCTTGACGCCTTGGCGATGCCGCTCGCCGCGGCTATCGATACGATGTTCGGCGCGCTGGCGAACGGCAACCGGATATTCGCGTGCGGTAATGGCGCGGGCGCGGCCGAAGCGCAGCGCTTCGCCGCCCACCTCACCGCGGGCTTCGAGCGCGAACGTCCGAGCTTGCCCGCGATCGCCTTGACGGCCGATTCGGCTGTGCTGACCGCGCTTGCTGCGGGCGGCGGGTTCGATACCGTCTACGCCAAGCAGCTTCGCGCGCTTGGGCATGCGGGCGACGTGTTGTTCGTCGTGGCATCGCTGGGCGACGAAGCCAGCTTGCTGGAAGTCATTGCCGAAGCGCACGAACGCGAGATGTTCGTCATTGCGCTGACGGGCGGTGGCGGCAAGCTGGGCGAAGCGCTCGTTGAAACGGATATACAGCTTTGCGTGCCGTCGCAGCGGGCGGCGCGTATTCACGAAGTGCAGGTGTTGGCCATTCACTGCTTGTGCGACGGCATCGATGCCATGTTGCTCGGCGAAGATTGACTTCGAAGGGGAGTTCGTTGATGAAGGCAAATCGCGTCATGAAGACGCTTGTGCGGAGCACGCTGACGGTAGCGACGGCGGCTGCATTGGTGGCGTCGTTGCAGGGTTGTGTGTTGGCGGTGGCGGGCGCGGCGGGCGGCGGGGCGCTGATGGCGACCGATCGACGCACGCTCGGCACGCAGACGGCCGACCGTGAGATTCAGGTGAAGG
>NZ_JBQCDN010000262.1:0-10822 GCF_051961175.1 Trinickia sp. | reverse complement strand
CAGCCGGATCGCGACGGGCGAACCAGTAGCGCACGGACCGTGGGTCGTCTCCGTAGCGCTGAGAAAAAATCGGCTGGAACTCGATAACGCGGCTGCGCGTCTGCGTTTGACGCACAAGGTTCACTGAATCGATCGAATAAATGTCGTACGAAGCCGCGTGGCTTGCATCCGCCACAACCGGATAGCCGACCTCTTGATGCGTCACGCGAATCGGTTCGCCGGGGCGGCGAAACACGTTGACGACAGGCGTCGAGAACAGGCGAAAGTGCGTGGCCGACAACGTATCCAGCAGGCGTGCAGCGTGCGGGTTACCGTGCCCCTCCTTCAGCACCATGTGGAGTGTCACACGCCGGCATGCCCCGGCCGTATCGAGTATTGCGCCGAGATCGATGTCGGCGAAATCGTGTTTCTCAGGGAAGCCGAAGTATTCAGCCAGGGGACGGTATGCGGGGTGCGACTTCCACGGATAGTCGAGCAGTGCATCGTTCTTCCTATCGAAGCCGGCCTGCCTGACGGGTACTGTCGGCAACGGCTTCCAGCGGCCATCGCCATCAACTTCCACATAGCCTGCCAGCGCATGGATGAACAAGCCATCGGCGAGCGCGGCAATGAACGAGGATTCGCCATTCAGATACGTGCGAACGGTACGCAGGCCGAGCGATCGCAAATCCAGGTGGGGCGCCGTCGATTCAAATGTGATCGACACGATCCCCGCCGCATTCATCGGCAAAACGACAGGAGCGACAGCTACCGGCAGATAGCGCGCCTCGCTGATCGCAAGCGGTGCGAGTGTCACGTCGTAGGCGGTCTTGAATCGACATTGGACACCGTTGATCGACCGACTGACCAATTCCGTGCCCCGTGCCAGCTTATAGGAGTTCGGCCTACCGTCAGTAGCGGCCATCACGGAAAACTGCGCGATCGAGCATGCCGGGAACGGCCGCAGATAGTGCGGGTGCATCACATCCAAGAGCGCTTCGACACATTGCAGGTGATCGTCCTTGAGCTTCTTGCCGATGCGCGCATCGAGCATCGCTATCGCCTGGACCAGTTGCTCGATGTACGGATCGTCGCTGTGCTCATCCGCCGGCAAAAGGTGCCCCGCGATCTTAGGATAGCGCTTTGCGAAGTCCCCGGAATAGTGGCGCAAGTGCGATAGCTCGCGCTCGTAGTGCGGCAGTAATTCTTCCATCGTGTTCGTAACTTCTTTAAAGCCGCTTTGGGCGCGCGCGCGTAACCGAATATTGCAACGTGGACGGTTGCAGCATGGCGTCGAAGTTGATCGGCTCCGCAGCCGGATGCACAACCAGCATCGCCTTGATGGCGAAGCACAGCACGTTCGTGGACTGTGCGTTCAAATCCAGTTTGACCTCGACCTGCTGGAGCCTGCGTTCGTGCCGTTCGATCGCGCGTTGAATCGACTTGCAGATGGTCTCCCGGTCGTCGTGACTGGCGAGACTGAGCCCAGCGAAATCGTTGAGCCCGTACGTCAGCACCGACCGCTGGCATTCGTCGAACCCGGCGAGGTGTTCGTCCTTGAATGTAATTCGGGCGTTCAAAAGTGACTCGATATGGCGCGCGACAGTGCCTTTCAGTTCGTCTAGCGACAGCTGGCGCACGACGGCGGACGTCGGCTGATTCGGGCCATCGCCGAACAATTTATCGAGCAGACTAGGTTCGAAACGGTTCATCTATTTCTATTTCTTTGAAGGAGTCGGTAATGACACACCCTCTCAAGTGCGAGGCGTATCATACAGGACCGCCCCCAGCTCCCTGCGGAGTGCTCGCGCTGCTGTCGAGAAAATGAGAAACATCCCAAAATGCTCGCCAGTCGCAACGAGTTCCAGACGAAGCCGGCCAGGACTGCCCACGTACAATGGCCATGCTGCCGCTGCGCGGTAGCGCCCTGCATTTGACTGTCGTCGGATTTCCTAAGAAATGAATTACCACGTTGCCTACGAGCACAGCCTGAAGATCGCCCCCGATGACTTTGTCGTGAAAGTTTCGGCGCAAGTTGTGGAAGACGTACCAGCGAACATCCCGCGAGCGTTACTTCCGGAATTCATCACAGAGATAATTCTGAGCCGTTCGCCTCAGATCGGAAAGATTCGGAATCTGCAGATCTTGTAGCCCATCGTCTTCCTCGCCGCTACGAATCACGGTGAAGTGCTTTTGCGTTGGCGCAACCGAAGCGAGTTCAGCAGAGAACGTTTCGCTACCGGCCGTCCGATCGCGCGCCACGTTCAGCGTTCCAGCGATACGGCGCCGAAAAGGCCGCGTCACACGACGGCGACGCGGCAAGACCTCTGGAACGGGGATGTCCAAAGGCCCAATCAAACGAACGATGGCGGCAAGCGCTTTCTTTGTCAGAAGAAACAACCTGCCTATCTTTTTTAGTCTACGCTGCGAGCCATTTCTGATCTTGCTCGGCCTCAGTCAGAATTTCCTGAATTTAATGTCAGCAAATAGCGCAATGATCGAACGTGAGCCGCAACGCCAAGGAGTCGGAGGCACTTTCAAAGCGGCTGCCCTCTATCGGCGCGTGGACGCCCTTCTTGATTTGCGTAAAGCTGCTCCTATGTCAGCCACTGTGTTTTTTCATCGTCAAGAAGATTCCAGATGCCGGTTTCAAAAAAGGGACGCCCCCGTTACGACGTTAATCGATCGCATCAGTTTTTTCACGAATGCCGCATAGCGGTCGCGTCATCGCTCGGGGCTTCCGAGACGCGACCCCGGCTCGACTTGCCAGACGGGCTAAGCGCCGAGGCAACCCATCCATTAATACGTTCTCGGCAAGGTCTCTCGACGCGCCGGTAGAGCATATTGGCGAGCGCGAACGACATGAACAGCATGAGCGCAGCCTCAGCCGCCTGAGCGACGGGACTCGTCCACTTCATCGCCGCGACGCCGAGGGGATATCGGCTCGCCGACTGCACGAGATAAAGCGAATACGAGATGCTCCCGAGGTATTGCGCCGGGCGCGACTGGAAGAGCCGCGCCACCGGCCCTCCATCGCGGCTCAAGGAGGCGACGAGCGCGGCGAACGCAAAGGGCGCGGCGAACGCGAGGCCCGTCGCCAAGTGCGCAAACGCGACGATTGCGAGCGCGGAGGCAAACGCGAGCAGTTGCGGGACTCGGCGAGCGAGCGCGGTCACTGGCGCGCGTTCGCGGAACTCGGCGACGAGCGCGCCCCCGAAGAATCCCGCCAGGCAACGCGTCCACCCAAAATCGAAGGTCGCGCTGTAGCAACTGCCTTTCGCACAGGCCCCCATGCTGAGAGAGATCCAAACGGCGAGCGTATAGCCGACGAGCGCGAATGTGGCGAACGCGGCAATCCTGGCGCGGCCGCGCAACATGACACAGGCCACGGCAAAGACGGCATAGACGTAAAACTCGTCGCTCGCAGACCATGAGACGGCCGTTCCTACGTCGCGGCTTACCGTATGCAAGCCTTGCGTCATGCTGACGATAGCAAGGGTCTCGCCGCTCGTTGGCACGACTTGTCCAAGCGGGGCGCGCGCGAGTGCCAGCATCGCGGCAGGGATGGCGACGCAAAGCGCACTTGCAACGATATGCGCGGGCCACAACCGCGCGAAGCGGCGCACCATAAATGCGAACCCTTCGCGCGCGTCGCGCAGTCGCGCGCCGTACGCGCCCGCAATCACATATCCGCTGAGAACGAAAAAAAGGTCGACGGCGAGATAGCCGTTCCTCGTCGCGGCGAGCCCCGGCAATTGCATGTGTAAGTGGAAGAAAACGATGAGCAGTGCAGCGGCTCCCCGCAATCCCTCCATGCTGGCGTTCCTCATTTTTTTGCCCCAATGAGTGAACTTCAGACGATACGGCAAGGGCAATACGGACAGCGTGCGGTGTCCCACGTACAAGCGAAACCTGGATCCCGCAGCCCTCGCGCCCAGGCACTTCGTCCGAAAATCCAGCCTATCCTGCTCGCTCCGCCGGCGCAGACATCAAACTACCGGAGCTACCGGACTAGCGCACCAACTAGTCGATCCCGGCAGCGACGGGGCTAAACATGACGCCCAAGCGGTTTCGCTAAACGCGACGCCCATTCGGACAGGACGCACATGCAAAGCACGATGGCTACGTACGAGCTCGACGACGAAGTCGATCAGCTCCGCGCCGATTGCCGGAAGCTCGAAGCCGAGATCTTGAAACTGCACGCCGAGACGATGAAGCTTGATGCCGAGAAGATGAAGCAGCATGCTGAAAGGATGAAGCTCGATTCCGAGACGTCAAGGCACGATGCGGACAAGACGAAGCTCGATGCGGAGGAGGCGAAGCTCAAGGCAGAAACACGCAAGCTGAATCTCCAAACTCGCTGGATTCCCATGATCGAGGGTGCCGCGCTATTGGGTGGGGCGCACGCCATCATCAAGCTCTATTTCCCCTGAGCGCCAACCACCCGCCACATGGCGGGTTTTATAGGCGGGTTTTCTGCGTCGGGCTGACTCGTCTGCCTCAGTGACTGAAGCACGAACGAAAGCGTTTCGCTACCCGGCTCGCCAACGTCGATACCGGTGCGCCCTTCAAATACACATCGAAGAGTTGTATCCGCTGCGTATCGGGACTGCCTGCGTCATGCTGCCCCGTCAAGAACATGAGGTCCCGCTCGGCGCATGACGCAATCCCCTCGTTGGACAATCGACTTACCGGACCCTACGGCATTCCCGCCTCGGAACAATAGCCAACGCAATAGCCAACGGACAGTCCGGTTATCCGCACTTCATTCGGACAGTTCCAGCCAAAGAAGGGGTTTTCGGACAATTACCATCCCTTTTAGGTACGCGCGCTTTATTTCCGAACGCCTCATTGCTAGCCTTGCTGCCGAGCGATCAACGGCACAAATCGTCGATCGACGAAGCGCGTCATTTCGCTATGTTTGCAAAACCCCACGCACTATAAATCGCCACGCGGGAGTCTATTTATGCGCTGGTTCACTCGGTTGATCGCCGCGGTGGCGGCTTGCGCGTCGCTATCCTTTTGCGTGGCGGCATTCGCCGGCCCCGGTGCGACGCGATCGTTCGTCGACCTGGACGGCGGCCTTGGCCGCATTCCCGTGGCAGAGCAGCCCGTCAAGCGCGGCCCGCATGCCTTCGCTACCACGCCAACCTGCGGCGGCCCCGGCTATGCCGTCTACGGTTCAAGCCCGATCGCGCTCACCGCGGGCTATTCGTCCTATCGCCTCTACAATCCGTCGACGGACGCATACGATCAAGTCAACCTCCGCGCCTACAACGGCTGCCCCTACGGCCCCACGATCAATGTTTATCCCGGGCAAACGCTGAGGGTGCAGGTCAACAATACGCTGCCGCCCGAATCGGCCGCCACGTGTCCACCGAACGGCGCCCACGACACGCCGCATTGCTTCAACACCGTGAATCTCCACCTGCACGGGATGCATGTCTCGCCATCGGGCAACAGCGACAACGTGTTCATCGATATTCCGCCAGGCAGCTCGGCCAACTACGTCTATCAGATTCCCGCGAATCACCCGGCCGGCACCTTCTGGTATCACGCCCACCATCACGGTTCGACAGCCATCGATGCCGCCAGCGGGATGGAAGGCGTCCTCGTCGTTCGCGGCCGCCGCACCGCAGCCAATCGAGCGGTCAACAACGGGATGGCAGACATCGATACGATCCTTCACGACAGTTCGCGCACTGCATTCCCCGAGCATGTCTTCCTGTTCCAGCAGATCGAATACGGCTGTTTCGCCGACGCGCAGGCCACGACACCGCTCACCGATCCCTCTACCTTCGAGTGGGTGTGTCCGACGGGGAGTGTCGGCGAACTGCGCAATTACACGGGCCAGTTGAACTTCGTCTCCGATCCGCGCCCGGGCCATACAGGGCAACGCAATTCGACCTGGACCGTCTCAGGCCGCTATACGCAGCTCAACGGCGTGGTGCAGCCGCTCTTTCCGTCGGACACCGGTTTCCTGCCCGCTGGTCAAATCCAACGTTGGCGCCTCGTGCATGGCGGCAATCGCGACACGATCAACCTGAAGGTCGTGCAAGCGAATATCTCGACGCTGAGCCGCACCGGCGTCGCATCGACGAGCCCTCAAGATATCGACGCGGCGACGCGCGCCGCTCGCGCACGGCTGGCGGGACAGCATAGTCGCACGCAGTTGGCCACGACACTCGGTCAATTGTGCGGCGGCGAAACGGTGAAGCAGATCGAAATCGCCGCGGACGGATTGACGCGCAGCGCCATGGTCGAGCAAGACGTCGAAACGCTCGATCCGGGCTATCGTCGCGACGTGCTCGTTGCATTCCCGACACCGGGCTTATATTGCATCCTCGACGATGCCGCCGACGCCTCGACGACGATCGCTTACCAAACCGGCGCCAGCAAGGTAAAGGATCGGCGCCTGCTCGCCTTCGTGCGTATCGGCCCAGGCGCCGGCGTCCCGAACTACACACCGGACGGCCTTGGTCATTCGAAGTATTGGCAATACATCCGCAATAGTCTCGTCGATGCGAACGCCGAGCTGCCGCCCGATGTGCTCGCAAATCTGCGCACGCTCGATACGCACGTTTATGCGCCGGAACAGCCGCTCGTCGGGCCGATCAACAAGGAAGTACCGATGCTGATGAATGTCGGCTTCGCGAACGGCGCGCCGCAATTCACGATGAACGGGCAAGTCTACGATCCCGCGCGAATCGACTACACCGCCGTGCTGGGGACGACGGACGAATGGCGTCTGACGGCCGGCGGCAATGGCGGCCATGTCTTCCATATCCATGTGAATCCGTTCGAGGTGGCCGACGTCCTCGACCCGCATGGCGTCTCGATCTACGATTCGAGCGGCAATTGCACGGCCCAGGAACTTGCCACGGGCGACCCGGAGTACTGCACGTTGCACGGCGTCTTCCTCGACACGATCTTCATCAAGCCGGGCTATACGGTCGTGATGCGCACGCAGTATCAGGATTTCACGGGCGAATTCGTCATGCATTGCCACGTGCTCGATCATGAAGACGCAGGCATGATGGCGAATGTCCAAATCGTCTCGCCAACCACGGCGCTCATCTCGCATGTCACCGCACCGCTGCTGCGGGCGAAGGCGGACGTCGACGCGTTCGTCAACGCACTACGCCACGGTAAGCAGCAATCGACACAGCTTGTATTCACCGCACCGATATGCGGAGCCGGCGGGACTCAGGCGCTTGCGGCGAAGTGACGAAGGTGCGCGGGCCATCAAGCGTTGAATGCGAGTTCGCCCGCCTCGTTGCATGCTTCGAGTGCACGCATGAAGTGGCGCATCCCCGCCGTTTGCGCGTGAGCGCGCCACAGCAAATGAATCTCGACGACAAGCGGCAGCCAATCCATTTTCTTGAAAACGACGCCGGGCGGGCTCATCCGCTGCATGCTCGATTGCATGACCGCGACACCGAGCCCTGCGCTGATGAGGCCAAGTGTTGTCGAGATGTGGGCCACCTCGAACTGAATGTCGGGGGTAAATCCACTTGCCTCGCATGCCGCGAGAAAACGCTCGCGTGCTGCCGGGTTGATCGACTTGGGCAATGCGATCCACGGCATGCCGTCGAGATCGCTCGCCGCGATCGTGCTTTGCGCGGCCAGCGGGTGATCGTCGGCAAGCGCAAGTACGAACGGCTCGCTCGTCAATAACCGGCTCGTCAGCGATTCTCTTGGTTTCGGCAGGTTGTAGACAAAGGCGATGTCGATCAGCGAACGTTCGAGCGCCTCAACCTGCTCTCCGGAGCGCATCGCGGCCAGCTTCAGATTCACACGCGGATGCGCGCTGCGAAACCGCCGCAGCGCAGCCGGTAAGGTCCCGTTATGAACGATGCCCTCGCAATAGCCGATCGACAACGAGCACGCCTCGCCCTTCCCCACTTGCCGCGCCCGCTCTTCAATGCGTTCGGCTCGGCTCAGTAAATCGCGTGCTTGCTCGAGGAAATCGCGCCCAGCCGGCGTGAGGCGCACGCGCTGCTTGATGCGCTCGAACAATTGCAGCCCGAGATGATCCTCGAGCTGACGAATCTGCCGCGACAGCGGCGATTGAGAGATGTGCAGCCGCTCGGCAGCGCGCGCCACGTGTTCCGTTTCCGCCACCGCCACGAAGTACCGGAGTTGTTGAAGCTCCACGGTTATGTCCTTTTCGGCAACAACTGTGATCGATTAAGTCTTGGACGGCATTATATGCGGTCATTAAGCTTGAGTCCTGTCATCGGCAAAACCGATCCGCCCCGCTCGAAGGCCCGCCGGGCAATTCGAGCGGGACCGCCGCTTCTCGCCGACGCATCGATCAAAGGACATTAAACGATGAACCAGCCTCGTGTCGCCATTCCTCAAGGCGTGCTGCCCGTCACGCTCGTGCTGCTGAGCGCGAGCGGACTCGTCGCCTCCGACATCAATCTGCCCGGCATGCCGCTCGCCGCCCAAGCGTTCGGCACGGCGATTTCGGCCCTGCAGCACACGTTCAGCGCCTACGTCATCGGCCTTGCGCTCGCTCAAGCACTTTACGGCCCGCTCTCCGATGCCTATGGGCGGCGGCGTCTCGTCATCGCCGGTATGCTGCTGTATGCCGTCGCATCGGTGGGCTGCTCGGTCGCGCCAAACGTCACGGCGTTCGGGCTTGCGCGCGTGCTGCAAGCGCTTGGCGCCGGGGCGGGCATGGTCATCGGCCGCGCCATCGTCAGCGACATTTTCGACACGAAGAAAGCGGCCCATACGTTCACGACGATCATGCCGATCGTCGGTGCGTCGCCGGCGCTGTCGCCGCTCATCGGCGGGTACATCACGACCTACGTGTCATGGCGTGCGCCGTTCCTGTTCACGGCCGCGCTCGGCATCGCCGCCGCCATCCTGCTCGCGCTCTATATCCCCGAGACCGTGCCCAAGGCCAGTCGCCACAGCAATGTTGCGCGCACGTTCCGCAGCTATCCGATGCTGCTCGCCAAGCCACGGTTTTGGTCGTATGCAGTCAATCTGTGCGTCGGCTATGCGATCTATCTTGGCTATCTGGCCGCGTCGCCCGTCATTCTCGTAGGGATGGGCTTGTCGACGAAGACGATCAGCTACTGCTACATGAGCCTGTCGGTCACCTATATCGTCGGCAATCTGACTTCGCGGCACTTCGCGAAGACGCACGGCATCGATCGGCTGGTCGTCGTCGGGTATGCCATTCTGGCGGCCGGCGCCGTCTGCCTGCTCGCGGCCAGCTTCGCGGGCGCCACACCGTTGCCGATGATTCTCGCCATCTCGATCGTCACACTCGCGAACGGCTTCATGCTGCCGCTCTCGTTCGCCGGCGGCGTCACGAGCTTTCCCGATAATGCAGGTGCCGCATCAGGGCTCATGGGCGCGATGCATATGATCGCGGGTTCGCTCGCGATCTATCTCGTCGCGGCGTTGCCCGGTACCGTCGCGGCGCTCGCTGCATTCGTCACGGTGGTGGCGGCGTTCGGTTGCGTCGCGTTTCCGGTGTTGCTGCGTGCGTCGAGAATGCCGCGTTCGACAGCGGCAGCCGTCTGCACGTCGAAGCGCGCAGCGTAAATAGCGATCAGGGTGGCGGTAGGCCGTCACCCTGATCGCCATCAAATGCACTCGACACATGCCCATTGTCCGAGGTTAGTTCGCCATGTGCCGTCGCGGAATGTTTCGACGCTGCCCGCACGCCTCGTGACGCGCTACCGGGATGTGCTCGATGTGTTCGATCTACCGTTTGAAGCCCGCGGGTTCACGATGTTCGCCGCGTGGCATCCGCGTAGTCAGCTCGATCCTGCAAGCGTGTGGCTGCGCGAGACGCTGGCCGATGTCGCCGAGCACTGGCCGCAATGAGCTTGTCTTGCGCGAGGGCCAGCCGGTAGCCATCAAGCGCAGTCGATCGTGTTACACGTGATCTGAATGCCGGCTCAGCGCTCAGGAGAACGCAGCAAGGCCACGGCGGCCAGACCCAGGGCAATGCCGACATAGACGCGCGTCATCGAACGCGGCCCGAGATGCGCTTCGAAGCCCGGCGTGACGCGCTTCGGCACGAAGTGATAATCGACGAGATAAGCGGTCGCGGCTGTCCCCGCTGCGGCCGCCACGACGGCTACGGGATGCTCGCGCGGAGCGCGCGGCACGAGGCGCTCGAACAGCAACGCCCAAAACACGGCCGCCGCCTGATGAATGCCCAAGCCCAAGACGGTATGACGCATGCTGAAGCCTTGCTCGCGCGGCGCACGGTCCGGCCAGATGCAATGCGTAACGGCATTGAGCGGCGCATACGCCGTGGCGCCTTCCTGCCGCGCGCAATAAGCGGCGGCACTCGCTGCGCAAAGCCCCGCGGCAGTACCCGACGCACACGCGCGCCGCCAGTGTAGGGCGCGCAGGCATCGCACTGCGCAAGCCGATAAAAGCGCGAGCCCCATCATCGCCGCCTCAACTGCTGCCGCGCAGCCGACCGCGCTCGCTCTGCGTCCCGGGCGGCGTGCCCGGCTTGGTGGCCGGCTCGGCAGCAGGCGCCTCCGCGTTTTCCACGGGCCCTGCCACGGGGCCCTCGGTGGGATCGTTATTGGACGATTGCCTCATATCCGAATCCGTTGGAATGTTCCCGGGATGCCCCGGGACGGGCTGGCGCTCGATATGCGCCCGCTCCACGCCGGCATCGGATTGTTCTCTCCTCTCATCTTTCTCGTGCTTCCCGCCATTCCCTTCGCGTTGCCCGGTATTCAACATGGAAAGCTCCAAGGCGATAAAAGTTCTCCCATTCGGGAGCATCAATCGTGCCGCTGCAGCACAGCGCCCCGCCCAGCTAAATCCTCCGATACAACGCTATCCGTACCAG
>NZ_JBQCDN010000261.1:0-19708 GCF_051961175.1 Trinickia sp. | reverse complement strand
TTCGCATACCTTCACGGCCGGCAACATCAACTACGACGCGAAGCTGAACCTTTACCACGGCGGCCTTTACGCCGATTTCTTCCCGGCCCCGAACTATGTGCCGTTCCGTCTCACTGCAGGATTGCTGATCGGCGGCGACAACATCGACGCCACCGCTACCGCAGCATCGGGCACCTACACGATCAACGGCACGACGTATTCGTCGTTGGGCCAGACGATTCATGCCAAGGCTAAGTATCCCGCTGTGCGGCCGTATCTCGGCATCGGTTTCGGTCACTCGCCGCATGCGACTCGCGGTTGGGGCATGTTCTTCGATGCGGGCGTCGCGTATGGCCGTCCGCATCTTGACTACGACGTGCCTGCGGCGATCGTGGCGGAGGCGGGGCAGGCCAATGTCAACGCCGAGGAGCAACAGTTGCAAAGCAAGGTCGACCGCTTTCGGTTCTATCCGATCGTGAAGATCGGAGCGACGTATCGCTTTTAATCGCTGCTTGCCGCGCGCCGGCGATAGGACCCGTCTGAATCAAAAGAGCTACAGCGCGTCGTGGCTGTAGCTGTTGAGGCTCGCAAACGCCGCTTCCACTCTTGAAAAGGTAACGATCGAGCGTGTCTACCATTGCACGTCTTGCTCGGCGATACCTCGGCTGCGCTTCGAGGGTAGTAGGGGAGGGCCGTTTGCCGTCCGTAAGTCTTCACCGGGCGGGCTGTTCCCTGCTCGAGGCGGCCACGCCATGTATCTGTAGGGGTAAGTTGAACTGAAAGACGGCGCCGCGAGGCATGCTCGCACTCAACGACAATGTGCCTCCGTGTGCTTGAACGATCGAGCGGCAGATGGACAGCCCCATGCCCATTCCGCTGGCCTTCGTCGTGAAGAACGGCTCGAAGAGGTGCTCGACGTCTTCCGATGCCACGCCTGGTCCCGAATCGCGCACCGTGACAACGACGCCGGCTTGTTCGTGCTGGCTTGTGCTGATGAGTAGTTCTCGCGACCCCTCGTCAACGGCGCTCATTGCTTGGATGCCGTTTATGATCAGGTTCATCATGACCTGCTGGAGTTGAACGCGGTCGCCTTCAATAAACGGCAAATCCTCCGCAAGCCGTGTCTCGATGCAGACGTTGTTCTTATCAGCCTCGCCGCGTATCAGTGCGACGACCTCGCGAATCGCGTCATTCACTTGCAACGTCTCCCTGCATGGCGGCGCATTTTTGACGAGGCCACGAATGCGATTCATGACTTCGCCCGCGCGCGCTCCATCATTGACGATATTGGCAAACGCCTGCCGGGCTTCCTCGAGATTCGGCGGCTGTGCGCTCAGCCAACGCAGCCCTGCGGCTGCATTGGTGGCCGCTGCGCCGATCGGTTGCTTGAGTTCATGGGTGATCGAGGCCGTAAGTTCGCCCATGGTCGTGATGCGGTTCGCGTGCGCAAGCGCTATCTCGACCTCACGGTATCGCCGCTCGCTGTCCCGCACTTCCGCTTCAGCTTGCTTGCGCTCGGTTAGGTCAAGTACGAACGCGACGCCTTCGTGCCGGCTTTCTTCAAACGTTGCCACACCGATCAAGACGGGCACGCGGCTACCATCCTTCCTCAAGTACTCTTTCTCGAACGGTTGCACAGCGCCCGTTGCCTCGAGTGCCGGGATCCAACGCTGCCTGTCGGCATCGAGCCAGTTGGGCGGTGTCAGTTCCGTCCAACGCAAACGGCCGGAGATGAGATCGTCGCGATCGTACCCAATGATGCGCAGGAATGCATCATTGGCCTCGAGAATCTGCCCCTGGAGGTCCCATATAAAGACGCCAACGATGTTGGCATCGACAAGGCGCCGAATCTTCGCTTCGCGTTGTGCGAGCTCACGGTATAAGTGTGCATTCTCCAGCGTGACCGCGGCCTGAGAGGCGAGCAGCTTCAGGATCGCGATTCGGGCCGGCGCAAAGACGCCCGGCGCTAAATTGTTCTCGAGATAGAGTGCGCCGACGAGCCTGCCCTGAGTAATTAACGGCACGCAGAGAATCGAACGTGCACGACGCGCGCTGATGTATGGCTCCGCACTGAAAGCGGGATCGGCGGCCGCATTGCCGATGACGACGCTTTCACCTGTGCGCAAGACCTGGTGCAGGAGCGTTTGCGGCATCGCCTGCGCCGTCACAGGCTCGTCGCAACATTCCACAACGACTGCCTCGGAATCCGTCGTCGCTCGCGCCTTTATTCGAGGCTCGACGCCTTTTGAAAGAACGAGCAATCCGCGCTCGGCGCCCGCCTGTTCGATGGACGTCCGCATGAACGTGTTGAGCAGTTTATCGAGGACAATCTCGCTTGCGACGGCCTGTGATACTTTGATCACCGTTCCAAGGTCGAGCCGCTCCACTGGCGTTCCAATCGTACTCGTCGTATCGGCAAGAGACTCTTCCTTTCCGAGTTGCGGATAGGCTTCTTCGAGCTGCCGCACCTTGCCTTCGGCTCCCCAGCGCAGGTAGCCGTACCGGGCATTGCGCAGGTACGCATGGGCCATGATCTCGAAGCCTCGTGCGGCATGAAATTGTGCTGCTAGCTCGCTCGCGAGCGCCTCGTTGTGAGGAAAGTCGTTCGCGCGGGCAGAGCGGATCGCTTCCTCGTAAGAACGTTCAGCGTCAAGCTCGCGTCCTTCAAGGCGAGCCATTTCCGCGCGCACGAGGGCCATCCGGTTCTCGAAGTTCTCAGGGCAGTTTTGCGCCCATACAACAAGTTTTTCATGGTGAGCGGCCAGCGCCGCGAAGTGTTGCTGCCGTTCGCCGACGGTGGCGTCACCGCAGCATGCGGCACGAGCGAGCGCGGCGTAGAAGTGGTACTCGGCTTCTTCTATAAACGTTTCCGTGGACCACAATAGTCGCTCGCTTCTCGACGCGGCCTCGATGGCAGCCGCGTACTGGCCCGCCAGGTAGTAAGCCTGCTGTTTCCGAATCCAATACCAGCATTCGGCAATGGCCAATGCGGGGTTGCCCGATAAGTGCTGCTCGAACCGTCGCTCCTCGAACTGTCCGTCATCGAAGCTGCCGAACTTCGGCGTGAGACCGCGAAGTGTCCGAATTAGTGCGAGCTGTGTCTTGATGATGTCGATAACGAGCCCATATTGGGCTGCTTCCGCAAACGCGAGGCCATGTTCAGCTTCGCGCTGCACTTCGACAAGCGGTTTGCCTGCGAAAAGAAGATCCGTGTTGAGGACGTTGCACGCGTAAGCTGCATGCTGCACGTCACCGATTTTATTCGCGGCTTCAAAAGCGCGACGCAGCAGATCTCCGGTGAAACGCACATGTCTGGTCCAGCGCATGACGAAACTGGCAAAGCACAAACAGGTGCTTGCTTCGAAGCGCGTCAATCCCTGCCGTTCGACGAGTGCATACCCGAGTTCGCCGAAGCGGAAGCCAGCCTCGTAGTTGCCGAAATGCGGTCCGGCGATCTTGCCGAGCATGACATAGGCCACGCACGAAGCATCGCAATTGCCCCGTTCAAGGCTCAGATTGACGGCTTTACAGACCGTCAACAAAACAAGGTTCGAGTCGGTAAAAATGGCGGGCGGGCCCAGGTTATTTAGAACGCCGACAGTCGCGAGCGATTCGGGGTCCCGCATGAGCGGGGATTCGGTGAGGCTCTCGATCGTACGGGTCCCTAGCTGAACCCATACTTGCTCGTACTCGCGCTTCGCCTCTTCCCACGTTGGGTGAGGGGACCAATCGATTCCGACCTGCCGCAGGTAGTCGAGCGCCACGGCAATCGCTTGATCGCTGCGATCGAGTGTCGTGTAGACATCCATGCGCAAGCATGCAACGCTCGCGCGCTCGAGCGCATTCGTCGTGCGATGGGAGAGCGCCGTCAACCGCTCGTCCGCGGCTGCTAGCTCACCGGTCAGGAACTCACATTCTGCCCGCTCGAGCTCCAGCGTGAAGATGAGGTTGCGTTGGCACTGCCAGCAATCGTCGCTAAGGAGCGAGGAGCCGACGACGAAGTGCTTGAGCGCAGACACGTAGGCTGTCGAGGCCTTTGCACGCCTGCCCGCGATGAGGTTGAATTCGGCGAGCCGTTCGCGTTCCTCACGCGAGCTGATCAGGCTCACGGCGCGGTTCAACTGGCTGACGATTTCAAAAATCGCTTCCTCCTGCTTCTCGGGCGGCGTGAGCTCAGCGAGCGCTCTTCCTATGCGCAGGTGCAACTCACTGCGTATCGCCTCCGGAATGAGCGAATAGGCGGCTTCCTGAACGCGATCGTGAACGAACCGGTAATCATTCGCGAGGCGCTCGACGAGCTCCTGATGGACGGCCGGCCATAGCGCCGCGTGAACTTCTGTGTGGGTAGTCCCAAGAACCATCGAGAGGGTTGCGGTTTCGGCAATGTTGCCGAGGCAAGCCAGCTGCTGTAATGCCCTTTGCGTTTCAGGCGGCAGACGGCCCAACTTCGCGACCATCAGGTCGACGACGTTGTCGGTGTATCCCTTCGCGTCAATTCTGTCCACATCCCAGGCCCAGCCGGGCGGATCATGCGCGAAGGCGAGCATGCCCTCATCAGCGAGTGACAAGATGAATTGAATGGCGAAAAACGGATTGCCGCCGGTTTTCGCATGAATCAATCGCGCAAGCGGTGCCGCACGCTCCGCTTCGCAGCGAAGCGAGTCCGCAACAAGCTGACCGAGATGCGCCTCGCCAAGTGGCGCAACGGTGATTTTCATCACCCTTCCGCCCGCGCTCTCGATGGCTTCCAGCCTGCGCATGAGCGGGTGCCCGGCAGTCACTTCGTTATCGCGATAGGCGCCGACCAACATGAGGTGCTGCAAAGCTGACTGGGTCAGCAGTGCCTCGAGCAGATCGAGTGTCGCGGCGTCGAGCCATTGCAAGTCATCGAGAAAGAGCGCGAGCGGGTGTTCCGGGCGCGAGAAGACACCGATGAAGCGCCGAAACACGAGCCGGAATCGCCGTTGCGCGTCTTGCGAGGGAAGTTCCGAAACCGGGGGCTGCTCGCCAATGATGAGCTTGAGCTCCGGGACAATGTCAACCATGAGCCGCCCGTTTGGGCCAAGTGCCTCGACGATGGCGTTGCGCCAGCCGCCAAGCTCGGCTTCGCTCATGCCGAGAAGCGGCCGCACTAGGCCTTGAAACGCCTGAGCAAGCGTCGAATAAGGGATATCACGCTTGTATTGATCGAATTTGCCCGCGGCGAAGAGGCCGCGCGATGGCACCAATGCCTTGTGCAGCTCGTTGACGACCGACGACTTGCCGATGCCCGCATAGCCGGAAACGAGCACGAGCTGTGGCAAACCGTTCTCGGCGACGCGATCGAACGCGGCGAGTAGCGCCTCGACCTCGCGGGCTCGTCCGTACAGCTTTTCAGGGATCAATAACCGGTCCGGTATGTCCTGTTGGCCCAGCGGAAAGTCCTCGATGCGGCCGCCCGCCCGCCATTCGGTCAAGCACCGACGTAAGTCGTGCTCGACACCGACCGCCGTCTGATAGCGCTCCTCGGCCGTCTTCGCGAGGAGCTTCATGATGATGGCCGAAACCGGCGCCGGAACATGCGCGAAACGCTCATTCGGTGGTACGGGCTTTCTCGCCAGATGGCAGTGCACCCACTCCATCGGATCCGTTGCGGCGAATGGTAGAGCGCCCGTAAGCAACTGGTACAGCGTGATGCCGAACGCGTAGAGATCGCTGCGGGCGTCGATCGAGCGGTTCATGCGGCCAGTCTGTTCGGGCGCCATGTACGCCAGGGTTCCGGCAATGGTTTCGGGCAGTTCCGGCGCTTGTCGCTCGCGCGGCACGCGCGACGCGATTCCGAACCCCGTCAACCGAGTACGCCCGTCCGAACAGTTCACCAGAATGTTGCTTGGCTTGAGATCTTTATGGACAAGGCCGCGCTCGTGCGCTTTGCTGAGCGCGGTGGCGATGCCGATGGCGATACCCAGAAAGGGCTCTACGTCCATCGGCGCCCCGATGAGCGCGCTGAGCGGTTCGCCGCCCGGGTCCTCGAGCATGAGGAACGTGCGACCGTCTTCGCGTACCAGTTCGAGGGGCCGCGCCGCCCATGCGCTATCCAACTCGTTTCTCAAGCCGTACTCGTGCGAGAGACGAGCCAAACTGGCAGGTGTTGGAAGCTCGATGGCGGGCCGTACCGCCAGCGCAGAAGTCAGTTTCCCGTCGGCTCGTCGCCGGAATAGGCGGTAAAAGACGCGTTCGCCATCGTTACACAGCGTCTTGGAGTTTCCATTGCCGGGCGCACCGAACCAAGAAGACTGCGTCGGACTCATTGTCCCCCCAATTCGGGCTGTCTTGCCGAGCCGAAAGGTTGCATCCCTCAGGTGTCAAACCACGATAGCCACCTGTCCGCGACGCAGCCTTATCGCTAGTTTACGCCAGGCGAGCGCCGCCAGAATCGGCGGACTTGCCCGAATATCTGGAGTTGACTCGGGACTTCGCTCGATGGCTAACGCAAAGGAATAAGTTGGACGAAAGCGCGCCGCCAGGCGTGGCCTAGTGGGCGAAAGGAACAACTTGCGCGTCGGTGCAATGCTTTCATTGCGCTGACCAGGCGATCATCGGGAGTGGGAAAAGCAGCGAGATACGTAGCCGTAGCAGCTTTTCTGCGCCGGGATCATCGTCGGATTATTCTCGAAATAGACGGACCGAACCGCGTTCCTGGTCAGGAGAATGGAAGCGCGGCATCCTATTGCTTCAACGGAGTTTGCATCTGCTTTATAAATCGAACTACTTTAAAACTCAGTCGGCAAATCGCAGTTAAAAAACAAAAAAACCTCTGTCCCCTCGCCTACGCGCTGCATACCATTCATGACCGAATCTTCAAGCGCCTTGCGTATATCGATATTCTTCAAAACGTCGGCACCTCGGTGGCATTAAATTCGCCACGAAGGCTTTGGCAAGCGCGAGACCTCAGTGGCGCGCTGGCCAAGATGTCGGAAAACAACTCTTGGCTAGCCAGACCTACCTCCGTGCGTTTGATCGTATGCTGCGCAGGGAAGGGCGGTGAAAATTCCTTTGCTCAAGAGTTAGTCGAAGGGGTGACGCAGCGCGAACTCCGCATGGCCTTCAAATACACCAGCGATGGTTTCGACGAGACGATCCGCGACCAGGAGCGGAAGTCTTACATTACTTTCAGAAAATCCCTACAAGGTGCCGCCCTTCAGATCGCGCCTAACTTGCCGATGTAGGGATGGTGTAAGCACTGTCGATGATTTACGCGAAGCCCCGTCTCTGGGCCATCGCCGTTTTGCAAACATTTGACTCGCGCAAAGGCCTCACCATGCGACGCAGTTTGCGATTTTCGTCACACGAATTGGCCCATGAAGCGCACAAGATCTCCCCACGATAGCCGATGCTGAAGACAGACGCCACTCCCCGCATACGCGCGGCGCAGCCAGCGCGCTGGCGGCCGCCCTCGGCGAACTGGGTTCCCCTGGCTGCCTGGGCGGCGGCCATTGTCGCCCTTGCACCGTTCATCTTCATCAAGCTCGATCTGCGCGCGCAGTTCCAATTGGCGTTTGCCGTCCTTGCCGCGATGCTAGTGCTAAGGCAATGGGCGAGGCTCGACGGTGCGCGACACGAGCGTACGCGTCTTTTTTTCCTGCTCTGCTCGGCATTTCTCACGCTGCGCTACCTTTACTGGCGCACGACGACAACGCTCGGCTATAACGGCTTCGCCGATACCGTCTTCATGTTGCTGCTATACGGTGCCGAACTTTATGGCATCGTCGTCACGTTGCTCGGCCTTTTCGTCAACATCCGCCCGACTGAACGCACGAGCGTGTCGCTGAGCACCAACGCCGTACTCCCGCGGGTCGACGTATTCATCCCGACCTACAACGAAGAACCCGAGTTGCTGGAAGTGACGCTGCGCGCCGCGCTGAACATGCGTTATCCGCGTGAGCGCTTGAATGTCTACCTGCTCGACGACGGCGGCACCGAGCAGAAATGCGCACAGCCTGATGCGGAAAAGGCCGCCGCCGCCCGCGAACGCGCCGCCGCGCTGCGCAACCTTGCGCAACGCCACGGCGGTGTCTATTTGACCCGGGCGCGCAACGAACACGCGAAAGCCGGCAACATCAACGCGGCGTTGACGCGCACGCACGGCGATATCATCGCCATCCTTGACGCCGACCACGTACCGACAGTCGATTTCCTCGAGAAGACAGTCGGCTTCTTCCAGCGCGACGACCAGCTCTTTCTCGTGCAGACGCCGCACTTTTTCATCAACCCCGACCCGCTCGAAAAGAACCTCGGCATGTTCGGCAAAATGCCGCCCGAGAACGAGATGTTCTACTCCGCCGTGCAAAAGGGCCTCGACTTCTGGAATGCCTCGTTCTTTTGCGGCTCCGCTGCGCTGCTGCGCCGGCGCTGCCTCGAGGAAATCGGCGGCGTGTCGGGCACGTCGATCACGGAAGATGCCGAAACGGCCCTCGCGCTCCACGCACGCGGCTATCGCAGCGTCTATTTGAACGAAGCCCTCATTTCCGGCCTGCAGCCGGAAACTTTTGCCAGCTTCATCGTCCAGCGCGCACGTTGGGCCCAGGGCATGATCCAGATCTTCCTGCTGCGCAACCCGTTGCGGCTCAAAGGTCTGACATTTCCCCAAAGGCTCTGCTACTTCTCGAACGCGTTTTTCTGGTTCTTCGGCTACGCGCGCCTCGTCTTCCTGTTCGCGCCCGTGATGTACCTCGTGTTCGGCCTGCAGTTCTACAACGCGACGATTCCTCAGTTCTTTGCGTACGGCCTGCCGCAACTCGTGGCCTCGATCCTGACCAGTGATTTTTTGTTCGGACGTTACCGCTGGACGCTGATCTCCGAAGTCTACGAACTGCTCCAATCGATGTTCTCGCTACGTGCCGTGATTTCGGTCGCCCTGAACCCGCGCGCCCCCAGTTTCAAAGTCACGCCGAAGGGCGAGCGCATCGAGGAAGACACCATCTCGGAGCTCGCCGGGCCGTTCTATATTGTCTATGCCTTCATCGTCGTCGGCGCCATCGTCGGCATCTGGCGCTTGGTCAATCACGACCCGCATTCGGATGTCGTCACGTCGTCGCTCTGCTGGATCGGACTGAACCTGCTCCAACTGAACGCCTGCATCGGCGTGCTCAACGAGCGCAAGCAGCGGCGCAACGTTCCGCGTGTGCCGGCAAGTCTCGCCGCGCAGATCGACGTCGGCGACGATCGCCCGGCACTCGCCTGCGAAATCGTCGATATGTCGGCGGGCGGCATGAAGCTCGTCGTGCCGGCCTGCGACGCGGCAAAGCCGGCGCCGGGCAGCATCGTCACCATCGAAGTTTTCGTGACAGCGCTCGCGCGGACGTGTCGCATTGCGCTCGTCGTTCGTAATGTGTTGCCCGCTGCCGGCGCTGCTTTCGCCCTCGGCACTCAGTTCTGCGACGACAGCGTAGCCGGGCGTGCAGAGCAGGTCGCACTCGTTTTCGGCGACAGCAGCCGCTGGCACGATTTCCGCGAGAGCCGAAACCGGCGCATCGGCATCCTGCGCAGTCTCGCGATGGTCGCCTCGCTCGGGACTGTCCACGCATGGGTCCATTCGCGGCTCTTCTTTTCCGGTATCACGAGCCACGTGCGCGTGCCCTTGTTCCTCTCGGCGCGTCTTTATGCGCGCCTTTTTCGACGTAAGCCAATCCATTGATGAACGTTGTCTCGCTTCTGCGCGCGGTGTGCCGCGCGAGTTCGCCGGTGATGGTGTGTTGCGCCGTGTGGTCCTCCGGTGCGCTCGCCGCACCACGACCGACCGCCCAAACGCATGCCGCACTCACACCGGCTGCGCCCTCAGCCGCGTCTTCAGGCCAAGCCCAGGTTCCGGCGACGGGCAACGGCGCCGCAGCGATTTCGCTCGCGACACTCGACAACCTCTCGGGCCCGCTGCGACTCGCAGGTCAACGCGTGTCGACTTCGATCAGCCTGCCCCTTTCGGCACGCGAGCGCGTGGAAAGCGCAACGTTGCATCTCGTCGTCACCAACTCCGTTTCGCTGTTGTCCGATCGCTCACAGCTGGCCGTTCGGGTGAACGACACCACGATCGCGCAGCTTGCGTTGTCGTCCAAGCAGCCGGAAACGACGGCCGAAATCCGCATCCCACCCGAGCTGCTGCGGCCCGGCTACAACACGCTCGGCTTTGTCGCTGCCCAGCACTCGACCGAAAACTGCGAAGACCCGAACGCGCCTGAACTCTGGACCGAAGTCGACACCAGTGCTTCCACGCTGCGTATGCAAACGACGCTCGCGCCCATCACCACGCCTCGCCTGTCCGACCTCGACGATCTCATTGATCCGAAGCAGTGGGGGACGCGCTCGTTCGCGATCGTCAATGCCGCCCATCCGGTCAACGATACGCAGTTGGCAACGGGCGGTTTCGTCGCGCAAGGGATTGCGCTGCGCCTTCGCTATTTGAGCGCGCCGCCGCGTGTAACGGACGCCCAGCCCGGCGCGGGCGGCGGCGTTGCGCCGGGGCTCGCACTCGGCAAGCTCGATGGTGCCGACGTCTTTGTCATCGGCACCCGCGAGCAGTTGCGACCCTACCTGGACCCGCAAGTGCTCGCTCGCGTCTCGGGTGCGTTCCTCGGTCTTTATCCGAGGCCAGACGATCCGCGCCGGTTCGTCCTGGTCGTAAGCGGTCGCGACGACGCCGAAGTCGAGCGTGCCGCACGAGTCTTCGCGCATCGCGAACTGCCGCTGCCGCGGCGCGGCGAACTCGCCGCCGATGCGCTCGATGAGGCCGCGGTCGCGCCCTGGTCGACTTCGCGCGTGCTGGCCGGGACGGAACCGCGTACGTTCCGCTCGCTCGATTTCCGCTCGCGCACGCTCGGCCCGACCGATCGAGCCGAGATGCGCATCGCGTTGCCGGCCGATGTCTATGCACCTGAGGACGCCCAAGTCTCGCTTGATCTGAACTTCACGGCGGGCGCGAAGATGCGCGGCGATTCGGTGCTCAACCTGTATCTCAACGATCGCTTCGAGCAGGTGATTGCGCTCGATCACAGCGAGGGTGGGGTGATCCGGCACTATCGCGTGAGCATCCCGCTGCGTAGCTTCCGCGCCGGCGAGAACACGCTTTCGCTGCGCCCGGTGCTCGTGCCTTCCGTCTCCGACCGCTGCACGGTGCTGCAGAGCGAAAACCTGCGGCTCACGATCTTCGAGGACTCGACGATCAAACTGCCACCTGCTTCGCATTTCACGACGCTGCCGGATCTCGCGCGTTTCGCCGAGAGCGGCTTTCCCTACACCGCGCATCCTGACGGCGGCGATCTGGCGCTGACTGTCGCCGGACGCGACAACGAGACGATTGCCGCCGCCTGGGCCCTCACCGGAAAACTGGCGCAAGCGTCCGGCGAGCCGCTTTCGCGCGCGCAAATCACGTTCGGCGCAGCGGCGCCCGCGCGTCAGGCGATTCTCGTCGGCGCTGCCCCAACGCTCCCGCCGCAGGCGCTCGAGGGCGCGCCGTGGCAGCCGGGGCACAGTGAACGCGTTGCCGATTCCATCGTGCCGGGCGAAGCACGGACCGTAAGCTGGCTGCCCTGGGGTTTGGGCGGCCGGGCTGAGGCAGCGCCGCAAGCCACGGGCTCGGGCGAGGTGGTGGTGCGAGGAGCGCTGCCGCTCGCGGGGCAACTGCTCGTCATGCAATACCGGGATACGTCGGGGCGTGCGATGACACTGTTCACCGCGGCTAGCGCGTCGGACCTCGCACAGGGCGTTGGCCGGCTCGTCGAACCCGGATTATGGAGTGGCCTGGACGGCGACGTCTCGCTGCTCGACGTGAGCCGTGGGCAGTGGTGGACGGCACGCGTCGGTTCGACGTTCGAGTTTGGCCGCACCGGCGTCTGGGATCACCTGGGTTTCCTGGTTTCGAACCATCCATGGTTCGGCTACGCCGCACTGGTCGCGCTCCTCGCAGCACTTGCGGCGACGACCACGCTGCTGCTGCGGCGACAGTATCTGAAGCGGCATCGTGAAGCGGGCAAGTAAGGTGCGCGCGCCGCATGCGGCGCTCGCACCGCTCCTGCTCGCATTGCCGGTCGGTGCGTTGGCCGGGCAGGCCAATCTGGCGGACGTCACGCGAGCACCACGCGCGGCGGCGGAGCAAGAGACGCTGACGGGTCAGTCCGTCGTGCACGAAGGGCAGCGCGACCTCGCAAGCCGCAGCGCCGCGCCCGGTCGCGCACGCGTGACGCAGGCGCCGCAGCGCAATCTGGCTGCGGAGGGCGAGGTCGCGCCCGCGCCGGTATCGGGCTCGGCGGCTTCAATCGCCGCTACGCCGGCACCGCTACAGGCGAGCGCCGTGGCAACGTCGACGACGGCCGATACGACATCCGCACCGGACGACCGGCCGCTGTGGCAGCTGTTGCAGGCCAACCGGCTCGAGGACTACCGACAGGCGCTCGTCGCGTTGCAGCGCCGGTTCCCGAGCTGGCAGCCGGCGCCGGCACTCGCGGCCGACTTTGCGCGACGCAGTCGCGACGCGCAGGTGGCACAGGTGCTCGCCGGCGGTGATGCGGCGGCGGTCGCGCGCCTGCTTACCCAAGCACCCGACGCGTTCGGCTGTGCGCACATCGATCGTGTCTGGCGCGCTGGCGAAGTGCTGGCGGCTGCGGGGCGAACAGGCGAAGTCGTGTCGCTCTACCGGTCGGTCGTGCCCGCTTGCACGCCCGCGCGCAATCGCATGGCGACGCTCTACCATGCCGAGCACGAACTGCCGCAGCAAGAAGCAGACGCGCTGATTGCGCTCGAAGCGGCTGAAGGTAAGCGCGACGCCGAAAGCGAGGCTGCATTCGAGCGGCTGCGCTACGAACGTGCCGTCACGCAACTGGCTGCCGCGCCGGCCGATAGCGAAGAAGCGGCACGGCAACTGGCTGCACTTGCCCCTTCGATCCGCGCCCGGCACGATGCCGGCACGGCGACGCTCGCGGGGTGGATCTCGCTTGCGCATCGCAGGACCGACGTGGCAGGCGATTGGTTTGAAACCGCACTGGCCTTCGATCGCGATGCAACCGACGCTGCGCTCGGCCTCGCCGATGTCCGCATCGAGCAACATGCCTACGACGAGGCGAGCGTGTTACTCGCCGGGGCGGCGCTGCGCAACGATCCTCGTGCGCGCGAAGGCCGGGCACGTATCGCGCTGGCACAGGCAGACGAAGCCTATCGTCAAGGCCATTACGCGCAAAGCCTCGGACTGCTCGATACGGCGGAACGCGAAGGCGCGCGGCAATCCGATACCGAGCTGCCGCGAGGTTGGGCGCTCTATGCGCTCGGGCGGTATCGGGAAGCCGCCTCGCATTTCTCTGCCCGGTACGCACGCCAGCGCGACGAGGACAGCGCCGAAGGGTTTGCCCTCGCGATGCAGGCATCGGGTGCGCCCGCGCGCCCGGCTGCCGACGATGCGGGACCGCTTCGCAACTACGTTGCGGCGCTCGAAGCCGAGCGCGACTTCTACAGCAAACAGTTCGTCGAATCGGGGGCGGCATTGCGGGCGGCGCTCGACGGCCCTGTCGACGCGCAACGCGTGCTGCGCCGCGTGCCTGCCGATCTGACCGGCATCGGTGCACCGTCGATCTCGTCGGGCCTCGCCTGGGGCGATCACGTCGGTGCTGCCGCACAAGGCCGGCTCAATGTGCTTGCGCCCACGGTGCGCGGCGAATGGATCGACGGCACACGCCAGTTTGAGCTTCGGTACCGGACGCTCTTTCTCGATGCGGGAAGCGCTTCGCTCGACGAGACGGTGCCGGGGCTCCAGTCGGCGTTCGACAACGGCAAACTCGCTGCGGCCAACGTCGATCTCGGCAGACTGAGCGCCGCTTTGCATACCAAGACGCTCGGCGGCACGGTGCGGGCAGACGAGTTACAGGCCATGATCTCCGATACGGTGCGTTTTGGTGCCGACCAGCGGCTGAACGTCGAACTTGCCGGCGGTGCGGTGCAAGGCGGTCCGGGCGGGCTGACGCCCGGTTTTCGCGCAGCCATCGGACAGCAGGCGGGATGGGGCGCCTGGTCGGCCTTTTTCGGTACGGGTGAACCGGTGCGCGATTCGCTCTTGTCGTGGCGAGGCATGCGGCTACCCGACGGCTCATCCTGGGGCGCGGTGCAGCGCACGGAAATCGGAACACATTCCCGCTGGCAGGTCGCGCCGCGCTGGAACGTCAGCGCGAGTACGCAACTGCAATGGCTGACGGGGATGAACGTCATGCGCAACTTCGGCGGCTCGGGTGACGTTTCGGCCGCTTACGATCTGAAATTGCAGCATTTCGACTATTTCAGCGTCGGCCCGGCATTCCACTACCTCGGGTACGTTCGCAACGAGAACTTTTATACGTGGGGGCAAGGCGGCTACTATAGTCCGCAGTCGTCGCTGAGCGGGGGCGTTGCGCTGCAATGGCTGTCGCAGGAAGGGCGGCGTTGGCAGTGGCAGGGCAATGTCGAAACGGGATGGAACGTGTCGCACCAGAGCAGCGTGCCGTGCTTTCCGAACTCGCTTCCGGACGGCCTGAGGAATCTGTTCCAGGCGGAGGTAGGAAGCAACGATGCGGCCGCCGCGCAGACAGACTTCACCAAAGCCGCCAGCCTTACCTGTGGCGGCAGTCACGCTCAGGGGCCGTACGCCCATCTGCGGCTTGCGGCTACGTTCCGTCTGTCATCGCGGTGGCAAGCAGGCGTGCTCGGCGATGCGAACGTGACGCCGGGGCGCGATAAACAGTTCGCCGCGCTGGCGTTCCTGCGTTATTTCCTGTCGCCGCGGGCGGCGGTCTTCAGCCGGGACGTCGCCCGCAGCCCGCGCGACTTTTATCTGCGACTCGATGACGATCACGACTAATCGTTTTTTTCCCGTTCCGCGTTTCATGATGGCGGCGCTGCATCGGTTTGCTGTTCGGCCACGACGCATGCCGAGCCTGCGGTTCACGCGCCTTGCCGGCGTCGCCTCGTGTCTCGCGTGCACGGCTTCACTGGCTGTCGCGCAAACGGGGTGGCCCGCGTGGGACGCGTTCGTGAAGACGCAGCTTCAGGCCGATGGCCGTGTCATCGATCACACCACGTCGATTTACCAGAGCACGTCGGAGGGCCAGTCCTACGCGCTGTTCTTTGCGCTGGTGGCAAACGACCGCAAGACGTTCGATACCGTCCTCAAATGGACGGCCGACAATCTATGTGCGGGCAAACTCGACGCACAGCTGCCTGCCTGGCAGTGGGGCCGCAAACCCGACGGCAGTTACGGCGTGATCGACGCGAATTCGGCGGCCGATTCCGATGCGTGGATCGCTTACACGCTTTTCGAAGCGGGGCGGCTCTGGCAGGCGCCGCAGTACACGAATACGGCGCGCTCGGTGCTTGGACACATCCGCAGTGCCGAGACCGCGGATCTGCCGGGCCTGGGCCCGATGCTGTTGCCGGGCCCGCACGGCTTTGCCACAGGCAATGGAACGTGGCGGTTGAATTTGAGTTACATGCCGTTGCCGCTGCTGCGACGGTTCGAGAGCGCAGATAGCGGCGGTCCGTGGTCGGCCATCGCGGCAGGCACGGTTCGGCTCGCGGCGGCTGCGTCCCCGCATGGCTTCCCGCCCGACTGGCTCGCATGGCGGGCGCAGGGTGGGGTAGGCGTCGACCCCACGAAGGGCGACGTCGGCAGCTACGATGCGATTCGCATCTATCTGTGGGCGGGGATGACGTCGCCGCGTGATCCGCTCGCGAAGCCGCTGCTCACCGCGCTAGGCGGGATGCGCCGGGTTGTCGATGCGGCCGGCCTTCCGCCCGAACGCGTCGCGACGCAAACGGGCGAGTTGGCCGGTACCGGGCCGATGGGCTTTTCGGCGGCCTTGGTGCCGTACTTGAGCGCACTCGGCGACGAAGCCGGCGCTGCCGCACAGGCGCGTCGAATGGCTGCAAGGGAGGCTGCCGGCAACGATGCGACGCAGCCGCTAGCCTACTACGACCGGGTGCTGCTGCTGTTTGGCGTGGGTTGGGCGGAACATCGTTACCGCTTCGATGAACGCGGGCGTCTGATGCCCAGCTGGAGGGCAGACTGAACGTTTGGCGACGGGCACGGCGCGCCTCCAGTCATCCTTCGCCAAATGACGAGCGGGGGCGAAGCCTATCGGCTCCGCCCCCATGCCGATTTCACCGGCTCCGGTAGACGCCCGCTCAGCTATCCATCACCGGCGAACGCGTCCGCAAATAATGCTCGAAATCCTCGGCCACTTCGGGGTGACGCAGCGCGAACTCGACCGTGGCCTTCAGATACCCGAGCTTGCTGCCGCAATCGAAGCGCGTGCCGTGGTACTTGTACGCAAGAACCTGCTCATCGCCGAGCAGCGATTGAATACCGTCGGTAAGTTGAATCTCGCCGCCCGCACCGGGCTTGAGCGCGCGCAAGTGATCGAAGATCCGCGGCTTCAAAACGTAACGGCCCACCACACCCAGATTCGACGGCGCAACCTCAGGCGCCGGCTTCTCCACGATGCCCGACATCTTGATGATGGCGTCTTCCCATTCCTTGCCGTCGACAATCCCGTACGAACGCGTGTCTTGCGGCGGAATCTCTTCCACCCCGATCACCGAGCTGTGATAGTGATCGAAGACATCGATCATCTGCTTCATGACGGGCGGCTCGGCATAGAGCAAGTCGTCCGCGAGGATGACGGCGAACGGGTTGTCGCCAACGAGCTTCTCGGCGCACAGCACCGCATGACCCAGACCGAGCGCTTCGGGCTGCCGCACATAGAAGCAATCGACATGGCTCGGCTTGATGCTGCGCACGAGTTCGAGCAGCTTTTCCTTACCGCGGGCCTCGAGCTCGGCTTCGATTTCATACGACTTGTCGAAATGATCTTCAATCGCGCGCTTGCTGCGGCCCGTCACGAAGATCATCTCGGTGATGCCGGCGGCCATCGCTTCTTCGACGGCGTACTGAATCAGCGGCTTGTCGACGATCGGCAGCATTTCCTTCGGGCTGGCCTTCGTGGCAGGAAGAAAACGCGTGCCGAGCCCCGCAACGGGAAAGACGGCCTTGGTGACTTTTAGCATGGCATTACCCTGGTTGTACTAGTGGGACCACGTGCCCAATCGATGCGAACGGTCAAGCCGGCAGACGCGCGAGTTGCGCGCTGAGCTTCGCAATGGTGTCCCGATATTGTGACAGCCTTTTCTGCTCTTGCTCCACGACAGAAGCCGGGGCTTTTGCGACAAAAGCTTCGTTTCCGAGCTTCGCCGAGCACTTGGCGATCTCGGCGTTGAGCCGAGCAATTTCTTTGCCAAGCCGCTCGCGCTCGGCTGCCACGTCGATCTCAACCAGCAGAGCGAGCTTGTCGCCGTCGACGATCGAGACCGGTGCGCCTTGAGACTGCGCGTCGAGCGCGGCCTCATCGGCCAGGATGCGTACTTCGGACAAACGCGCCAGCGCTTGTGCGTAAGGTGCGAACGTCTGCCATTGACCTGCATCGCCGTGCACAAGCAGAGGGACCTTCGTTGCGGGCGATAGGTTCATTTCGCCGCGTAAGTTTCTGCAACAATCGATCGCCGCTTTCAGGCCCGTTGCCCAGCGCTCGGCATTTTCGTCGATTTTTTTCGTCTCGGTGCGCGGGTAAGGTTGCACCATGATCGAGGCCTCGCCGCTCGCGGCGCCCTGCGGGTAGGCATCGGTCAATGGCGCCACCTTTTGCCAGAGGGCCTCGGTGATGAACGGAATGATCGGGTGGGCGAGCCGCAGCACCGTTTCGAGCACACGCAACAGCGTGCGGCGCGTCGCGCGCTGCTGCTCGGGCGTGCCGTTCTGGATCTGAACTTTCGCGAGTTCGAGGTACCAGTCGCAGTACTCGTCCCAGACGAACTTGTAGATCGCGTTCGCGACGTTGTCGAAGCGGTAATCGGCAAAGCCCTTTTCGACTTCGCTCTCCACGCGCTGCAACAGCGAGACGATCCAGCGGTCAGCCTGCGAAAAATCCGTGTAGCCGCCCGGGCCGCAATCGCCAGGTGCGCAGGCGCCGGGCTTCGAGAAGCCGCAATCGTGGCCCTCGCAGTTCATCAGCACGAAGCGCGTGGCGTTCCACAGCTTGTTGCAGAAGTTGCGATAGCCCTCGCAACGCGCGAGATCGAAGTTGACGTTGCGGCCCAGCGTGGCCATCGATGCCATCGTGAAACGCAATGCATCGGTGCCGAAGGCGGGAATCCCGTCCGGGAATTCCTTGCGGGTTTTCTTTTCGATCGAGGCGGCTTGCTTCGGGTTCATGAGGCCCGTCGTGCGCTTGCCCACAAGCGTTTCCAGATCGATGCCGTCGACGATATCGATCGGGTCGAGCGTATTACCCTTGCTCTTCGACATCTTCTGGCCTTCGTGGTCACGCACGAGCCCGTGCACGTAGACGGTCTTGAACGGCACCTTGCCCGTGAAGTGCGTCGTCATCATGATCATCCGGGCGACCCAGAAGAAGATGATGTCGAAGCCCGTCACCAGCACCGAGGAGGGAAGAAATGCTGCCAACTCCTTCGTTTCGTTCGGCCAGCCGAGCGAAGAGAACGGCACGAGCGCGGACGAGAACCACGTGTCGAGCACGTCGTCGTCGCGCTTGAGCGCACCCGTATAGCCCCGCGCCTGCGCCTGTTCGCGCGCTTGCGCTTCCGTGCGCGCAACGAAGATTTCGCCGCTCTCGCCATACCAGGCGGGGATCTGATGGCCCCACCAGAGTTGCCGCGAAATGCACCAGTCCTGGATGTTTTCGAGCCACTGGTTATAGGTGGTGGTCCAGTTCTCGGGGACGAATTGAATCTCGCCCGTGCGCACGACATCGAGCGCGACTTCTGCGATCGATTTGCCCGGATGGAACGTGCCTTCCGGTGCCGGCTTGCTCATCGCGACGAACCATTGATCGGTGAGCAGCGGCTCGAGCACGACGTTCGTGCGGTCGCCGCGCGGCACCATGAGCTTGTGGTCCTTGACCGATTCCAGCAGCCCCTGCGCATCGAGATCGGCGACGATTTGCCTGCGCGCCTCGAAGCGATCGAGGCCGCGATAGGCGGCCGGCGCGTTGTCGTTGATCTTCGCTTCGAGCGTGAGGATTTCGATTTGCGGCAGGCCGTGACGCTGACCGACCTGGTAATCGTTGAAATCGTGCGCCGGCGTGACCTTCACGACACCGGTACCGAACTCACGATCCACGTAGTCGTCGGCGATGATAGGAATTTCGCGGTCGCACAGCGGCAGCTTCACGCTCTTGCCGATCAGGTGCGCGTAGCGTTCGTCTTCGGGGTGAACCATGACGGCGACGTCGCCGAGCATCGTTTCGGGACGCGTCGTGGCGACCGTCAGATGGCCGCTGCCGTCGGCCAGCGGATAACGGATGTGCCAGAGGTGGCCGCTTTCTTCTTCGCTCGCGACTTCCAGATCGGAAACGGCCGTCATCAAGACAGGATCCCAGTTGACGAGCCGTTTGCCGCGGTAGATCAAGCCTTGTTCATAGAGGCGGACGAACACTTCGCTGACGACGGTCGACATTTTCTCGTCCATCGTGAAGTATTCGCGCGACCAGTCGATCGATGCGCCGAGGCGCCGGACCTGATTCGTGATCGTCGAACCCGATTTTTCCTTCCACTCCCACACGCGCTCGACGAATGTTTCGCGGCCCAGGTCATGGCGCGAGATGCCTTGCTGATCGAGCTGGCGTTCCACGACGATCTGCGTGGCGATGCCCGCGTGATCGGTGCCGGG